>JANQLL010000205.1 GCA_028280605.1 Candidatus Gastranaerophilales bacterium
AAAGTTAATAAAATAAACTATTCTCTGAATTGCGAAGCGGGAGTGTTAAAAAGTTAAATGGTCAATTTTACTTTTTTATGAGCTCATTCAAAAGAGTAATCTGAAATTTAATTGATGAGCAGTATATAATCCTAAAAAATTAAGAAATTATATTTTTTAGAAGTTTTTTTATTTATATAGTATAATGATATGATGAAAGGTAATTTGTTTTATTAATATATGGAAATCAAAGGACGAATAAATAAAATACACTCTAACTTTTATTACGTTAAAGCTGAAAATCAGCTTTATGAGTGTATGCTTAGAGAAATCATAAAAAAAGAAAAGCAATCTGTTTTTGTTGGTGACACAGTAAAACTGGAAGAAATTAATCATGAAACAAACCAAGCTGTTATCACTGAGGTATTTGACAGAAATAATTATATCCCAAGGCCTTCTATTGCCAATATAGACCAAATTGTCATCGTTTGTTCAGTTAAAAAACCTGTTTTAGATTATATTCAACTGAACAGATACTTAACACACGCAGGCATTTATCAAATCCCTGTTGTTATTTGCATTAATAAATCTGATCTGGTCAAAGATAGAGACGTAATCGAGCAAGTACTTAATATTTATGAACCATTAGGGTATAAAATAATATTTACTTCTGCAAAGTCAGAAGAGGGAGTGGAAAATTTTAAAAATGCTTTAAAAGATAAAGTTTCTGTATTGTGTGGAGCATCAGGAGTGGGAAAATCCAGCTTATTAAATACGATTTCTCCTAATTTAGCCTTAAAAATCGGTAAAATTAGCAATAAGTCAAAAAGAGGCACTCATACCACCAGACATACAGAAATTATTGAACTGATTGATGATAATGAAAATGCAATTGCAGAAGTAGCAGATACTCCGGGCTTTAGTTATTTAAAATTTGATAATATATTGCCGGATGACGTTGATGACTATTTTACAGATATTAAAAAATTGGCAAACGAATGTAAATATGCAGACTGCTTGCATATCCATGAGGATGGATGCAATGTAAAAGCGAATATGGAAGAGTTAAACCCTATTCGTTATGACAGTTATAAAATATTTGTGGAAGAAGCAAAAGAATATAAACAAAAATTAACATTTTCCGGTCATAAAGTTGAAGAAAACTCTAAAATTATAGATTCTCAAGATAATGAAAAAATAAAAATTGTTAAATTGGGAATCAATGCAAGGGAAAAATCCAGAAAACATAAAAAACAAAAATTAAACCCTATTTCAATTTTAGATGATACATATTATAATAACGATTGAGTTTGATCTAAAAAAGTTGTGGGTTAATTAGAGATTTGTTAAAAAGTAAAGATCTAAAAAGCTTAATAGAAAAAGATCTTCAATTTATCGATGCAAAATTGGATGAATATTTAAGCTGCGGCGAACCTAAAGAATTATGGCAAGCTATGCGATATACAGCTTTGCTTAAAGGAAAAAGGCTAAGACCAATACTTGCACTGGAAAGTGCAAGAAGCTGTGACATTGATAACCTGGAAAGAATAGTTCCTTCGGCTTGTGCTATAGAAATGATACATGCCTATAGTCTTATTCACGATGATTTGCCCGCAATGGATAATGATGATTACAGGCGAGGAAAACCTTCAAATCATAAGGCTTTTGGAGAGGCTATAGCAATTCTTGCCGGTGATGCGCTTAATTCTTTTGTTTATCAAATGATAATAGAAAATACCCCCAAAACGATCAAGCCAGAAGCTCTTTTAAATGTTATAAATATTATCAGCAAGGCATCAGGACCTAACGGTATTGTGGGCGGACAGGTTGCGGATATTATTGCTGAAGGCAAAGAGTTTGATGAAAAAAATTATAATTATATTTGTGAATATAAGACAGCGGCTTTATTTGAAGCAGCTATAAAAATAGGTGCAACTATAACAGAAGCACCAAAAGAAAAGTTTGAAGCTTTAAGTAATTATGGTAAACTTATAGGTATTGCGTTCCAAGTTGCGGATGATATTTTAGATATAACATCAACTCAAAACGTTATAGGCAAAACTCCGGGTAAAGATTTACAGTCAGGAAAGGCAACTTATCCAATAGTATTTGGGGTGGAAAAAGCGGTTAAAAGGGTAAATGCTTTGTGTAAAGAAGCAATTAGTAATATTCAAAATCAAAATATTAATTCTGCTTTATTATTAAAAATAGCAGAAGAAATAATTACAAAGGTGAGTAATAATGATAGCTAATACAGGTTTGGAAATTATTCTTTCGGCGTTTATAGCGGCATTCTTCGCGCAGATGTTTAAACTTCTATTTTATTATACTCAAAATAGAAATATAAACTTTAAAATCCTAACTGAAACCGGGGGTATGCCAAGTAGCCATAGTGCTTTTGTGGTTGCTCTTACAACCAGTGTTGCTTTAATAAATGGATACAGATCCATTGAATTCGCAATTGCACTAGGTTCTGCTGCGGTTGTTATGTATGATGCAGCAGGATTAAGAAGAGCTGCCGGTAGAATGGCAGCAGTTCTTAATAAAATAGTTGATGATGTTTATTCTGACGATAAAACACATCCATCTGGAAGATTGATTGAATTATTAGGCCATACACCAATTGAAGTTATTGTTGGTGCATTGTTGGGTTGTGTGGTTGCTATTGCTTACCACAATTATTTAACATTATAAAAAAATTAATATAGCTTTATAGCAGCAGTTGGACATTCTTGTGCAGCTTGTCTTACAGCACTTGTTAAAGCAGGGCTCACTACAGATGTGTTAGCATCAGATATACCTTGAGGATCAAGCGCAAATACACCTGGGCACATTTCTGCACAAATACCACAACCAATACATTCGTTTTGGTCTACGTTTACTCTTAAGTTTTCCATGATTATCTCCTTTTTCCCATTTGGTTCATTAGAACTTTAACAGGGGCGGTTATATTTTTATATTCCCTTCTCGGGTACAAGTGTGGAAAGTATTGATTTTGCTCTTTTTTTATTTTTTTAATTTAATATTTTTTAATACTATTTATTAAATTAGAAAAAACTGTTGTTTTTTTACAAATAAAGATTTAAAATAATTATACTTAAGTATGAATTTTTAAAAAAATTTTGGGTGATATATGAAATATTGTTTAAAGAACAAAAGCAAGCCCGGTACAGTGCTGCTTTTATTTTCAGTGTTATCGTCCCTTTTTATCTTGATTGGAGTGTCTCTTTGTATCAACACCGCATCTGATACTAATATAACCATTAAAGAAAAAGAAAGATCTAAACTGGAATTTGCAGCAGCATCCGGTTTAAATAGAGCTAAATCTAAAATTGAAAAATATTATTCAGATGTGCTCACCAAGTTAAAGCCTGATATTGTTTTTGAAGGGACAGACGAAGATGATACGGCAGTTGCCGCAGCGCAAAAGCTTTTTAGCGATGAAGTTTTTACAAGCGGGACAAGTGTTGATTATTATTCTTTTGATGTAGAAAATGAAGACAGCGATACTATACATATAGATTATAGTATCTACCTTGAAGATGGTTCAGACTGGACTGATTATAGCAGTTATACATCTAAAAAATTTAAAGTTGAAGCTGTGGCCTACTCTGACAGTGATGCATGGGTAGGAATGGAAGAAAATGTTTATGTAATCAGAAAATCTCTCTGTTCTTATCAGATATTTTTTAAAGATGAATTGGAAATCTTACCCGGTCCAAACTTTACATTAACCGGTGATATCCATACTAACTCTGATATGTATTTAAATGCAGGCAATACTTTAACAATACAAGCTGATAAAGTAACCTCCAGCGGTGATATCTACAGAGGAAGACTGGATAAAGATTCAGTGGGCGGTACTGTTAAAATATCATCTGGAGATAAAGACGGTAGTTTAGTTACTTTTGATGCTGGTGATGACTCAACAGCAGAAGACTGGGTTGATATAGCCAGTACTAATTGGCAAGGTACTGTTAAAGATAGTAGCCTTGGTCAGGCTGAAATTGATGTCCCTAAATTGGAATCTTTTGAACCCGATGGATACTATGCCGATGAAGCTGATTTAAAAATAGTTGTTAATGTAGACAACAGTGGCAATACAACTTATGATATTACAGCAAATGGTGTTTCTGTATCTAATGCAAGCCTTAATGACGCATTAAGCGAAACAGAGTTTTATGATAACCGAGAATTTAAAAGTAACGAAAAAAAATCAAAAATAACTCAAATAGATGTACATGCCCTAAAAGATTCGGGTTATTACCCTGATAACGGCCTGATTTATATGACAAGAAGTGATGCCGTGCCAGGTGCCGATGGTGATGCAAATAAAGTCCCTAACGGATTTAAGATTTATAACGGTGATCATGACCCTACAGATTCAAGTAAATACGAGGCTACAGTTTTACCTGCTCCAACCTCTTTTGTTTCTAATGTGCCGGTATACGTGCAGGGTGACTTTAATTTACACACATCCTCTAACCCTGATAATGATAGCTGGCAACCTTGCGGCATTATTGCAGATAGCGTAACAGTGTTATCTAATAAGTGGCAGGATTCACAAAACGATTCATCATCTGACGGATTAAGATCAGCAACCAATACCGAATTTAATTTCGCTATGATCTCCGGGAATGTCGGCACGGAAACCGGTAAGTATAGCGGTGGTTTTGAGAATTTCCCAAGAATGTTGGAATCCTGGAGTGGTAAAACTCTGACAATGAAAGGCAGTTTTATACAATTATATAGAAGTAAGTATGCAACCGGTTTATGGCAATACGGAAAATATTATAAAGCTCCCACCAGAAACTGGTCATATGAAGAGCGTTTTAGAAATTTAAACGAGCTTCCTCCTAAGTTTGTGGATATGTTCCCTTCTTCCAGTAATGGAGTTGTACGGCAGAATACAAGAAATATAAGCAAAAATAATTCTTTAATAAACGAGGAATAATATGACATACCAAAGACATAATGGTTTTTCTTTAACAGAGCTTATGGTAACTATGTCTATAATAGGAATATTACTGTGCTTTGGTGCTCCTTTTATAGGAGAGACATGCCAATCGCAAGATGTTGTTAATGCGCGTAAACAATTAGCGTATGCTTTGAAAAAATCTCGATATTATGCACGAAATCAAGGAGTTACTGTTTCTGTAGATCTTCCGGAAGGTAGTAATTCATTTTCTGTAACTGCTGACGGAACTGAGTTAACCGGTGAAAGTAATCTTTTTGATTCATTTAACGGTACATTTCCTGAAGATTTAGTAATAATTTCATCAAGTTGTAATGATATAAATTTTGATATTAATGGATTTTTAATAGATTCTTATGATGAATTAATTACGGAAAACTGTATTATAACTGTGGGGTATTCCAATGGAATACAAAAAAGATTAACGATAAATACTGGAACAGGAAATGTGAATTATGATTAATACAAGAAAAATACCAAACAAAGCATATAAAGGATTGAGCTTATCCGAAATCCTAATAACCTGTTTTGTTATGGCTGTTATAATGCTTTCTATTTCAGAATTTTCCTGGAATGTATTTGCATTTTCTTCTAAAAACAGCAAAGTGTTAGAAATGACTGATCAAAGCAGAATATTTACAGAGAGGGTTACTTCTCAAATATTAATGGCATCTTATATTTTTCCTTCTGGTATAGAAATATATCTTTCCACCGATACAAAAAGTTTCAGCATTAACACAGATGACAGTATTGCTTTTTTAGTTGAAGACAGCAACGGTGATTATATATTCTATTCTTTTTTTATTAGTGATGATGATTTTTATGAATTTAGAGCCAAGTATCCTTACACCTGGGCTGAAAACACGAACCCTGTAAATGATTTTAGTTATTCATACGGTGTTTTAAGCCTTTTAGGTACAGATGTAGTAGCCAGCGAAAGCACATTAAGTTATTCTCTAAATTATGAAAACGGAATTACTGACAAAGTATTGCTAGGTACTATCGGTGCTGTTGATACTACTGCAAGTAATGCTTTAATTAAAAGTATAGAATGGGATATAAAAATAAGTAAATTAACTGATAAAACAATGACAATTAAAGGAGTTTCGAGAAATGTCCCCAGATACATCCAATCAAGTTCTTAATAAAAACTCTAAAAGAGAAGGTCTAACTTTACTGGAAGTTATTATGTCAATAACTATTCTGGGCATAACAGCTGTGGCAATGATTTTACCATTTACAGAAGCTTCTTATCTTGCGCTTAGAGATCAACGAGTTATTGATGTAAACAATCTTGCAAAACAGTATTTAAACGAAGTACTGGATGATTGGAAGCATCAGACTGAATTTGACCTTGGTAATCTGCCTGATGTTACAGATTATTATACTCAAGATGGCGATTATGATATTAATCCGACTTCTACATGCCTTGAAGACGAAACTGAAGACGAGGTAATTACTTGTATTTTAAGAAGAGTTGAAGTAACGTATGAGGATACTGCTAACAATATATACGGTCATATGTTTATAGAAATAAACAGGCCAACGCCGACTTTAAACTAGTTTTTTATTATTTTTTTAAAGCAAAAAAAAATTACCCATTGTCTGGGTAACACTTCAAATAGGAAGGGAATGTTGGGAAGTAAGTTCAGGAAGCTATACATTCATTATATATATATAAAGTATCTAGCTATATTCTGATTGCTTATATTTATTGTTTTATTTACATGTCTTAATATTAAAAAAACAAAATAATCATGTTAATTTAAAAACTTTTGAACTTATTGAATAACAGAATTTATCTGTTTGATTAAATTTCCTTCTTTCATAATATTGTCCTGATAAACAATATCAACTTCATAATCAGTGCTTGGATTGTCCGAATGATAAGTATTATTCTGCAATACACTATCACCTTTTATGTTTATATTGTCCTGCATAATAAAATCTATATCTAACAAGCAGTTATCGTTATCATCTTTCATTTTATTAGTTTGAGTTACCCCTACTCCGTTTTCCATTTTATTAACTTGTTCTATAAAGTCAATATCAACAAGTTTATCAGCCTTTGCAACATCTTCATGGGTCACATTATTAAGCATTGAGTCAACTTTTGTTGATGTTGTTTTAAATATATTGCCAAAGTCTTGCGCAAAAGTCCTTTTCTTCTCTGGAGAATCGATTTTGCTGTAATAATTGAAAAGGTTAACTCTTACATCACTAAATATTTGATTTTTTATTAATATTTTTTGGGTAGGACTTAGTTTGTTATCATCCTGGGCATTAGTATTCACTTGACTGCCATAAGATTGTGGGGTTTTGATTATTGAAGGTTGAAAGAATTTATTTGGAGTTTTAGGGGTTGATATAATTTGATTTTGATTATTATTATTTTGTATTGGTGGTGTAAATAATTGTTGCCCATTTGATGGTTTATATGCATTAAAAAGACTGTAGTTTTGTGGCACACTAGGATTTTTAAAAGAATATAAATTGTGAACATTTTGATTATAAAAATTATTCTGTAAATTCCAAAACATAGCTCGAACACCTCTCAAGTTATTTATTTCAAGTATAATCTTTGATTCCAACTCTCTTTATATATAAAAATATATAACTTAAGTATATAAAAACATATATATTTAAAAAATTGCCAACAAGCTATGATTTAATAAAATTAATTAAAAATAAAAGTTAAACCCTATAATACTGCATCTTCTAATTTTTCTATTACTACAGGCGCTCTGGATTTGGAATTTTTAATTTTATCATTATTTTCGATCAAATAATCAATCATTACTTTAAATTCTTTAACGTAGACATTGTTAAATATTTTTTCGTTTAAATCCACACCTTTTAGCCTGTTAGTTAAGTCCATCCTAAAATCATCATCGTGAATTAGCTTGAGGATTAAATTAATATATTCTTTTTTATTTCTTGTGACTAATTCAGGTAATCCTACGGTTTTAACCAATAAAGCGGCAGCTCTGTTGAAAAACTTGTTTCCTTCGTATGCAACAAGGGGCTTTCTTAGATAAATCATGTCAATTGCAGTATTATAACCGCCATAAGGGAAGGAATCTATTGAAATGTCAGCTTCTTCGATTAAACCCATATAGGTTTCCAGCCCTGAATTTGGTATAAGTTCAAAGTTTTCTTTACCCAGAACTTCAGCAAGCTCGTTTTCGAACGGGATAAAACAATTATATCGAGAAGGCCCTGATGCGGGGAAAAACCTAAACAATAATTTCTTTTCAGATTTTTCTAAAATTTCTTTTAAATTTAAAAGCATCTCATAATTAAACTTCATACCACCCCAGGAGCATGCAATAATAAACTTGTCAGTATTATTTTGGGTATGCTTAAGCTCATATGCAGGGACAGTTGGCGGAGAAGCATTACCGGGAATCAACACAAGTTTTTCTGAATAATTAACCTTGGCCAAGTCAGGTCTTTCAACATCGTAGCCGCCTAAGAAATAGTTAATATTTGAACCAAAAGTGCTGCAAGGATGACCGTAGCCGGCTATTTGGATCGGGGCAATTCTTAAATTTGCAAGGTGCACGCTTTCCGGTCCTAATCCAACATCCGGCAGATAAGCCACCATAAAATCATTGTCCTGTATATCTGATAAGTTTAAATCTCCGTCCGTTTCTATCTGTACGTGCTTGACCTCATCGAATAAACTTGTATCAAGATTGTCAAAAGCTGGCCCTAAATGCACAAGTGTTAAGTGATAATCATTCTTTAAGGATTCTATAAAGCCATAACATGTTCTATGTATAGAAGTGCGCTCATTCCATCTTCTGGTTATTATTGCTACTTTTTTAGGGTTAGGGGTATTATTTATTTTTACATCTTTATATTGAGCTTGTATGACCTGATTTATTTTCGATTTTATTTTTTCATCCAGACCATCACCAAAGTATGAACATATCTGATATGCAACGTGCGATTGATATGGCATTGCAGGAACTTTTAAATTAGTGGGAGGATTATTTAAATGTTCCATTAAGTTTTCATACATATGCTTTGTAGCATAATTGCCGACTGCAAAATAACTTATATACCAGCGAAAAACAAATTCAGGATCTGAGTTTAAAAGCTGTGAATATGGTATCTTCACTTTATTTCTTGCTGAGTAAAGAGATAAAAGCTTTAAAAGATTATCATTCTGATTCATCAACATTTTAATTTGTGCATCAGTATTTTTTCTATAAGTCATCGTTACCAGATTGGATGTTACCATATTTAAATTTATAAATTTTCTTGCATAGTAAGGGTTTAAAATAAAATCTTCTTTTGAAAAATAAAACAAAAGACTCTCTACATAAAGATTTATAACGTGCAATGTTTTGGGGTGAAGCTTAAAATAGGTGTGGTCTTTAAAATAAATAAGTATATTTATCAAATCATTAGAAATTTTATCATATTCTTTATTTGTGTAGTATTCATTCCACCTTTGTGGATTGATTAATTCTATGATATTTTGATGCACTTGTTGAGCCATTGTTCCCCCCTCTTTTACCCTTCTTATATAAAAATATATCATATATATCAATATCTATAAAATTTTCAGCAGGTAAAATATATAAATTAAGTTATTTAATGTAGTATACTAACTCAAAAATACTTTTCAGATTATATAAATTATATAAAACCTAATAAAGTAAACTATACTCTGAAAAGAGTTATCTAAAATTTAATTGAGAACCTGTATAAATAACTTAAATTTAAGGCGCGATCAACTTATATTTGATTTTTAGTTTTAAATACAACAAATATTATATTGCATAAACACATTCATATGCTCTAAAATAAAAGAAAATAGGAGCACTGGTTATGACTAAAATATCTAAACTGCTTTTATTATTTATTATGATTTCAACGGCTTCTGTATACGGCAAAGATAACCTAGAAGAAATAAAATACAACTCAAACAGTATTAATACCGGACTGATAGAAAATAATATTACTCAAGAGCATTCTACAAGCGGCAAAGTAAATCTAAAAAAGATAAATACAGAAGTTATCAAAGTAATCAATGAGAAAAAACTTCATGAAAATGAAATTATCGAATTGAAATTTGAGAAACCAACCGATGTAGTAAAACACGACGGCTCTATTCAGTTAAAACTAAAAAAAGAACTGGACAATAATACTAATTCCTTTAATATTACAGATTCTAATTTGTTAATTAAAGGAAAAGTAACTAATTATGTCGGTTATCACTCTAACTTGAATCTTAATAAAATAGTAAATGACAAGCCTACATCTAAAGAAATGCTGGAAAATACTTATATTTCCAGTAAAATATTGCCACGTCATACTATTTTTGTTGGTTCTAAACTTCAAAATGTTGATAGCTCTTATCCTTTTGACGAAATTAAAGATTCTATAGGCTCAACCTCAGAATATTCAAACTATATTGATAATATAGATGTTAAAATAGGTGGCAACTGGAACTTTTTGGACTACTCTGTAGCTGCTTATGACATTAGTGACGAACTTAAAAACAATGCGAGCATAAATGAACTTAAATCTTCTGGCTGGGCTGTTTTAAAACCTTTCTATAAAAAACCTAAACTCGGCAACTTAGAAGTAGGTAGCGGTTATTATTCTGATGCAAATGAAGAGGTTAGCCAAAAAACACTAAGTTTCTATAGTCGATACAAGCTTAGTATATTTACTATTCAAGGTAAATTTTATAGAAATAACTATGAAACTATGGAAAGAACCACTAGTGCTAACTGGTCTGTAAGTAATTCAATAGCTTTGACTAATAATTTAAATATAAAAACAACCCATAACAGAAAAAATTCTAATCTGCCTAACCAACAAATCATTAATAATTTAGGTTTGGAGTATTCATTAGAGGAAAGTAAACTCTTAAAGATTAATAATATGAAATTAGAGCTTGATGCATCCTTTGTGCAAAATATGAATACAGAAAATTCACAGCGCTTTAAAATTCAAACAAAATATTTCTTCTAAGCTACTAATCACCTTGCCACTTGTATTTTAGGATAGATGAGGTTAAATTTTAACAAAAGTAGCATTTTTTGAGTTGGCTATAAAATGTTCAAAACACTTGTAAACTGGATAAAAATTAATAAATTCAATGTTATTGTTATTGCGACTTTACTGATTTTATTTGTTGTTATGTCGGTTAAAAGCAATGACAAGCTGTTTTTATCAGTTAGTCAAAAAACAGTTAACTCGTCAAATAGCCAAACTCAAAATAAAAAAACAACTCAAAACTTAATACCTAATGTTTTAAAGCAACAGCGCACTGTGGTTGTATTTTATCAACCTGCTTGCAAGGGTTGTATTAAAGAAAAAAAATATGTTGATAATGTTCTAAAGAAAAAATACCCTGATATTAAATTTAAGCGACACGATATAACTTTATCTAAAGATATGACTCTAATGAAAAGTTATCTTGGGCAGTATGGATTGGATACCAAAAAATTAACAACACCGACTCTTTTTATCGGCAGTGATTATATGATTGGCTATGATGATGACAAAACCTCCGGTAAAAAGCTGGACATTATGATTGCTAAAAACTATTTTGACAAGCAATTAACAACAACTGAACAGCAAACTCTGGAGCAAACTCAAGAGGACAAGACAGATCATGTTGAAACTTGGTTTGGCAAAATTAATGTTTTTGAGAAGTCTTTACCTATTTTAGCTGTGACTTTAGGGCTGATTGATGGTTTTAATCCCTGTGCCATGTGGGTTTTAGTTTATTTAATCTCATTAATTGTCAGCCTGAATGATAAACGTAAAATTTGGCTGATAGTTGGTTCTTTTGTCTTTGCATCTGGTGTGCTTTATTATCTGTTAATGACTGCGCTGTTAAGCGTATTTCTTTATATTGGATATTTGCGAGTTTTACAGCTTTTAGTTGGTTGTGGTGCTCTTTATATTGGTATTGCGGATTTAAAAGTTTATTTTTTTGATAAGGGTCAGGTTATGTGCAAAGTTGGTGGCTCAGAATCTAAAAAAAAGACTATGGGGCGTGTTGAAAAACTTGTTAATGCAGAAATCTCACTAATGACCATTTTAGGGGTAATTGCACTTGCATTTATTGTCAACTCTATGGAATTTGTATGCTCTGCTGCGTTACCTGCTATTTTTACAAGTGTTTTAACGCAGGCTAACCTTTCTTTACTTGAGTATCATTTTTATATTATGTTGTATGTCTTATTTTTTATGATTGATGATCTGGTTATTTTTGGGTTAGCTGCATTTGCTGTAGATCGTTATGTTGGAGCTCCTTATATGGTTCATTGTAAATTGATTGGGGGCATTATTTTATCCTTACTAGGCGTGATTATGGTTTTCTTCCCGCATTATTTAAGATAAAAAATAACCCCTGATTAACTCAGAGGCTATTTTTTACGTTTATATTATGAAATTTGCTTACTTCATTTGATCCATAACTTCGTCAGCAAAGTTTTCTTGTTTCTTTTCAATACCTTCGCCAAGTACGTATCTGGTAAATCTTCTGATAGAAATATTTTCACCAATTTTAGCTATTTTAGCTTTAATTAGCTCATCAATTGTAACATTAGGGTCTTTAACAAATGCCTGCTCTAGCAATACTTTTGCAGCCATGATTTTGTCAACTCTACCTGTAACAATTTTCTCTACGATATTTTCAGGTTTACCGTCTAAATCTTCTTTACCAGCTTCGATTCTTTTTTCTTCTTCTATAACAGAAGCAGGAATCTCATCTCTTGAAACATACTCTGGAGCTGTACTTGCAATATGAAGACAAATGTCTTTTACAAGCTGCTCAAAGTCTTCTGTTTTTGCAACGAAGTCAGTTTCGCAGTTAAGTTCAAGAAGAACACCGATTTTACCATTATGAATGTATGAGCCGACTCTACCTTCAGCAGCAGTTCTACTCATTTTCTTTTCTGCTGATGCCATACCTTTTTGTCTTAAGAATTCAGCAGCTTTTTCTATGTCACCGCCAACTTCTACTAATGCTTTTTTAGCATCCATAAAGCCAGCACCAGTTTTATCTCTTAATTCTTTTACTTGTGTTGCACTAATTGACATTTTTATACTACCTCCCAATTTATTCGCCCTGATTTTCGATATTTTCTGAAGATACTGCTACTTCTACAGTTTGTTCTTGAATTTCAACTTCTGTAATTTCGACTGTTAGCTCTTCAGAAGAAACGCCTGCATCTTCAGGTCTGATTTCTTCTAATTTTTCAGGCAAGTTAGCAGATTTTCCTTCACTTTCTTTTCTGGATTTACCTTCAAGAATAGCATCAGATATTTTGCTTGTTAAAAGCTTAATAGATCTGATAGCATCATCGTTACCCGGAATTACATAATCTATGTTTTCAGGATTACAATTGGTATCAACAATTGCCACAATTGGAATACCAAGTTTGTTAGCTTCTTTTATTGCATTTAACTCACGTTTCTGATCTATTACAAATAATAAATCAGGCATTCCTCTCATTTCTTTGATACCGCCGAGAGACTTTGTTAATTTGTTTAACTGTCTTGTTAACGATGCGACTTCTTTTTTCGGCAAACGGTCCATTGTACCGCTTTCTTTAAGATCTTCAAGCTCTCTTAGTTTATTAATACTTGTTCTAATCGTATCAAAATTTGTAAGAGTACCACCTAACCATCTTCTGTTAACGTAAAAAGCTCCACATCGTTTTGCTTCTTCTGCAACAATATCACTGGCTTGTTTTTTAGTGCCGACAAATACGATGTTTTTGCCTTTGGCGGCATAGTCTCTAACTAATTCATAAGCATCATCAAGAAGCTCGGTTGTTTTTTGTAAGTTAATGATATAGATACCATTTCTTTCACAAAAAATAAAAGGACCCATTTTTGGATTCCAACGACCTGTTCGATGACCAAAATGAACTCCAGCTTCTAGTAATTCAATCATTGAAGCAACTGGCATAATTTTACTTTACTCCTTTAATTTGTTTAATAATTAATTAACCAAGTTTATTACTATTTAAATTTAGCACAAAAATAAATAGAAACAAGCACATTAGGATAGTTTAATCTTTTTTTCAAGCTCATTAAAGAAAAAATTAAACTATAAATATGAAATTCATTCATTAACATTAAGTTTTATAAAATATTTCCGATATAATTAATACAAAGCTTAAACAATCTTAACATTGTTTTAATTAAAACATGCCTTATCAGAGAAAATTATTAAAATTATTTATTATACTGCTCATCAGTTAAGTTTCAGATTACTCTTAGGTATAAGCCTATAAATTATTTTGAGTAAGTATAAATACCCCTCATAAACAAGGATGGGAAGAATATTAAACTAGGTTTCAGATATAAAATAAGGGGGTTTATGAAATGCAATTAGTAAATATGGTAAATAGCTTTATAAAATCAGCTAATGTTAAACATTCTGCACCCAAACAAGATGTTTCTTCTACCGGCAATAATCCATTTGCCGACCCGCTAATCAAGTCTCAAAACAGTCCTCAATATTATGCACAAAACAGACCTGTAACAGGTGGATTTTTTGCAGGCTATCATAATGGTCAAGCAAATTATGTTGGAAGAAAACTTTTTATAGAAGTTTAAAGCTCAGCTAAGAAGTCATCTACCCATTTAAATATATTATTTACTTTGACCTGATCTCTAAGCTTTTCCATGATTTTTTCTTTTTCTTCATCATTATTATTAAAAGCTCTATATATAGCTTCTGAAATAGACCGTACGTCATAAGGATTGACACTATAACCTGTGTCAAGCTCTTCAGCCGCACCGGCAAATTCACTTAAAATAAGCATTCCATCATTATTTACTCGAGAAGCGACATATTCTTTCGCTACCAGGTTTAAGCCGTCTCGCAAGGCAGAAATCAACATAAAATCAGAGCAATAATAATAAGCTACCAAATCTTTTATATTAACAGAATTATATATGTAAGAAATAGGATTCCAGCCGTCTCGTGCAAATTTGCCGTTAATTCGTCCTACAGTCTCATCAAGCTCTTTTTTCATCTTTTTATATTCTAAAATATTAGTCCTAGTTGGAACTGCTATTTGTATAAAGCTAAATTCACCTATATATTCGGGATTATTATCCAAGAAAAACTCAATACCTTCGAGTTTTTCAACAATACCTTTTGTATAATCAAGCCGATCAACTCCAAGACCGATAACCTTTGTATTTATAGTATTTCTTAGCTCAAAAGCTTTTTCTATAACTTTGCTGGACCTTGCTGTCTTGTCAAACATATTAAAATCAATACTAATAGGTAAGCTTATAGCTTTTACTTTTGTATTTTTATATTCTATTGTACTTTGATCATCAATATTAGCATCACTTAGGTAGTGTTCTACGCATTCCAAAAAATGTTTTTTATAACTTTCAGTATGGAAACCTACTAAATCACAATGCATTAAACCTTCCAAGATTTCTTTTCTTCTCGGAATAACTCTGAAATTTTCTATATTAGGAAACGGTATATGCAAGAAAAATCCTATTTTATTTTTAACACCAAGTTCTCTCAACATTTGAGGAACTAGCATTAAATGATAATCTTGGATCCAAATTTTATCGTCTTTTTTAACTATCTCTGCTATTTGATTCGCAAATTTCTGATTAACCTGTTTGTAAAATTCCCAATCTCGCTCTTCCAGCTTGTATTTAGCAAGGAAGTAATGAAATAATGGCCAAATTTGTCTATTGCAGAAGCCTTCATAGTAGTGAGTATTTTCTTTTGGGGTTAATTTTATTTGTTCTATATCATATGGAGTTTCTAATCCATGTTTTTCAAATTGCAATGTCCCTGAGCATACCCAAATACCCTTTGTTTTTTTCATTACAGGATCAAGTGCTGTTACCAATCCCCCGGGAGATCTTTCTACTTTTGCTTGTCCATCTCGTTTTCTTATATGATATGGAGCTCGATTTGCTGCTATTATTAATCTCATAACGTATTCTTTTCCTTATATCTATATGAAGATAGCACAAATTTTAAGAAATATCAAACATGACATATATAAAATATCTTATTTTTATCTATTTTAAACATATTGAAAAAATAAGAAAATATATTGTATTCTCGTCCTATAAAAGGCTAAATAGACATATTAATTTTTATTAAACCTCCTGCATTAATATATAAATAATAAAATTTCTATTTCTATAATCATATCTACCCCTTTATACTTAAATTTATTTTTCTATCTAAATAATAAATTTAATAAATTAATATTGTATATTATGTATTTTAGAGTTAAAATAATAAAAAAAAGCTTTTTTTAAGGATAGGTAATGGAAAAAATTAAACAACAAATTGTAGAAACAGGAAAACAACTCGCTGATAAGGGTTATTCACCGGGATACTCTGGAAATATTAGTATTAAACGCAATGATAAAATTTTTATGACACCTTCAGGGTTTCCTCTTGGAGAAATGAAAGCAGAAGATATTGTTGTTATAAATAATGCTTTTGAAGTTATAGACGGCAAGCATAAGCCTTCTTCCGAGACAAAAATGCATTTGAATATTTATAATTTAAGAACAGATATTAATTCAATCATACACTGTCATGCCCCTAAAAGTTCAGCTTTTGCAGTGGCAGGCATACCATTATCAGCTCCGATATTAGCGGAAAATATTTTTAGCCTAGGTGAAATACCTATTGCAAAATATTATCTACCCTCTACAAGTGAGCTTGCAGACGAAGTTTCAAATTATTTTAAAAATCATGATGTTGTGCTAATGGCAAATCATGGAGTGGTTTTGGGCGCACATGATATAAAAAGTGCTTTTTATAAAATGGATACTGTCGAGTATTTTGCTGAAGTTTATTTAAATGCAAAACTACTAGGCAAAATGAATGAATTATCTAGTGAGCAAGTTGAAGAAATAATCGAATTAAGAAAAAACTTTTCTAAATAATTTGTTTTTTTATTGAAATCGAACAAAAAATTATTATTATAAATAGTGAGAAGAATTTTAGTCAGATTAAGCTTAAGGACTTTTTGAAAAAGAGTACTTTTATTTTAATTTGATTATATTTTGTATGCCTAATCTAATGAAAATATTAAAAAATATTAAAATGATTTAATCAATAGCACAAACCATTAAAGAATCTTTTCAACATAACCGATATAATAAATTAAGAGGTAGAGATATGATAACTACGGAGGCAAAGCCATGGGTTTAGCTGCGAGTCAAGGACGTTTTTTGCAATTAACAGCAAGAAAAAGTGATCTTGAATTTAGCGGTCAAAATATTAACCAAAGAAGAATGGCACTTACATACAGAGCTGAAGCTATAAACACACAGCTTTATGAAAAGCAAATGGCTTTATATAATTCGGCTGAAATAGGCGACTCTCCGTTCGTTGATATCACTACACCTGAAATAGAAGCTTTATTAAGCCAGATAAATATATTTCATGATATGGACAGACAATTAGAAATTGAATTAAAAAACATTGATACTCAACAACAAGCAGTACAAACAGAAATTGATGCTGTAAACAAAGTAATTGATAAAAACATTGATATGACTTTCAAAACATTCGCATAAATAACAAAACTAGGGTTTAGAATTGAGAAGAGGGAATTAGGAAAAATGGCATATAAATACGATCACTTGATAGTAATCGCAAATAAGTATGGATTGGCCGGTCTTAACGCTAAAGGTGAATTGTTTGAAACATACGATAAACTAAGAGATTTGACAGCTGGTGGTGCAGCAATTGCAGGATCAGGCTTTGGTGGTGCCTCTCAATTTCTAATTAATTTAGCACAAATGATGGCTCCTTCTTCTTTCATGCCGATTTTGGGAGCCAATCAAACATTAAATATTCCAGGAACCTCTTATTATTCTCCTGCTTTAACAGGTGGTGTTTCAATGGCACCTTTAAGCAATTCTTCTTTTGGGCTATCAGAGTTATCAAAACATCCAAGCTTTCCTACTGGCAAAGCGGCTAATGTTGTTCCAATGGCAGTTGGTGCATTGGGAGGATCTCTTTTATATGGCATTGGAAGTCAATTATCAGATTTATCAAATGATGATTATACGATTGATGGCAGTCTGACCGGTCAAGCAGCTGCTATTGTTAGTAGTGATACTTTAGCTAACATAGCAGGAATGGGAACAGGTTTAGCTACAACAAAAAAAGGTGCTCGATCTTTTTTATTACCTACAGCCGGTATTATAGCAGGTGTTGGTAGTATGATTGCATCTGTAGCACCATATTTTGGTCCGTTTGGTATAATTGGCGGACTTGCAGGTAATATGCTAAACGGCTATGGTGGTGCAACACTAAGGGCTTATCAACAGGCAACCGGCAGAATTATAAATAATGCTGATGCTATCTTAACAGCAAAAATTAAAAATATTGAAACAACAGTTAAACAGCTTGATGTACAGGGCAATATTGTAAGAAAAATGCTTAAAGAATCTATTGATGGAGATTCCAAGGCAATGCAATCAATGTTATAATCTTATAGAGTCAATTGGAGATAATATAACATGAAGCCTAGTCTCAGACTTTATATACGTTCATTGCAAACTATTTTATTTTTTAATAATCCTTTTATAAAAATAATTATTCTACTTTTTAAAATATGTCATGACTCTTTTTATTTTAAAAGTAAGTCATATAAAATTAGAAAAAATATATATGAAAATACTAAAAAAATGGAAAAGGCAAAAAAAATGCTAAATAAGCCATATAAAGATCGTAGTACGATTAATTTTTTAAGATAAAGCTCTCTATCTTGTTAAATTTTTAATTTAATCTTAAAAAAAATAATATTAAGCTTGTAAAGTTATTTATTGGTCTTTGTAAATTTCAACTATTAATTTGTTTTTATATAATTAGAAGTAGTAATATGATTATGTGTAATCACGTTGTCGTTCAGGAGAAAAGTAAATGAGTATAGCTCACGTAGTAATAGATGCAGCAAAAATGAATGTATACAATACTCTTTCTTTTATAACAATGACTATTAGATACTTTAAAAAGACAAGACCTTTTGAAAGTATGATATATAATATGATAATGAGCATTCAACAATTTATAAATATGAGACAAGAATCCAAAATGGCTAAGTATAGAATGAATCATTTGATGTACAGATTAAATCAAATGGAAGAAGTCATAGAGGGCAATAATCCGCATAATTTTCTGGGAGGATTTAACATCAACAGACTTCAATAAATAAATTAAAAATATAAAATATTTTTTAATAAGGGGAGGATAAAATGGGATTATTAACAGGTCAGGATCGGCTAATATATTTAAAGCTGTACAAGAATCAACTGGAATATAAAATTCAGCTAATTACGCAGACTCAATTACAGTTATCTCAAAACGTAATGGAGTTTGAGACTTTGGTTGGTAGTGAACTGGAAGTTGATTCGCCAGAGGTAAAACTATTGATGGCAAAACAACAGAAGTTAAAACAAATTGAGAAGAAGCTAGATGTCGCAGTAACAAGATATCAAAACTCATTGAAAGCTGTAAATCAAGAGATCGAATCAGCTCAACGACTTGTAGATCACGAAATAAAACAGTCGTTTAGCTATCAAGTAGGCTAATAAATAATTAAATTAATTTGTAATAATCCTGTTTGTTAATAAAATTTGACAATCCTTATTTTGCTGAAAATTATTAATGAAAACACTTTCATTATAAGTAACAAAGAGAAAATATTTACGTCTAAAATATTAAGTTAGTAAAAATTGGGTATTTTATTATGAGAGGCATAAAATTATAAGAATATGAAGAAATAACCATAGTTGCACTGCGTAAATATCATCCTATAGCTAAAGTTAGAGAAAGAGCCCACGCAATAGAACTTTTAAATATGGGAATAAAAAGAATAGAAGTAGCTAAAACTTTGAAAAGAAGGAAAGATACAATATCTAAATGGACAGTAAGCTATAATGAATATGGAATAGCAGGACTTTTTGATGAAAAAAGATCTGGCAGACCAAGAGAGGTTACGGATGAAATAAAGGATAAAATTGTAGAAATAGCTGAATCAAAAGAAACTTGTACCAAAAATTCAATCAAAACAGCTATAGAAGAAGAATTTCGTGTTAAGTTTCATATTGATACCGTCAGGTATCATTTAAAAAAAAAGAAGGTTATGTCTACAAAAGAACCCGAAAAAGCCTAAAATATAAAAGAAATGAAACTCTTTTTAATAAAGCGAAAGAAGAAGGTATATTTTTATATTTTATACCACCTTATAGTCCTGAATTAAATCTTATAAGAGAATAAATGGCATACATTAAAATATCACTCTATGCCCAAAAGGAATTTTGACAATTTAAATGACTTAGAATCAGCTATAAACCAAGGTATCACATACTTGAATCATAAGACGTAAAAAATTTTTCTCATAGACTTAATAAATGTCAATTCAAGATAACAACATTGAATTAGGAGCGCATATGAATAATAATTTAGGATGGTTTAAATTATTTTTATTTTTGGCATTTATCTTTACAACAACTATGTTTAATATACGCTTTGCCAAGCAAAAAGTTTATTATAGATCAAATAATCGAATACATGGAACAGCATTTGTTAAAAAAATCATAACTGGTAATATTATTAGGATTTATCGGATAGGTTCAAGACGCTTTTTAAATAATACTACAAGAACTTATAATTATTTAAAAAAAAATATTTGTTTTGTTGTTAAAGAAGAAGATAATAAGCATCATATCTATCACGATAAATTCAAAGCAGCAGAAGAATATGCTAAAGATAACAAACTTGGTATTTGGGGGAAAATAGCTAGCAATAAAAACCATTCTTCTCCAAGATATTGTCAAAACTTTTATGAATTTATAAAAATTAAAACAAGCAACAAGCAAGACTAGTCATCTTTTTGTTTGTTAATAAATTTTAACAATACTATTTTTTATTAAAAGCCAATCATAACAAGCTTTTTTATTAAAAACTTTTTAAAAATTAAGGGTCTAATCCAACCGGATGATGCTTCTGTCATTAAAATAAATAAAAATACTTATACAAGGTTAGTTAACTCGGCATTTAAATTTAGTTTATTAGGTTATGTACTAGCTCAGTTGATGAGCAGTATAAAATATTAAGGGGTTGGATATGAAGAAAATGACTGATACAAATTTAGACACAGAAATGTCTATGTTGGATGAAATCTTAAGTATATGTAAGAATCAGCATCCTGTTATGATCTGGTGGTTTGCTGCAGTTTCTTTAAGTATGTTTTCTATTTACTATCTTTTATTAACAAAATTATAATTATACGAACTCAAAAATACTTTTTAGATTATTCAAGCGTGTCAAAGGTAATAAAATAGTCTAGACTCTGAAAAGAGTAATATTAAATTTAATTTTGAACCAGAATAAAAATAAAGCTTTATTATTTAAATAATAAGGCTTTTTAGCTCTAATTCTATAAAATAGGGGAATTTAAAATTTTATAATTTTATATAAACTATCCTGTATACTCCCTCTAAAATATTTTTCAGGTTATTAAATCGATATTTATTTTAGGGTCGGTATAAGAATGCAGGAGTTTTTTATGCTTAAATATATAAATTTAATATTTGTATTCATAAAAAAATATAAAAAAGTAATCTTAATGATCCCTGTTGCTTTTTTAGGGCTAATGATTATTTTATATATTTTCAAATATGTACTAAAGCCTACAATTATTCTAGAATTCAAAGACTCTCAAATTGTCCCGAAAGGCACAATTGTGGAGTTTAAAGGACATAAAATCAGTAAAATATTTAAAATAAAACTTAGCGATGATCTAAAAAAGACGTATGCTTATTTTAGGCTAAAATCTATGTTTATGAAGTTGCCGAGAAATATTATAGCAATATTAAAAATCAACAAAAACACAGGTAAAGAGTTTATTCAGTTAAGTCTGCCAGAAAAACCATCTAAAAAAAAGTTAAGGCATAATATTGTAATTCAAGCAGAAGCCGCACCGAGCCTTGAAGCTTTTATAGAAGAACAATTGGAAAAAGGCACACTCGACACGGTTAGTGGTGACTTTACAGAGACTATGACAAATATTAATAAAACTACCAGAAAAGTTGAACAGGCTGTAGATCAGATAAATTCTATAATCAAAGAAAATCGTAAGAATATAAATATAACAATAAGTGCTTTAACCAGGACTGCTCAAAATATAGAAAAAGTATCTAAAAATATTGATTCTATTACTAAAGATAAAAAGCTCAAAGACAATATAATAGATATCACTACAAATGTTGAGTCATTTACTGAGAATATTGATCAAATAACTATGAATGTCGATAAACTAACCGCCTCTAAAGAATTGGCTATGACTATGAAAAACTTAGATGATACTATGGAAAGCTTAAAATACACGTCTATTAATTTAAGAAATATAACCAGGAATGTTGATTGTGCCACCAAAAATTTGCATGTTACTTTTGGCAAGGTAAATACCCTGCTAGATAACGCAAATATAACTACTAAAAATCTGTATTGCCTGAGTAATGGAGCTCAAATTATGCTAAGCAAGCGTTTTATACTAATGAGAATGTTATTTGGCAAGCCTGGTAGAGTATTTGAGGAGCAAAGACAGCATTGTATTTGTCCACCATACTAAAGCTAAAATTCTGAAGGCTAGCGAGTCGATAAAGCCAGTCTTACTTTATTCAGATCAAATATTGCTTTATTTGAGACTTTATAGAGTTAATTTTAACGCCTATATCCTTGGTAAAATATGCCTCATCGTGCTTAACGGATTTAATATCCGCAATAGATAATAATTCTAATAAATCCAGATTAATCGGAGCTTTAAAAGTAACTGCCAGAGTTTTATAATCAAGTTCAAGCTTACCTATTGCCATAAAGCCGAATATTTGATGATGTCTGATTAGTAAATAAACTGTATTTATAAAATTTTCATCAAAATTTAACCTGTATAAAACAGAACATGCCTTATCTGCGCCGTTTGTCGGATGTTCAGGATCAACTTCTTTTTCTCTTTTTGCTATATCGTGCAATAGTGCGGTATATAGAATTATTAATTTATTATAATTATTTAATAGTTTATATTCTTGAGATTTTTTTATTTTATTTATTACTGATAGTGTATGATTTGCCAAGCAATAGTCATGTACATTATGCTGTTGGCAATTTATCAGCCGTCGCCACTCAGGGATTACATTTATAGTGGTATTAATCAGCTCGACTTGAGAGTCTGTAAAGGAATTATTTTTTACAAAAAGTTCGCCTGTAAAGCTGGAGTTGTTAAAATCCACATCTTGCCAGTCTACTTGAAGAAGCAGATTATTTAGTGCGCAGGTTTCTTTGTTTTGATTGCTTACTAGCTCTTCGTAATCATATTTATTAATTTTTGGCATTTTTATTATCTCTGTAGCCTACTATAAAAATTATAAAGCTATCCATTATATTTGTCTATTATGAGTGTTTGCAGTAGCCTTGTATATAAATTATTTTATTGATTTTTAGTGGGGGCTTCATGTTTTTTTTCAGTTGTACTTTGAGCTTGTGATATTACGTTTATAGAGCCTGGTCTGTTTTTTAATACAGTGTCATAGTAGATGTCCTGGGCTGCATAAGCTTCTTTTTCTAGGGGGTTACTTTTATATATGTCAATAAGCTTATTATTAAAAACTTTAGGAAAGTCTTTAGAATCCAATTTTTTATTTTTTACTTCTTGGATTAAATCTTTTTGTAATTTTTCTAATTTTCTTCCATCTTCTAGCTTATTAGCTAACCCCTCCAAGTATTCATGAGCTCGTTTAGCCTGCGAACTACTAGAATTAATGGGCTCTGAACTATCTATAATTTTTTGATAAAATTTTGTGTTTAAAACCTGGGGATTTGAGTTAATTTTTTGAGATAAAGAATATTCTTTTTTATAAAAATTATATTCTTTATATATAAATCTTGCTAGTATTTTTTGATTAAGAGCTTCAGCATTATTATTATTTAATGCCTCTATAGTTGGACTCAGTTCATCTATAGCAGCTTTAAGGCTGGGCATTCTTTTCTGATGATAGCTTATAAGTTGTTTTTTAAGTCCATCAATGCCAATATTTTTTGTTCTAGCAATATCTGAAAACTGCCTAAAATGCTCCAGCTCATGTCTTAAAAAACCTTCAGTTGAACTGCTTTTAACTCCAGTTTTTATACCCTTAAACTTATTGTAAATACAATCTATATTAAATAAAGTTTTGCTAATTGGATTAACATGAAATTTATTTATATATAGTTCACCTATAGCTGGTTCAAATTGACCAGCTATGTTATTTGGCATATTTTTCTTTATAACAAGCTTAGGCTTTACCTTTAATCCCATTTCGTTTGTTATTTCTTCATATCTTAATTTTAAATTAGCTTTTGAGCTGGCATAAATATGCTTAAATGGATTCTTTGTTGATTTTAAATCGCTCCAAAATTCTTTGTTAAAATGCATCTTAGATCCAAATTTTGCATAATCTTTCACAGCTTTTATAGCCTTTGGGACAAACGGCAAAGTAAGAGCCAAGTCAACACCATCACCCCCGATGTTTTTTAAATCATTCCGCAACTCGTTATAGTTATTGTTTTCATTATGCTTAAACGCATTAATAGAATCTTTAACTGTTTTACCCACAGCTATGGTTGCAAAGCCTAAAGCTAAAGCTGATGCTCCCGTAGCAGATGTAATGCCAATTAATGGTAATGCCCCTAAAGCCAGTGATGTAGCGCCGACAACACCAATAGTTTTTAATGGTTGCTTAAAAACTGATAATACTAAATCTTTTGTCTTATTTAAAAAGCCACTGCCTACAAGCTTTATACCTTCTTTGATACTAACGTCATCAATATCTTCTATTTCCTTATCAGAATCATCTTTTATTTCACTGTCTATTACACTCGTTATATTTGAATTTTTTGAAAAATATATATTATACTTTTGCTGCAATCCCAGTTTCTTATTAGTAGTAATTATTTTGGGGGCTAAATTTACTAACATTTTATAATGCTTCCTTTCAACAAATCCCTATTACTTAATACAATATATATTTAAATAAAAACACTAAATATAAAAATTGCCCCTAATAAAATAGAGCTTAGATATCTATATTCTAAACGACCAACATCTCTCTTAACTTCTCCAAATCCTCCTGCGTATCAACCCCAATAGGCTTGTAATCAACTACAGCAGTTTTTATTTTCATACCGTTGTACAATGCTCTTAATTGTTCCAAACACTCGGTCTTTTCGATATCAGCCTGCACCAAAGCCGTCATATTAAGCAAGCTTTCTCTTCTATATACATACAAACCAATATGAGCATAAAAATCCATACCCACATTCTCTCTTTCATAAGGTATACAAGACCTGGAAAAATAAAGCGCATTACCACGCACATCAGTCACAACCTTAACCAAATTAGGATTGTTTACTTCAGGCTTATCATCAATTTTTCTAATCAAAGTAGAAATATCAGCACTCTCATCGTCAATTAAACATTTTACTGCACGGTCAATACTCTCAGGTGTAATCAAAGGCTCGTCACCCTGTACATTAACAGCAATTTCTATATCAGGATTATTTTTAACAACCTCAGCAATCCTGTCACTCCCACTTTGATGATATGGTGAGGTCTTTTCGACAAGACCGCCAAACGATTTAACGGTTTGATAAATCTCTTCATTATCTGTTGCAACAATAACTTTATTGGCATACTTTGACTGGATAGCCTTTTCCCATACCAACTGAATTATAGACTTATCGTTTACTTTTAATAAAGGCTTACCCGGCAACCTTGTTGAAGCGAATCGAGCCGGTATTATTATAGTTATATTATTTGAATGCATAAACAACTCCCTCTTTTGTACCTATAAACACAATACTATCATTAACAACCGGCGAAGAAAACAAAGGAAAACCTGTATTAAAAGACCAAATAAGATTGCCACTTGTTGCATTAAAAGAATATAAATTCTTGTCACCAGATGCAACATAAACATGATCATCAATAACTGCCGCAGAGCCTAAGATTGCACCATTTGTTTTATACTGCCAATTTACAGTTCCATCTAGTGCATTTAACGAATAAAAATAACCCTTTCCATCACCAACAAAAACCTTACCCTTATAACATGCCGGCGTTGATGCTACTATCCCCTGCAATTTTCTCTTCCAGAAAGGTTGTAAGGTTTTTAACGAGATTGCATAGATATGGTTGTCTGTTGAGCCAACGTAAAGGCTATTATTTGATATAACAGGTCTGGAAACTATATGGCCTTGAGTTTTAAAAGTCCAGTTTTTTTGAGGGCTAAAAAGATTAACCCCATATAAGTTACCATCATAAGAGCCAAAATAAAGCATATTTTTAAAAATCGTAGGTGAAGACTCTATAGGACCATAAGTTGGAAACACCCAATTTTTCCGCCCGGTATTAATGTTAATGGAATAAAGGCGTTTATCTCTAGAGCCAAAATAAATATTAGCTTTATTAACCTCTGGCGTAGAGAAAATAGAATCATTAGCTTTATATCGCCAAATTACCCTGCCGCTTAATTTATCTAACAAAAATAAAGTACCATTATCAGCACCTATTGTAATAAAATTAGAATAAATTTCTGGTGATGACTTAGAAATAGCAGTTCCTAAAGCTGCTTTCCAATACAATGCACCGGAACGTTTATTAATAGCATAAATACATCCATTTTGCGCAGCAATATATACATTACATTTGTCAACCGCAGGTGTTGAATTTATTTGAGCCTTGGTATCATATTCCCATAACAAGCTACCGGAAGGCACACTGCCTTTACTTATGTATTTATAACGATACTGGCTAGGCTGTTTGTTGAATAACCCTACTTTTTTTATGTTTAAATTGCTTTCGCTACAACCTGTTATAGTTAAACAACATAAAGTAAAAATAAAAAGAGATAATAAAAATTTTTTGTAACGAGCATTCATTTATTTAATTTGCCTCTTTTATTTTCGCTCTAGGATGAGCTTTTACGTAAGTTTGGCGTAATCTTTCTGTGGAAACATGTGTATATATTTGAGTATTACTGATATTTGCATGTCCTAAAAGCTCTTGAACTATACGCAAGTCAGCACCTTTTTCCAAAAGCTTGGTAGCAAAACTATGCCTGAACACGTGAGGAGATAATTTTTTAGATAAATTCAACTTTTTGGACAATTCATTTAAAGTTCTGTTTATACTCCTTTGTTGAAGCCTGAAGCCCGTATTATTTATAAAAACAGGTGATGATTGCGTAAAATAGCTATCCCCACATACTTGATGCCTCATATTTTTAATATATGACTCCAGGTATTCTTTAGCTCTGTTGCTTATTAAAACAATCCTTTCTTTTCCGCCTTTACCAAAAACAGTTATTTCGTTACTTTCCAGGTTCAAATCTTCAAAGTTAAGACTGCAAAGCTCAGAAATTCTTATACCTGTAGCATATAAAACTTCAAAAATAGTTCTGTTTCTATAGCCTGACGGGGTAGTTATATCAATATGATCCAATATTTCATCAACTTCATCTTCCGTTAAAAAATCAGGCAGTTTTTTAGTTTTCTTAGGTGTTTTAATGTTACTGGCAGGATTTGAAGACACCAGTTTTTCTCGATATAAAAACCTGTAAAAAGTTCGCAGTGCAGCAATTTTTCTTGAAACAGTTGTTTTTGAATAATTTTGTGTTTGAATAAAAGCAAGGTATTCTTTTAAATCTTTATGAGTAAAATCCTGAGGCAACCTATTTTGAGTCCAGGTTAAAAAGATCGTTATGTCAGCAGTATAAGCCTTTGCAGTGTGTATAGATAAATTTCTTTCCACTTCAAGGTATAACTTAAACTCATCAAGCAATTTCAGAGATTCCGGTTTTATTAACGATTTATCCAATAATCCATCTCCACATTTACAAGTTAGCCAATTGTCATATAAAATTATACAATTAAGTATACCTGATTGTAAAAGCAAAATAGAAAATTGGCTAATAAAAATAAATTTTCAAATTAATCATGATATTTTTATTAGAAGATAGATTTTAGGGGTTTGAGACATGAGTATAAATTCAAAAAAATTATTAGCAGTACTTTTTACCACATTAGTTTTTACCGGTTGGACTTATTGCGCACCATCAGTGCAAGCAAAAAGTTACGGAAAAATTTATAATGCTAAAATTTCAAGAAACTATTCTGTTGTACAAAACTTAATAAGAAGAAAAAATTACAAAGCAGCAAAACAAAAATGTTTAGATATTTTGAAAAAAAGACCGAACGATCAACGCGCCAGGCTCTACTTAGGAGAGGTCTATTCAGAGCAATATAAGCTGGACGCAGCTAAGAGAGAATTCAAGAGAATATTATCAAGAAATCCTAATAACGCAGCTGCACTTAACGGATTAGGAGAGGTTTATTATAAAAGAACATCCTCATCAGATATGGAAGTTAGAAGAAATCTTGATAAATACTATCAAAAAGCATTTAAACACTTTAAAAAAGCTATAGAAATAGCACCCGCTTATTATACAGCATACTATAACGTTGCAAAAGTATTTTTACAGCTAAAAAGCTATGAGGAATCAGAATATTATTTTGAAAAAGCTTTAGAGTTAGAACCGGGTAGCTCAAAGGCCTTAGATGGACTTGGACAAGTTGACATGGCTTATGGCAGAACAGATGAAGCCATAAATAAATTTAGAAGAGCAATAGCTAAGAATTCAAAGAACTCAACAGCACACTATCACCTAGGTGAAGCTTTAATCAAAAAAGATAAATACAGTGAAGCCATAAAATCCTTAAATACATCCTTATATTTGTTTAAAAACAGCGCACCTGTCCATAATATGCTAGGTCGTGCGTATGAACTGCAAGGTAATGAGATGGCAGCAATAACCCAATATAATAAAGCAGCTCTGATTAAACCCGAAGACACTGATGCGTATATGAATCTTTCTAATATATATCAAAGAAGGGGCGATGGCGAGCTTGCTATTTCCCAGTTAAAAAATTTAATAAAACTAATGCCTGACTTTACAGAAGGCAAACTAAAAGTAGCAGAATTATCATTAAAAAATAATAAATTAGATCAAGCCATTTATTATTACAATGAAGCACTGCAATCTCCCAAGTATACAGCAGTTGCACTAAACGGATTGTCTGATGCATACTTTAAAAAAGCACAAAATGCTAAAGCTTACAATTCTCTATCAACAGATATTGATTATACAAATGTAGAAAATCTGATAAAGCGAGCTATAACTTATACCCCTGACAATTTGCAGCTTTATCTGGCATTGCTAAAAATTTCAAGGTTAAATAACAATGATACTCAGGCAGGTTCATATTTAAACAAAATCATTACAGATTCTTCTTATCAGCCGGTTTCAAATGTTATTAAGGGCGAAGCTCACTTAAGCTTTAAAAATTATAAAAAAGCTCAACAACACTTTGATATTGCAGTTAACCAAATATCAAACACAGACGATTTGTTAAAAATTAGCGAAATTCTAATATCAAACAGAGCGTATCCTTCAGCCAGACTGGCATGCCAAAAGATACTAAATAGAGATCCTGATAATGCATTGGCTTTAAGATATCTTGATAAATTAAGAAGTAATGAACATAAAGCTACATTACAATATAACAAGGGAAAAGCTTTTTATGACGAAGGACAAAAAATAGCTTCAATAGATACACTAAGACAAAGTCTTGATTTAAACCCTTACAATCTCGATGCTCAACTGTTAATAGCAAAAGCTTATGAAAAAAAGAGATACTACTTTAATGCGCTAGAGCACTATAATGCATACTTAGACCTAAGCACTTATGGCAATTATCAACAAGATAATAAATATGTCAGAAAAGTTAACAGGCTTAAGAAAAAAATAAAAAAAGCCCAGCAGAAAAATAAAAAGATTAAAAAGTACACTGAACTGTAAATGAAGAATGGACTAATGGACTAGAAAATATCCTTATACAAGTTAAGACCTGATACAATAACTGAGAAGAGATACTGAAAATAAAATTAAATGGGTCAAGTATGAAATAAAAAGTTTTCTTTTCTTTATATGCTTACTGGAACTAACATTATGTCAGTTCCAGTAAGCTTTTTACTTTATCAATGCAAGCCTGTAAATCTTTATTAACTTCGTGTTCCCAAAGCCTTATTACTTTCCATCCTTTGGATTCTAGCTCTGCTACAATTTTTTTGTCTCTATCTATATTTTTTTGAATTTTTTTTTGCCAATATCCTTTTGGAGGTATTTTTCCTTTTACCTTCCAGTTGAACCCATGCCAAAAATCCCCATCAATAAATACAGCTAATTTTTGTTTTGGGTATACTATATCAGGTTTTCCAGGTAATTTATAATTAATCCTATAGCCCTTTAATCCCTGTTTGTATAATTCTTTTCTAAAATAAATTTCTAGCTTAGTTGTTGATTTTATTTTAGACATTATTTTAGATCTAGCTTCTTTACTGAATTTATCTGGCATAAAACTGACTTACTTTATTGAACTAGCCAACTCTTTTGATTCATGTTGTTGGTCTAGTAAATCTAAATCTTTTTTAATCTGTTGGGCAAGTGCATAGGCTAAATTTACAGGTACAGCATTTCCTACCATTTTATACCCATCAGCAACATAATCATATATAAATATAAAATCATCAGGAAATGTTTGTATTCTTGCGCATTCTCGAACAGACAACCTTCTATATAAATGTTCTTTTCCTTTTGCAAAAATTCTTTTATCTTTGTTAATAAATGTCATTTTGGGTGCTTGAGGATGAATAGGAGCATGCCGACCTCCTGCTTGAATAGTAAAAGATTGTTCATCCCAAGTCCTAACTCTATTTCTTGACATATAGATTGTTGAATATCCACCAATAAAGTACTCATGATTTGGGATGATACAGTCATTCGCATTTGTATAATTTTTTTCCTTTGCAGGAATAGCACTATCTTCTAAGTCTCTAATAGCATCATTTAACGTTAAACTCTTAAGGAAATTTCTAGGAAAAATAAACTTTTTTTCTAAATCTTTTCTATAACCCACAAATATAACTCTTTTTCGATCTTGAGGAACATTATAACTTGAGGCATTTATTAACTTATAGTTTAATATATAGCCAGATTCCTGAAATAGCTTAATAATATTATTTAAAGCTAATTCATGTCTTTTTGCAAGCATTCCAGAAACATTTTCTGCAAGAAAAAATAATGGCTTTTTATCTCTCAAAACCCTTATAAATTCATAGAACAATTTGCCCCTCTCATCATTTATGCCTCTTAAGGCTCCTGCTTCACTCCAGCTCTGACAAGGAGGACCTCCTATAATTCCTATACATTCTGGAATGTTAACAGACAGTACAGCTCTAATACTACTTGTGTCTAAAAATGTATTAGGGAAATTGTATCTAAAAGTTTGCCAAATACTTTTATCATATTCATTTGCCCATACGGTATCAAAGCCTGCAAGCTCAAATCCTTTGTCTAATCCACCTGCACCAGAAAATAAGCTTATAATTTTATTATTCTTAAACATTTTTGTACTCCATAAATTTACACTCGAGTAATTGAGCAGGATTATCAGGGTTTTTGATTTTAACATCACTTATTTTTAATGAATTTAACAGTTCAAGTGCTTTTTTATCCTTTAATTCAAAAGAGTTAAATTTTTCAGTGCGCACTAGACAGTACAGCTTAAAACCAGAATGATATTCATCTTGTAAAAGATAGGAGAACACCTTACTAGGGTTTTCTATGTGCCACATCCCCCTAATTCTTAAATTAGTTATACCTAAGGGATCAACTTTTTTCACCCTACCAAGCTCATTTGTTTCTGCAAATTCTACATTTTGAATACTATTTAAGCCACTTGATATTGTATTAGCAATTCTTTGGTAAATAGTTCTATTTGCTGCATAGCAATCTCCATAGACAAGCCATAAATATTTTAATTGATTACCCTTAACAAAACCTATAGCATATATTATATCTTTTTCTCGCCAGTCTTCACATTTACGACAGTTATCAGTGATTCTTGTATCATCAATATAAAGCTTATTTTTAGGATAAGAACTATTTAATGCTAATCCTGAAGATTTACTTTGGATTTTTTTTACTTCAATAGCATCTCCATTCTTAAGAATGCAATCTGGGGGATTATTTTGATTGCCGATGTAAGAAAAAGCCTTTTCTATTTTTTCATTACGCTGGTATTCATTTTTTTCATTTATTGTTTCAGCGAAGGCATCTATTATATATTTTTCAAGGGCATCACCCATGTTATTTGCCCTATTTACGCCCGAATTATTGTTTTGAATTGATAATATAGGATTTTCAATAATATTTTTTATTGCTTTTAAAAAATTGCTCATTCTTGTTTACTAAAACTAACTATAAACTAAGATAATTTTACCATAAGCTATACAGTCTATTATAAATTTTTAATTATTAATGATCTTTAATAGGTAATTAGAATTTTTTTCAATAACCTTTTGAATAGCATCTTGAGACGGTCCACCAGGCAGATTGCGATTATTCACACATTCTTCAAGACTGATAGCCTTATAAACAGACTTATCAAACACATCTGATATGGACTTATACTCCTCCATACTAAGTTCATCAAGTGTTTTATCATGTTTTATACAATAAAATACAAGCTTACCTAGGATTTCATGAGCATCTCTAAACGCTACCCCTTTTTTAACAAGGTAATCAGCCGCATCAGTAGCATTAGTAAACCCGCCCTGCGCAGCCTTGTACATATTGGCTTTTTTAACACTCATGGTCTTAATCATCTGTGTAAATACAGGTAAACACATTTTAACTGTATCAACAGCGTCAAATACTGCTTCTTTATCTTCTTGCATGTCCTTATTATACGCAAGTGGAAGAGATTTCATAACCGTAAGCATTGTAATCAAATCACCATATACTCGCCCGGTTTTTCCTCTTACCAGTTCGGCTATATCAGGATTTTTCTTCTGAGGCATAATACTACTACCTGTACTATAAGCATCATCCAGCTCTATAAAGCTAAACTCAGCCGAACTCCAAAAGATAATTTCCTCGCAAAATCTGCTTAAGTGCATCATCAAGATCGATAAACAACTTAATAACTCAATAATATGATCCCTGTCAGAAACAGCATCAATACTATTCTGAGTAATAGAGGGGAAGTCAAGTTCATCAGCAACATATTCTCTATCTAAAGGATAAGTAGTAGTTGCCAACGCTCCTGAGCCAAGGGGAAGAACATTCATACGGCTATAGCAATCATCAAGCCTGGCACGATCTCGCTTAAGCATTTCAAAATAAGCCAAAACATGATGTGCAAAAGATATAGGCTGCGCTCGTTGCAGATGAGTATACCCGGGCAAAATAGTTTCCTTATGTTGCTTGGCAGTATCATTTAATACAACCTGCAATTCCTTTATTAGGTTAGAGATATTAATAATCTCTTCTCTAAGGTAAATCTTAATATCCAATGCAACTTGATCGTTTCTGCTGCGACCTGTATGCAGTTTTTTACCCACATCACCAATTCTGGATATAAGCTCTTTTTCAATGTTCATATGAATATCCTCAGCTTGAACATCGAATTGAACTTTGCCGACCTCAATATCTGTAAGTATTTCTTTTAAAGTCTTTTTTATACTTTCAGCATCTTGTTTTGGTATTATACCCTGCTTACCAAGCATTCCTACGTGAGCAATACTACCGAGAATGTCTTGCTTATACATTCTTTGGTCAACATCAATAGATGAATTAAAATCATCAACCATTGAAGCAGTAGATTTACTAAAGCGACCTCCCCAGAGTTTCATAAGCATTCATCCTTTTAATTACTTAATATTATCTTTGTTAGCTTGCATCATTAATGCATTGACCTTTAACGGCAGACCAAACAGATTTATAAATCCTTCTGCATCTTTATGGTTATACAATTCACCGGTAGTAAAACTAGCCAAGCTTTCATTATATAAAGAATACTTAGACGTTGAGCCCGCAGTAATTATATTACCCTTATATAGTTTTAGTTTTACAGTACCTGTAACAGTTCTCTGTGTTGCATCAACAAATGCAGATAAAGCTTCTCTTAATGGTGTAAACCACTCACCGCTATATGTTAACTCTGCAAATTTAATGCCAATCATTTCTTTATAAGCGATTGTCTGCTTATCCAGACACATATGCTCAAGTTCTTCATGTGCTGCATAAAGGATAGTCCCACCCGGCGTTTCATACACACCTCTTGACTTCATTCCGACAACTCTGTTCTCTAATAAGTCAATGGTACCAATGCCATTTTTACCACCGATTTCATTTAATTTATAAACTATCTGAGCAGGGCTTAAAGCTTCGCCATTAACTTTAACAGGAACACCCTTTTCAAATTCAAGCTCTACATAAGTTGGTTCATCCGGTGCATTTTCAGGTGTAACAGACATCTGAAGAAGCTTATTATAATTAGGCTCATTAGAAGGATCTTCTAATTCAAGCCCTTCGTGGCTAAGATGCCATAAATTTCTGTCTCTACTGTAACTTTCGCCTTTTTTAACAGGTACTTCTATATTTCTTTTGTTACAGAAATCAATAGCGTCTTCTCTAGATTGAATACCCCATATTCTCCAAGGTGCAATAATCTTTAAATGCGGCGCAAGTGCTTTGATAGTTAATTCAAAACGCACCTGATCGTTACCTTTTCCGGTAGCACCGTGACAAATTGCTTCTGCACCTTCTTTTAAAGCAACATCAACTAATTTCTTAGCGATTAAAGGTCGAGCAATAGACGTACCAAGCAAATATTTACCTTCATATACAGCACCAGCTTTTAACATTGACCATACGTAGTCAGAAGTAAACTCTTCATCCACTTCTTCAAGGTAGTATTTACAAGCACCAGTTGAAAGAGCTTTTTGCTCCAAACCTTCAGTCTCTTTACCCTGACCAACGTCAACACATACAGCGATTACCTCATAATCATAGTTTTCTTTTAACCAGGGTATAATAACTGTAGTGTCTAATCCGCCGGAATAAGCTAATACCACTTTTTTCTTCATTTATATAATCCTTCCTTCTAGAGATTTCTTGCCATTTATATATTACAGAATACTAGCAATATAGTTTAATTATCAATAGTTTAATTTAATTTTTTCGTAAAATACACGATTTAGTTTAGATATTCACTTTATTATAAAGACTTATACCTTTATTTAAAGTTTATTAACATATTTTTATTTTATTTTTTTATTTTTAATAAACTTTTATTAATATAAAAATCAATAGTTTCGTAGGTTAAATCCGAATTATCCTTTAAAGACTTAAGCGCTACAAGATAAGCATTAATAGTATCCAATGATGTAAAGCCGGGTATCTTGTATTGCTCAGCAATTGCCCTAATTTTAAAGCCGCTGCGCTTTGGATTCTTACCTAAAGTCGGTATATTAAGACTCATAGTAATCTCACCTGCCTTGATCTTTTGCTCTATCAACTGTGAGTCATGACGATCAATAAGCTCAACATCAAGCCCTTTTTGCTGATAGAATTCACCAGTATGCTTTGTAGCTATTACTTTAAATCCAAGATCAATAAACTCTTTTATTGTATTTAAAGATTCTTCCCTAGCCTCAGGTTTTAAAGATACAAGCAAGCAGCCACTTTGAGGAAATGCAAATCCTGCTCCCTTAAATGCTTTAATTAAAGCCCTATCATAAGTATTGTCAACACCAAGCACTTCACCGGTAGACTTCATTTCAGGCGTTAAAGCAACATCAACATCATTAAGTTTTTGAAATGAAAATACAGGAGCTTTAACAGCTACTAAATTACTTGAAGGCTTTAATCCGGTACCATAGCCTAAATCTTCTAGATTTTCACCTAAAATAGCTTTAATAGCAAGATCAACCATAGGCACTTTGGTAACTTTACTAAGTATTGGCACAGTACGAGAGGCTCTAGGATTAACCTCTATTACATAAACCTCTTCATCCTTTACAACAAACTGAATATTCATGAGGCCGATAACCTGTAAAGCCTTTGCCAGCTTAGCAGTATAGTCAACTAAGGTATCTAAAACCTTTTGAGATATTGTTTGAGTCGGATATGCACAGAAGCTATCACCAGAGTGAACACCAGTTCTTTCAATATGCTCCATAATTCCAGGTATTAAAATATCATTCCTGTCAGAAATTGCATCTACTTCAACTTCTTTACCTTCAATATACTGGTCAATAAGAATAGGATGACCAGATGAAAGCGAAGCTGCTTCTTTTAGATAAGATTTTAATCCATTTTCATCATAAACAACCTGCATTGCTCTACCACCTATAACATAAGAAGGCCTTACCAGTACAGGGAATCCAATATTTCTGGCAGTAGCTATAGCATCTCTTAAATTATTTACAGCTGCACCTTTTGGTTGCTTAATATTTAATTCTCTTAATAATCTTTCAAATCTTTTTCTATCTTCCGCAACATCAATAGATTCAACAGATGTACCAAGTATCTGAACACCTCTTTTTAAAAGCTTTGGCGCAAGATTAATCGCTGTTTGCCCACCAAATTGAACAATTACCCCTTGCGGCGTTTCTTTTCTTATTACATTATAAACATCTTCTATATACAAAGGCTCAAAGTATAACTTATCTGCCGTATCAAAATCAGTACTAACAGTTTCAGGATTATTATTTATGATAATTGATTCATATCCAGCATTTTGAATACCCCAGGCTGCATGAACAGAACAATAGTCAAACTCAATCCCTTGCCCGATTCTTATTGGACCAGAGCCGATTACTATTATCTTTTTATTTTTAGTTATTTCATTTTCATCTTCTGTCTCAAAAGTTGAATAATAATAAGGAGTTGCAGACTCAAATTCAGCAGCACAGGTATCTACCATTTTATAAACAGGGTACAAATTATGCGCTCTTCTAAGGGTGTCAAGGGTTTCCATTGACTCACCCGACAAATCAACAATCTCAGGATCAGTAAAACCACTCGACTCTGCCTTATGAAGAAGCTCAACAGTTAATTCTTCTGCCTCTAAACGATTTTCTATATTTACTATATTACCGATTTTATTGATAAACCAAGGGTCTATTTTAGTAATATCAAATATTTCTTCGGTAGAAATCCCTTTTCTTAAAGCTTCGGCCACTACAAAAACTCTTTTGTCATCACAGATATGAAGCTTATCAAGAACTTCATCCTGAGAAAGCATTTCCAACTTAGGACTTCTTAACCCATTTCCTTTCCCTTCAAGAGATATTACAGCTTTTAAGAATGAACTTTCAAAAGTTCTATCAATTGCCATTACCTCGCCTGTAGCTTTCATCTGGGTTCCTAGTTTTCTATTAGCATAAGAAAACTTATCAAAAGGCCATTTAGGAATTTTTGTTACTACATAATCAAGCGCAGGCTCAAATGATGCCATTGTTTTTTTTGTTACATAGTTTGGAATTTCGTGTAAATTCATACCAATAGCTATTTTAGCAGCAATTTTAGCAATAGGATAACCAGCTGCCTTTGATGCTAACGCCGAAGACCTACTAACCCTAGGGTTAACTTCAATCACCAAATACTCCATACTTTCAGGATTAAGTGCATATTGAACATTACACCCGCCTTCGATCTCTAATGCTCTTATTATCTTAATAGCAGAAGTTCTTAACATATGGTATTCTTCATCTCTCAATGTTTGAGAAGGAGCAACAACTATACTATCTCCGGTATGAACCCCAACAGGATCAAGATTTTCCATATTACAAACAACTATACAGGTATCATTAGAGTCTCTCATTACCTCATATTCAATCTCTTTCCAGCCAGCAACGCTTTGTTCCAACAATACTTGATTAATTCGACTATGCAATAAACCTTTATGTAGTATGTCTTTTAATTCTTCATCATTATGAGCAATACCACCGCCTGTACCACCAAGAGTATAAGCTGGCCTAATAATCACAGGAAAACCTATTTCTTTAACAAAAGCCTCTCCCTCTTCTAGATTACAAACGATTTGACTTTTAGGCACAGGCTCTTTTATTTCCTTCATTAAGTCCTTAAAGCTCTCTCTATCCTCAGCTTTTTTGATAGTGTCAAGTGATGTACCTAGTAGCTTTACGTTATATTTATCTAAAACTCCTGCTTCTTGAAGCTCAACAGCAATATTAAGACCGGTTTGCCCACCTAGCGTAGGTAATAATCCATCAGGACGTTCTTTATCTATAATATAAGACAAAGCCTCAATATTTAAGGGCTGTATATATACCCTATCAGCCATATTATCATCCGTCATAATAGTTGCAGGGTTACTATTTACTAGCACTACTTCTATATTTTCTTCTTTTAGTGATTTACACGCCTGAGTACCGGCATAATCAAACTCTGCAGCCTGCCCAATTATAATAGGTCCCGAGCCAACAACCAAAACCTTTTTAACTTCTTTATTTACCGGCATTTTACTTTCCCCCTCCTATTGACTCTACCCACTCTTTAAATAAATAACTTGCATCTTCAGGTCCTGGCCCAGCTTCTGGATGAAATTGTACAGAATGAATATTTAAATCAGGACAACTATAACCCTCTATAGTATTGTCATTTACATTAACATGTGTAACTTGAATGTTATCAGGCAAACCTTTATCAGATACCGCATAACCATGATTTTGTGATGTCATAGTTACTCTATTATTTCTTTTATCAATAACAGGGTGGTTACTACCCCTATGACCGAATTTAAGTTTATAAGTATCTGCACCAAGTGCAAGAGAAACTATCTGATGGCCTAAACAAATACAAAATATTGGCAATTTCCCGATTAAATTACCGGCAGTGGCAACAGCTTCTTGCACATCCTTAGGATCTCCCGGACCGTTAGAGAATAAAATTGCATCCAGTTTATCATTTAATATTGCTTTAGCAGATGTATTCCACGGATATATATGGATTTCGCAGCCCAATTGTTTTAAATATTTAATAATATACGACTTTACACCAAAATCTAAAATACCCACCTTTTTACCGGGCGCAGGGATGATTTCCTTTTGCTTACGCGAAACATTGGCCACAACATCAACAGGAAATTTGTATTTATCAAGCTTATCCATTAGCTCATCAGTTATTTCTTCTGTTGTAACAATACAATTCATAGTACCTTGCTTGCGGATCTTCTTTGTTAACATTCTAGTGTCAACATCTGCAATGGCAAAAATATCATTATCTTTTAAGTAATCAGAAAGATTTCCGGTACTTTTCCAATTACTTTCCATTTCACAGTATTCTTTTACTACAAATCCGTTTACTTTTATTGATTCAGATTGTACATCATCTAGATTCACGCCGTAATTACCAATTAACGGATAAGTCATTACAACAACCTGTCCAGCATAGGATGGATCCGTAAGAACTTCTTGATACCCAGTCATGCCAGTATTAAATACAATTTCGCCCATCACTGTCTTTTGCGCACCAAATGACGTGCCTTCTATTGTTGTTCCATCTTCCAATAATATATACGCTTTCATGCCATATCTCCTATAAAGTTTCTTTTAATATCGCAATTGCCTTATCAACTTCTTCTTTATTAATTATTAAAGGCGGTACAAACCTTATAACATTTGACCCAGCCCCTACTAATAAAAGACCATTATTTAAACATTCCAAAACAACATCAGCAGCTGGCTTATCAATCTCTATACCCTGCATAAGCCCAACACCTCTAATATCTTTTATACATTTTTTTTCTTTTTTTAGGTTTTGCAAGCATTCGCTTAAGTATTCACCTATTTCCCAGGTACTTTTTAATATATTTTTATTTAAAAGAAAATCTAATACCGTAAGCCCCGCCGAACAAGCTAAAGCATTACCGCCAAATGTACTTGCATGATCTCCTGGCTGAAAAGCCTGAGCCACATTTTCTATCGCAAGAATTGCGCCAATTGGACAACCTCCACCTAAGCCCTTTGCTAAAGCAATAACATCAGGCGCAACATCATAATATTCATAAGCAAACAAATATCCTGTTCTGCCCATTCCGCATTGTATCTCGTCATAAGCAAGAACTATATTGTTTTCATCACAAATTTTTCTTACTTCTTGTAAATATTCTTTTGATACAGGTCTTATACCACCTTCACCCTGTATTGGCTCTAAAATTATCACACATGTATTACCAGTTACTTGCTCTTTTAAAGATTCTATATCATTAAATTCAGCATATTTTATGCCAGGTAGAAGCGGTGTTAAACCTTCTTGGTATTTATCTTGTCCTGTTGCTGTGATAGCCCCATAGGTTCTACCGTGGAAAGATTGCTTGATAGTAATAATTTCAAAACAGTCATCCCCTTTATATTTTTTACCGTATTTTCTACATAATTTTAAAATCCCCTCAATTGCTTCCGCTCCGCTGTTACAGAAAAATACCTTGTCAAAAATACTATTTTCAACAAGGCACTTAGCTAATTCTATTTGAGGTTTATTCCAATATAAGTTTGAAATATGGATTAATTTCCCGATTTGGTCCGTCAGGCTTGAAATAAAATCCTTATTATTATAACCAAGTGTATTAACAGCAATACCAGATACAAAATCAAGGTATTTTTTACCATTTGTATCAGTGACATAGCAGCCATCTGCGCTTTCTATTGTAATAGGAAAGCGCTTATATGTATTCATTACGTATTTATCACCAAGTTCAAGCCAATTTTGCTCAGACATTTTCTACCTCTACTTCTCTATTTGGGTTCCAATTCCCTTATGAGTAAATATCTCTAATAACAAGCTGTGTTCAACTCTACCATCTAAGATATGAACGGTTTTTACACCAGCTTCAACACCAGAAACACAACACTCTACCTTAGGTATCATCCCACCTGATATGATTTTTTGCTCAATATAACTCGCCACTTCTTTGATAGTCATCCTTGATATTAAAGACTCGCTATCATTTACATCTTTTAAAACACCTGGAACATCTGTAAGATATACAAGCTTATTAGCATTTAAAGCACCGGCAATTGCACTTGCAGCATAATCAGCATTTATATTATAGCCATTACCGCTACAGTCTTTACCCACAGGTGCTATTACCGGAATAAAATCATTGTCGATTAGTGCCTTTATCAAGTCAGTATTTACTTTTTCTACTTCACCTATCTGCCCTGCATCTTTACCATTGATATACTTCTTTTTTGCAGTTAAAATATTGCCGTCTTTACCGCTTACGCCTACAGCATTCACCCCTAACACCTGCAAATTTGAAACAATATCTTTATTTACCTTGCCAGAAAGAACCATTTCAACAACTTCCATTGTTTTAGCATCAGTAATTCTTAATCCGTCAACAAATTCGGGTTCCTTACCTATTTCATGCAACATATTATTAATACTAGGACCACCCCCGTGTACAATAACAGGATATATACCAACTCTTTTTAATAACACAATATCTTGAAAGACCTTTTGTTTTAATCGCTCATCAAGCATTGCACTGCCACCATACTTAATAACAAAAATATTTCCCGAAAATTCTTTGATATAAGGTAATGCCTCTATAAGCACATTAGCCTTTTCAATATATTTTTGCATTGTATTATTAATCACTTCCATTATTTTGCTCCCTTATGACCTATATTCGCCATTTATTTTTACGTATTCATAACTTAAATCACAACCCCAAGCTTTGGTCTCAGCTGTACCTTGATTTAAATCGATTTGTGCTTTTATTTCTTTTTCTTCTAATATTTCTAAAGCTCTATCTTCATTAAATTCAATAGGCTTACCATTATCAACAAGTGTTATCTCACCGGCATTACTTTTAAATAAAACATTAATCTTATCAAAATCAAATTTAACACCAGAGTAGCCCATTGCTGCTACAATCCTGCCCCAGTTTGCATCCTCACCAAAAAACGCAGTTTTCACAAGGCTAGAGTTAATAACAGCTTTACACATTTTCTTGGCATCTTCTTTAGAATTTGCTGAACGCACGTGTATTTCAATAAACTTAGTTGCACCCTCGCCATCTTTGATGATTTGCTTGGCTAGATACCTGTTGATTTTATCAAGTGCCTGCTTGAACATATCATACTCTGTAGAATCAGGCATAATTTCAGGAATATCAGTCTTACCGTTAGCTAACAGTACAACCATATCATTTGTACTCGTATCCCCATCAACAGAAATCATATTATAACTGTCATCAACACTTTCTTTAAGCATTTTTTGCAATAAACTAGAGCCAATATTGGCATCTGTAAATAAAAAAGAAAGCATAGTCGCCATATTAGGATGAATCATTCCAGAACCTTTTGCTTGCCCAACTATTTTAACAGGCTTATCAAATAGTTCAAGTTCAATAGTAATCTGTTTAGTAAATGTATCAGTAGTTAAAATACCTTCTGCTGCATCGTTAAAAGCCTCTTCTCTATTATCCAGGGCTGGTATATTATCTTGAATACCTTTAGAAATCAAGTTAATAGGTAAAACCTGACCAATAATACCCGTTGAGGCAACAAAAACTTCTTCTTTATTTAAATTAAGACAGCCTGCAAGGTCTTGTGCCATTTGCTGTGCGTGGACTTTACCTATCTCTCCGGTGCAAGCATTAGCATTGCCACTGTTAATAACTATTGCACGTATTTTATTACCACTATCAAGGATTTTTTTATTCCACAATAAAGGTGCTGCTTTTAATGCATTTCTGGTGAATACTGCCGCTGCATTGCAATCATATTTGCTATAATAGATAGTTAAATCTTTTCTTTTTCTCTTTATCCCTATATGGCTACCCACTGCATAAAATCCATTCGGGGCGATGACTTTTCCTTCTGTGACTTTCATTATTCCCTCCTTGGTAAAACCCGATCAAGCAGGAAATATTGGCACCTGCGATAAGCCCAATTTTTCGTCAAGGGCAAACATAATATTCATATTTTGTACAGCTTGACCGGCTGCACCTTTTACCAGGTTATCAATACATCCTATAACAATAATTCTACCGGTTCGCTCATCTATAGTGAAACCAATATCAAAGAAGTTAGAACCTTTTACCCATCTTGTTTCTGGATATACTCCTTCTTTTGCTATCCTTACAAAGTATTCGTCGGCGTAGTATTTATTATAGACACCTAAGATATCATTATAACTAAGGTTCTCGTTTAATGTAGCATAGCTGGTTGCAAGAATACCCCTGTTCATCGGTATTAGATGAGGTGTAAATATTAAACTGATATCTTCGCCAGCTGCTATAGATAATTCTTGTTCAATTTCTGGGGTGTGCCTATGCGATGCTATTTTATAAGCTTTAAATGACTCATTGCACTCTGTGTAATGGGTACTAACATTTAATGATCTGCCTGCACCACTTACCCCTGATTTAGCATCTATTATAATACTGTTTTTACACATCAAATCTTCTTTTAATAAAGGATACAAACTTAAAATACTACAGGTGGTATAGCATCCGGGATTAGCAATAAGCTGTGCATTTTTTATATCTTCTCTTTTAAGCTCACTCAGGCCATATACTGCTTGCTCTAATAAATCAGGGCTGCAATGATCGGTTTGATACCATTGTTCATAGGTTTCTTTACAACATAACCTGTAATCTGCGCCCAGGTCTATAACTTTGACCTTATCTAATATATCTTTACTAAGCTTTTTTGATGCAAGTCCGTGCGGCAGCGCCAAAAATATTATATCAAGCTCTTTTGCCATTTTTTCAAGGTTTTCTTCTTCACAAGCAGCATCAAATAGCCCGCTGAAGTTACTGTATATATTACTATAACTTTGTCCTGCATAACTTTTTGATGTAATAGCCTTTATTTCTACCTCAGGATGTTGCACTAAAATCCTGGCAAGTTCTTCACCTATGTAACCTGTTACTCCTACTATTCCGGCTTTTATCATCGCATTTAACCTCCAGCGTACTATTTCTAACTCTCTTTATCCATAAAAAAACCTCCTATATCACTACAGGAGGTTTTTTAAGTCTATTTATCAATTATACCAAAAGAAAACAGCATTAAACTTTTAACAATCCTCCTGAAGAAGCATTGTACGGCGTCGTGACCTGTTTTCATTTCTGGTTAATTTCATTTTAATTTTACCTAAGATTTGCTTTAACTAAATTAAGTATATTCTATGTAAGACATAATAAAATATCAAGTGGCAGTTAAAATTTCACTAAAAAAATAGCAACGATAAATTCCCCTTTGCCAAGCAAAAGTCTATCATTGCAATCAATATTTTTAATTTTCACGTCAATCTTCACTAATAATGCGGCTTTTTCTTATTTAATTCTTCTTTTTTATTGCTGTTTATATCTATTATATTAATATTTTTTTCATTATTTTCATCATTAAAAATATCTTCTTTTATAGTGCTTTCTTTTTTATCATTTTCTAAAATATCAGTATCGCCTGCTAAAGCAGCATCGGCCACCTTCGCAACTGCGGATGTTTCTTTGTAAGACTTTGAATTCAAGAGCTTTGAGATGACTTTAACCAGTTTATACGTCCCCTGTTTAACTTTTTTCAAATTTTTTTGCGCCTTTTCTTCCAATTTACGCTGGTGCGCTTCTTTCCTTGCCTCCTCGCAGCATTCTGCAACAAATTTATTACGCTCTACAGCCATTAGTTTGCGTGATTTGCGACGTTGGGCATTAATTACCCTTTGCTCATAGCCGCGATTTTTGTAATCTCTGTAATACTCAAAGTGCTCATTATACCTTTGCTCCTCCTGTTCAGGGGTTACCGCTTCATCTTCCCATGTTTCATAACTAAAATACTTTATTTCGTCTTCCTGGTATGGATCATAATATTTGTCTCGTGCCAAAGCAAGATAATCATCTTTATAGCAGATGTTATGCTTTACTTTATCAAGTCTAAATTGAGACTGACGCACACAGCGAATTTTATAGAGGAGTTCTTTATGTGCATCTATTATTCTAATCAGAGGGTGATCAGAGAATCCCTCTTGATAACGAGGATAGGGCACATCATTGGATTCTGAATTTGAGCAATCTTTTGGTATTGGCAGGTGCAGGATTTCTTTTACATTGCTGTAGCTTACCTGATCAGGAACATTATCCGTAAATAAATCTTGATTAAAGTGTATTTGTTTTAATTCTGAGAGAATTTTTTTGCTTATATTTGTCAATTTTTTGAATAAGTGAATATCTTCGGGACTTCCTTCGGATAAGTCATACTCATTGATTGACCAGGGCCTTAGCACTACAAACTCTGTTGGGAGTTCTAAATTTAAGCGTGCCATTTTTTCCATCATTAACGGCAATAATCTTGAAAATTTATGGCAATCATCGAATTTATCTCTTATTATATCGATTTCTTCAAGTATTTTTTGGTTTAGCTGGTTCAGGCTGTTAACTGCATGAATCTGTTGTGTAGAAAATTTAGCCCTTATTTCATCGGGTATTTTTGTACTTACCAATGAATATGTTTTCTTTGCAAGGTTTATTAAGCCTTCTGAGTTTGTTTTAAAACTTGGGCTATCAGATTTTGGCTTCCTTGCATGCCATTTCTTTGCGGCTCTTCTTTTTTCTACGCTTTCTATTATATTCATTGCAAAAGATTGAAGACCCATGTTAATAAATTCCATTTTTTGAATAAGAAATTTACTCCAATTGCCCGTGCGCATTATGTGCATGTACTCTTTGCCAACAATGTCAAATTTCATTTCTGAAGTTTTTATAGATTCAAGTAAGCGGTCTTTATAGCCCATTAGGTCACAATTCCGGGCAAAACGGCGTAATAGGACAATTTTGTTTCTCAATCTGTAATACAGGATTGATGCGTATTTATCGTTATCCTTTCGGCATGTGTCTTCAGTTTTTGCAACTTCTTTACTCAATACAATATAGCCTCACAATATCTTGCCCGGAATTAAACTAAAACTTAATTAAATACATTTATTATTTACTTAATATATATCATAACAAATTTTTGAATTATTGTCAGGCTCTTAAAACATTTTTTATTTAATTTTTAACAAAACTTTAAATAAAATTTTAAAATAATAATTAATAAAAAAAATACAGACTAATCAACACTTAAAAAATGATAATTAGCCTGCATTAAATTAATATATTTTATAAAATTTTATTTAAATGTTTAACCAACTGTTGTAACAGGATGACTTGTAGCACGAGCTACACCAGCCATAGAGCTATAGCCGGTTGCCATAACAGAAGGTTGTGCCTTTAATAACTTTTCAACGTTTTCAAAAACGGGCTTAAATGCACCATCTTTGCCTTTTGCTAACTCTTCTTCGGTAGCTGTTATTATCATCTTTTTACCTTTATTTACAAATTTTTCAGATGTATAGTCAATGGGCTCGGAATAGACAGCCGGATGCTTTTCTTTAAGCTCTTTAAAGGAGATATCACCATCCTTTTGAGCTAGATTTAGCACATTATCACACCAACTTTCCCAAGTCTTACCTTCTGCCCAAATTTTTAACGGTTCTTTTATTTGTTCCTTATCATCTAATGTTTTAAGATATGCTTTTGCTATATCATTAGGATCATTTGGGTTAAATCCCGGAACTATATCTTTAAGCTCAGCAAAAACACCTGCTGATTTTGCAACAGGACCTGGAATATTTGCAATACCTTGTTCTGCAGGGATAAGGCCGTAGGGTTCTTGAGTAGAGTTTAGTCCTCCAACGGTTTTACCTTCTTCTCCTAATGCAATATGCAGACCGCCAAAGTCATCTCCATCAGGTATAGATACAGATGTGATAACTCCATTAAGGATTTTCTCGTTCTTATTCACTATATTAGCAAGTTCCATTAAATATTTGCCGTTAGAAATTTTATTAGTATTTTTATCTTCAAGTGTAGCTATTGCAGACTCTTCTGTGATCTCTTTTTTATCAACTCTTTTTGCTAAACCCTGTGCCATTTTTAAATAGTTAATGCCATTATCTTTACCATTGATAACAAGTACAAGATTTGCTTTTTCCCTAAGATCACCAGAAGCAACAAAAGCATTAATTATACCATGGAAATTTTTCTTCTCATCTAAACGACCTGCAGTTAAAACTTTGTCTAGATTTTTACGGCTTGATGGAATATCTTTTTGGTAACTCTTATTAAAAATCTCCTTGGCATTCTTTATATGAGACTCTGTTGCAGGATTTCTGGAAAATCGTTTTTTATCAACTCCGGGTGGAATTACGTGAATTCTGTCAGTATCAATTTCGTTAACCCCCTCCATCTTTGTTTTATATGGATATGCATCTATTTGTTCATCTCTTTCTAGTGGCGAATTAACAACAACCTTGGTAGTAGGATCTGTAAAAGCTATTTTTTCAGCTAATATTCTGGATGGAAATTCAAACTTATGGTCATCTAACAGCTCGTTTGTATATTTCAACACAATATCCTGTGTTATAACTTCCGGATTTTTTTCATTTGTCTGTGCAATATAATTAACCAAATTATTGTCAGCACGTTTTATAACCATATTTTTAAACTTGGGTCCGCCTGCTGAGTGTAATATCCAAACATTATGCGGCATCTTTGTTTCGCCGTCTTGTTTTAATATTTCATTGTTATGCCTGATAGCAACATAACCGTCAATATAGCCACCTATTATGTTAGCTGCATCCATTTTGTTATCTTCCAGTACTTTATGTATTTGACCCATATATTTTTGAGTTAAATTTTTATAAAATACATTTTCTTTTCCATCTTTACCAACACCAACTTCTTCTTTGTCTATATACTTCATACCCTTTGTTAATGGTGCTCTTGCATACTTTATATCACTTTTTAAAGGTTTATTATTCTCATCTTTTACTTGTTCAGTTTCATATTCTTTCCCAAAGGGTTGGTCTCCAAGTCCATTACCAATCAAAAATTGTTGCCCCACAAGCGCTGTTATAAAATTTTCTTTATGTGCAAAGCCTTCCGCTGCTTTTTTTACAAATGTTAGTTGTCCTCCTCCGCATGTTCCCAATTCACTAGCATGTGCTAGAGGATTGCCCTTACAAAGTCCTCCTTGAGGGTTTAGAATCACAACACCGTTGTCATGTAAATTTGCAGTAAATGTTGGAGCTTTTTGTTGTTTATTAAGCGCTGCGTGTGGATTGAATTGTTTGATCATAATTAGCCTTCCTCTTTTTTTTACTCTCTTTAGTTATATCAATTTTGCAATTTGCATATTAAAAACATGGCAAAATACCGCCTCAAATAATACTAAACATTATTCAATGCAAAGATTTAAAATCTAATTTTAAAAATAAAGCAAAATTTTAAATTTCTAACACAAACTAAGGCGATTTTAATTTAGCAAAAATGCATATTTTCTGTTTCTATACTTCTCATCAAATTACTCTTTAGAATAAACTTACAAAAAATATTTCTTAATTAATCCGGCTTTATAACAGACTCTTTAATAGTAAGTATATTTTTGAAAATCATTCTATTGTTAATTAAATTAAAGCCCTAGTTTATTAATGTTGATAGATAAATTTTTATATCTTAACAAAAGTTCAAAATTGAATTAAAAAGCAGTAATAATACAATACAATTTTTGAATGATGACTTCTAATTGCTTATGACTACAATTTAATATAGGAGGTTAGTTTTATCTTACAACCTAAAGAATTAATAAGAGATCAAGGATATCTACTTTAATGTTGCAAAAGACAAACATGAAAGACTTAAAAGAAGGTAAAAAGCTTTCCGACGAAGAAGTACAAAAGCTATGGCTTGAACTTGACAAAGACAGGAATAATAAAATTGTCAGAGACAAACTGATAGTTCAATATATGTACTTGATAAAGTATGTCGTCGGCAGGTTAAGAACGAATTTACCAAGCACTATCTCTACAGACGACATATCAGGGTATGGGGTTGAAGGACTTATTAACGCAATAGAGCGTTTTAAGCCAAGTAAAGGTGTAAGATTTGAAACCTATGCCCTTTTGAGAATCAGAGGAGCCATAATAGACCGAATTAGAAGTCAGGATTGGGTTCCCAGGGGTACACAGAGACGTTTTAAAAAGATTCAACAAACAAAAAATAAACTTCAGATTGAGCTTGGCAGAATGCCTACATCTCAAGAAATTGCGGAAGAGCTTGAAACTACTAAAGAAAAAATCGATGCTGCTATGGCAGAAATGGAAACTAATAGTTTAGTCTCTATTTATGATAGCAGAGGCAGCTCTGATTCTTCTGACAGTATGGAAATTATTGATACTATTCAAGATACTAAAGCCACTGATCCTTTGGCTGAACTTGAACAGGTTGATTTTAAAAAACAACTTTCTATGGCTCTTAACAAATTACCGGAACGGGAAAAATTAATCCTTGCGCTCTATTATCACCAGAATATGACTTTAAAAGAAATTGGCGAGACTATTTCTATCTCAGAATCAAGAGTTTGTCAGCTACATTCACAGGCTATAATGAAGTTAAGAAAAATTCTTAGCAACAAGGAAATTAACACAAGAAAAAGAAAAAAATGAGCCTAGAGGATCTAAAATTTGCATATATCATAACTTCTTTGCTTTCTCAAAATACTTTTGCGGGGGCAATTTTAGTAACTGACTACAAAGGCTTTCCTCTTGAGTTTAAATATACTGATCCCGTTGTGCCGACCAAGATTCAGCAGGTGCTATACGGCAACGAGTTAGAGAACTATATTAAACTTGATGTTATTTGCGATAACCTTGTGACTGAACTATCAGACAAGGTGCATTCTATATTTGTGCAGGATGAATATCTTTTGAATTATAAATCAGATGATATCCCGGTTATTAGATTAAGCCAGACAAACACTCCAGCACTGGAGGGGCAAAAATTTAATAAAGTAAAAGATAATGAATACCTTCTTCAAATATCTTCGCTAAGCTCGCCTGTAAGGATACAATTAGCTGAAAAATATAATATTGATAACATTGATAAGCTGATTAACCCTATTTTGCAAGCGGGCAGTTATGTAGACATTTGCGAACCGTTTAACAGAATCAACAAAACTCTTGAGCTTGTTGTTAATCAAAATGCCTAGCTTAATTAAAAATATTTATTTTTATTTTTTAAAATCATATTTAAAAATTGAACCGAGTATAAATACCTGTGTAGACCTGCTTATTTTTACGCAGTCGAACGGAGTGGATTTTGAATTTAAAGTTGATATTAATGAATTTAAAAAAACTAAAATAAATATAAATATTTTTAGCTCGCCGATCTTGACCGGTGTTAAATATGCTGACGTGCCTAAAGAAAATATAAAAATTAAAATAAATGACTTAGAATATCAAAAGCCGCCAATAAAAATTATTAATCTTAAAGATGAATTTATTTCTATAATTAGAAAATATGAACTTAATGTATTTTCGAGCGTAAAGCAGTGTAATTTTTCTGAGTTTCCAACAATACTAAATACTGTAGAGGTTGAAAAATACCCGCAAATAATCGACGAAATAGTTATTATCTCTCCGTATATTAAAAATGTTAGTTCGCAAAAGACTTTAGATATACCAATTCAGATAAAACCGGAAGATAAAAAGAATTTTACTAAAACAGAAATAGAGCAATTAAAGCGTCAACTTGCTAATGCTAACAAAACAGCTATAAACAATGTAGAGTTATATTTAATTTATCCCGGGTTTTTACCGGAGAATTACAGGACTATACAGCAGGACGAGGAGACTAAAGTTCTTTATTGTTATTTTAACCAGGACAATGCTTGCAAAAAATGCTCGAATTATTATTTATTAATGGGTGCTCGTATTGATTCTCTTTTGCCGTTGAGAGCATTAGCCATACTTAGGAAAAAATAAAAACAACCGGGTAGTCAATAGTTTTAACAAACGTGGAATAATTAGGATACTATTACTAATTAAAGCCTGGAGTTTGATGTGAAAAAATTAATTTCAAAGCTTATTGTATTTTTTATGATTATTAGCCTGCCGGTTTTTGGTTCGGGTTATACTGATTTTCTTTCTCAAGTGGAAGAAGAGCTTTTTAGCACGGAGTTTAAAAATGAACCTATAGACGCTCGTATCAACAGGATTGAGTTAAATACCCTCGGGCAAACAACCAAAGGGTCAAATAAGGCACGAATAAAGAATTTAAGAAAAGTATTTAAATTTAATACATCAAAACCAAGCAGCCGCTCGTCAAATAGTTATTCTAGCACTGAAGCAGGCAATTTGTCCCCTGAATTTTCAGAGCAGGAATCTAATACTAATTATCCTGCAATTGATAAAATGGAATTGAGCTTATTCAATAAAACGTACACAAGAGATAATATTTACAAGCGCTTAGCCAGGCTGGAGAAATCTGCATTTAAGAAGCCACAAGTCGGCAGCTTGGTTGAGAGAACTGATCGATTAAAAAATAAGTTATTTAAAAAAAATAATAATATAGTTTCTTCTTATAATTATTCTAATTATCAAAATTATTCTTTATCTAATCCCAATTTGTCCGGCTCTTCTGGTTCTTTATATGGAACGCAAGGTAAGAGGCGGTTTAGTGTAACGCGGTCCGGGAATCAAAATTATGGATTGAATCAGCATTTTGACGAGCATCTTTTAGCAGAAGCTGAAAAATTAATGTTTGGCACAACTTATATTAATGAACCACCAGAGGTACGTTTGTCCAGGTTAGAGCAAAAGTTATTCAATCAAGCCTCACCCGGGGATAATATAAATGATCGCTTAGAACGAATTGTTGCTGTAGCGCAGGCACAGCCTTCTACCGGTACTTATGGTGATTTGGCCAGGATGAGAAAGTATCGAAAAGTTGCTACCGGGGTTACTGTGACTACGATTGTTCTTTTGATTTTGAAGAATTTGATATTTTAGGTGGCATTCGCCACCTCTTATTGTTCACCTTCAAGTCATTGATTGGCTTAAGCTGTACACCTCAATTGTTGCTGCCATACAAAGACATTGATGGCATTTGATTGGAGCTTTTTGTTCGTATAATAAGTCCTATCAACTGGCTGAAAAGCGTTAAATTTATGATATAATAAAACGATACTCTGGCATCTATGCCAAAGGCAGGAAGAAAATCCGGAGTTTACATTTATATTATATCATAGTTAATAAATAAGATATTTTTGGGTAATAGAATACAATAAAACTTATATTACAAAATATTAAACAGAGCTATTAATAAACATGATAATAGTTTTCTATGCATAAAATATTTTATTTATTAGCTTTGCTTATAAACTTTATATCTGACCAAATTCATTGGCTTTAGATATACACCTCAATTGTTAATGTCAATGGAGTTGGATTATCGCTTTTCATTCGTAAGTTAAGCATATGATAAAAAATTTTATCCTCTAAAATTTTAGGGCCGAGCGAATCAGCAAAGCCGATGGAAGGCGAGGCCAAAAAAGAATACTCCCCCTTGCTAGAGGGTAAGAGGGTAGATACAAAAGAATTTTTTCACATTTAAAAAGGAGCTATCGTAATGATAGCTCCTTTTAGTCTTATATATAGTTCCAAACTAGGAAACTGAACATTTACCGATGATTTCTTCAGCAATGTTGTTAGGAACAGGTTCGTATTTGGAGAACTCCATACTGAATGTTCCACGACCTTGAGTTTTACTACGTATATCAGTAGCATAACCGAACATTTCAGAAAGAGGAACGAGAGCGGTAACTTTTTGAATATTTGTACCTTCAATCATTTCCATACCTTCTACACGGCCTCTTCTACCAGAAAGGTCGCCTATTACATCACCGAGGTACTCATCAGGTACTTCGATTTCTACTTTCATCATTGGCTCTAAAATTGTAGGATCAGCTTTTTTAACACCGTCTTTAATAGCCATACTTCCTGCAACTTTAAACGCCATTTCACTACTATCTACATCGTGGTAACTTCCATCGTATAGAGTAGCTTTAACATCGATAACTTCGTAACCTGCGATGATACCGCCGGCAAGAGCTTCTTCAATACCTTTTTGTACTGCAGGAATGTATTCTCTAGGAACAACACCACCAACGATTTTGTTCTCGAATACAAATCCGCCGCCCTCACCAAGAGGCTCAACTTTAAGTTTAACGTGACCGTACTGACCACGACCACCGGATTGTCTTACGAATTTACCTTCTACATCAACTTCTTTATTGATGGTTTCTCTGTAAGCAACCTGAGGTTTACCTACGTTCGCACCAACTTTAAATTCTCTTAATAATCTGTCTACAATAATTTCCAAGTGAAGTTCGCCCATACCTGAAATAATTGTTTGACCAGTTTCCTGATCAATTTTTACTTTAAAGGAAGGATCTTCATCAGCTAGCTTGCTTAGACCTACTGTTAATTTATCTTGGTCGGCTTTTGTTTTTGGCTCGATCGCTACAGATATTACAGGCTCTGGGAATTCGATAGATTCTAATATTACAGGATGAGCTTCATCTGTAAGAGAATCACCTGTTGTAGCTTCTTTTAAACCAACAATAGCAGCTAAGTCACCTGCTGAAATTTCAGGCACTTCGGTTCTGGAATCAGCTTGCATTTGAACTATACGACTGATTCTTTCCTTTTTACCGGTTGTTGCGTTTAATACATAACTACCGGCTTTTAGAACACCACTGTACACCCTGATGAAAGTTAATCTACCAACATAAGGGTCTGTCATGATTTTAAATGCTAGTGCTGCAAAAGGTTCGTCAGGTGAACTTTTTCTTTCTGCTTCAACACCGGTTTTGTCGATACCTTTAATAGCAGGAACATCAATTGGAGCCGGCATATAGTCAATTACAGCATCTAACAATAACTGTACACCTTTGTTCTTAAATGCAGAACCACAGGTTACAGGTATAACTTTATTTTGAATGGTTGCGATTCTAATACCTTTCATGAGTTCATCTTCAGAAATTTCTTCACCTTCAAGGTATTTCATCATTAATTCATCATCAACTTCAGATACAGCTTCAACTAAAGCTTCTCTGTATTCTTTTGCCAGCTCTTTGTATTCAGCAGGAATTTCTGTTTCTTCAATATCAGTACCTATATCATTTTTATAGATATAAGCTTTTTGTCTTACTAAATCAATAATACCGGATAACTGATCTTCTGCTCCTATTGGTAATTGAATAGGATGAGCATTACCTTGTAATCTGGTTTTGATTTGATCAACAACTCTTAAGAAGTTAGCTCCGGTTCTATCCATTTTATTAACAAATACCATTCTTGGGACTTGATATCTGTTAGACTGTCTCCATACTGTTTCAGACTGTGATTGAACACCGCCTACTGCACAGAATACAGCAACAACACCATCTAGTACACGTAAAGATCTTTCAACTTCAATAGTAAAGTCAACGTGACCCGGTGTATCGATGATGTTTACTTGGTGATCTTTCCAGAAGCTTGTTACAGCTGCTGAAGTAATAGTAATACCGCGTTCTCTTTCTTGATCCATAAAGTCAGTTACAGAAGTGCCTTCATGTACTTCACCAATTTTATGGCTAACGCCTGTATAATATAAGATTCTTTCTGTTGTAGTCGTTTTGCCTGCGTCAATGTGTGCCGCAATGCCTATATTTCTAATTTTACTTAATGGAGTCTTTTTAGCCACTGTTTATGTTCCCTTCTTTAATTATTTTCACTGTCCTCATGTTTAAGTTGTCAAAATTTTCAAAATTGTTCCTTGTATTGAAGACTTTTTGTTTTTGTAACTAAAAATTTACAAATTCTATATATTAAAATAAATTCGCTAAAAATATTTCAACGAATTTTATTAAAATTATAATACTATTTTACTGCTATACAAAATCATAATCCTATACCTGTTAGATTTAATTTTGTACATCATTATTAATACCTATAATGAGCAAAAGCTTTATTTGCATCAGCCATTCTGTGAGTATTATCACGGTTGGTTACAGCAGCGCCTACACCATTATATGCATCAATTAAAGCATTAGCTAATTTTTCTATGAAAGATTTACCTTTACCCTTAATAGCAGCTTCAATAATCCAGGTTGAACTCAACGCTATACCTCTGTCTTCTCTTACTTCAGCAGGTACTTGGTATGTTGTACCACCAATTCTTCTTGCTTTAACTTCAATTAAAGGTGTTGCATTTTTAATAGCCTGATTAAATACTTCTAACGGCTCTTCATTATTGATTCTTTCTTTAACTATCTCTAAAGCTTTATAGAAAATTCTTTCTGCAAGGCTTTTTTTACCTCTTCTCATTAATCTATTTATAAATTTCGCTACGTCTACACTATTATAAATAGGATCCGCTAGCGGCACTCTTTTGGCTGGCTTGTTTCTACGTGACATACTTTTATTTACCTCTTAAATTACTTTTTTGCTTTTTCTCTTTTAGTACCATATTTACTTCTTCCCTGGGCTCTTTCTTTTACGCCTGCAGTATCAAGTGTTCCACGGATAATGTGATATCTTACACCGGGTAAATCTTTTACCCTGCCACCTCTAAATAATACAGCAGAGTGCTCTTGTAAGTTGTGCCCTATACCTGGAATATATACTGTAACCTCATGCCCGCTGGTTGCTTTCACTTTAACAACTTTTCTTAACGCTGAATTAGGCTTTTTAGGTGTAGTGGTATATACTCTTACGCATACACCACGTCTTTGAGGGCAACCTTTTAATGCTGGGGATTTGGTTTTCTCTTTTTGTCTTTTTCTTTCTTTTTCTTTTCGTACTAATTGACTGATAGTTGGCACTTATTCCTCCTTAATTTACGAGTTTTTTTATCTGTTAATATTATATTACATACATTAAATAGTTTATTTCAATCAAAAATATAAATTTGGAGCGTACGAGATTCGAACTCGTGACCTCTTCAATGCCATTGAAGCGCGCTACCAACTGCGCCAACGCCCCTTATACAACTTAATAAAAGTTTATCATTTTCATTTGATTAAGTTTCAATTTCAAAGTATATTAAATATGTTCGAGTGTCAATAATAAAATAAACATGAATATAGCCACTCTAAAATACTTTGTCAGATTATTCAATCGCATTCATTAAAATTAATGAAATAGTCTATACTCTGAAAAGAGTAGCCTGTAATTTAATTGATGAGAAATAAAAGTTTACATAATTATGAATGATAGAGTTAAAGAATTTTACAAAATACGTAACATTTTAGACAAAAAGGACGGGGTAATATCTTTCCCTACTGATACTGTCTGGGGGGTTGGATGTAGAATCAGTAATACTAGTGCTGTTGAAAAAATTTATGGCTTAAAAGGCCGTGATAAATCTAAACCCCTTATTTTATTAAGTAGTGATGTTGAAAGTTTATTGCCTTATATAAAGAATATTACGCCAAATGCAAAAAAAATTATAGTAAAATATTTTCCCGGGGCTGTTACTTTGGTTTTGGCCAAGAGTGACAAAGTGCCTGACTACATTACATCCGGTATGAATACAGTAGGAATTAGAGTGCCTGATTGTTTACCCTATAAAGACATGGTTAACCAGTGTGTTGAAGAGAAAGTTCTTGCTACGACCAGTGCTAATTTATCAGGGCAGGTGGCTGGCATTAATTATAATGATGTTTATAATTCTGTTGGTGAGTATGTTGATTATATTTATAATCCTGAGTATCAAAATATAAAAGAACTTGAGTCTACTGTTGTTATGGTGGATGAAGCTGATAATGTAAAAGTTTTAAGGCAGGGAGCTGTTAAGATAGAATTATAGTAAAATCTTAAGGGTCAAGCGAGTCGGCGAAGCCGACGGAAAGCGAGGTAAAAAAAAATCTCCCCCTTGCTAGGGTGAAAGGGGGTAGATACAAAAAAAATTTACATTAGTAGGAGGAGAGAATGACTAAATTAAGAATAGCGATAGGTTCTGATCATGGTGGTTATGAGATGAAGCAGAATCTTATTAAATTTTTAAAAGAAAATAATTATGAATGTAATGATGTGGGTAATTATAACGGTGAAGCTGTTGACTATCCACTCATTGCACAAAAACTTGCAAAAGAAGTCACCTTAGGAAAATTTGACAGGGGAATTTTGCTTTGCGGATCAGGACTGGGGATGGCTATTGCGGCAAATAAAATAAAAAATATTAAAGCAGTCACCTGTCATGACACTTACTCGGCTAAGATGAGCAGGGCTCACAACAATGCAAATGTTTTAACCCTTGGGGCTAGGGTAATTGGCATTGAATTAGCCAAAGATGTTGTTAAAATATGGTTAGAATCAGAATTTGAAGGCGGACGTCATCAACGGAGGGTAGATTTGATTGAATGATAAAAAAGTAAATAAAAATAATAAAAATACTATTTGGATTGATATTTGCACTAAATCAGTAGGTTTGCTTTTAGTTTTGCTTGCGGCTGCAGTTTTAATCTTAAATGTTTTTCAAATAGAAAAACTGGTTATGTATAAGCCCACAGATGACTATAAGGCTCCGCCTATTGAAATGAAGGATAAGCTTGAATTGTCTGAGTTTTTAAACAACAAGCAGCAACACTTGAAAATGTTTCATATAAAAGGTAATAAAAAAGTGCCTGTGATTCTTTTTGCTCATGGGAACTCGTGGAATGCTACTCATTTTTTTAAAAAAGTTAATTTTTTAGCTGAAAAAGATTATAATGTATACTTATTTGATTATAGAGGATTTGGTAAAAGTGAAGGCAAGCCTAATGAAAAAGGTTTGTATAAGGATTTGGAAGCTGCTGTAAAAAATTTGGAAGATTTAGGAATAACAAAAAATAATATTATTCTTTGGGGACATTCTTTAGGTGGGGCTATTGTTGCTGATATTGCTTCCAGGTCCAACTTTAAGGGGGTTATCCTTGAGGGGACTTTTACTTCTATGGATGATATGAGAAAATTTGTTACTTCGCAGCCTATTAACGGAAAAGGTTTTTTAGTTTTTAGAAATATTGCTTATAATTTAATGATTTTAACCCAGAGGTATGACACTAAATCTAAAATAGGCAAGATCACTTCTCCTTTATTAATCGTGCATTCTGAAGAAGATGAGACAGTGCCTTGCTTTATGGCTAAAGAGCTTAGAAAATTAAACCCTAAGGCAAAAGTCTTTATATCTAAAAATGGTAAGCATAGCGAAGTTGGCTGGCAAAATGATGAGATTTTTATATTTATAAAGAATTTATCTAAATAGAATTTTTATATTTAATTATATAGTGGTTTTTTTTAATTGATAAATTTTAATAAATAAAAAAGAGGTAACAACAATGAACTTCATAATATACATGGCTACAAGTTTAGACGGATATATTGCAGATGAGGAAGGCAGCGTAGATTGGCTCTCAAAATATGATGAAATTAACTATGGTTATAATGATTTTATAAAAAAAATTGACTGTATTGTTATGGGGGGAACTACATATAGACAAATTCTTACTTTTGGCGACTGGTCTTATACCTCTCAAGCCTCTTACGTGCTATCAAGTGAAAAATCAGAAAATGCAAACGTTCAAGGCTTTTATAATAATATAGATAATCTTTTAGACGAGCTTAGAGCTAAGAAATATAAAAATATATGGATTATGGGTGGAGCAAAAACCTGCCAAAGTTTTATAAATAGAGGATTGGTCAACAGTTTCGATTTATTTTTAATTCCTGACGTTTTGGGTGGTGGAATAAAACTTTTTGAAAACATTAATGATGAATTAAATTTATCGCTTAAATCAACTAAAAATTGCGGTAATAAAATTGCCAGGTTAACTTATACAATAGGCAAGTAGGTTCAAACTTTAAAAAAACGTACCATATACAGTATTATGTTTTTTGGTAAAATATATCTATATAAGTAGATAAGAAGATTTTTATGATGAGTAATTTAAGATCAGGATTTGTGCACACACGAAGAGATGCATGGGTAGAAATAAATCTATCTTGTATTGAACATAATATTAGGATTTTGAAAAGCTTAATAAGTGAGCAAGATAAGTTTTTAGCAGTTATTAAAGCTGACGCATACGGACACGGTGCAACTATGCTGGCTCCTACACTTGAAGCGAGCGGAGTAGACATGTTTGGGGTAGCTTCAGTAGATGAGGGCATACAACTGCGAAATTCCGGTATTAAAAAACCTATACTGGTTCTGGGTGCTGTACCTATCTGGTCAGTTGAAGCAGCTGTACAAAATTGCATACAAATTTCTGTGTTTAGCAAAGAGCATATTGATGCTTGTCGCAATGCTTATAAAAAATTAAAAATAAAACCTCAAATACATATAAAAGTAGACACCGGCATGCATAGAATCGGTATACCTTGCGATATTGCAATTAACTTTATAAAGAGCGTGGCAGAGTTAGATTTTATTTTATTGGAGGGCGTTTTTACTCATTTGCCTTGTGCTGAAGATAAAAATATATCTTATGAGCAAAACAAAAAATGGCTTAATATTATTGATAATTTGCCTGATAATAAAAATTTATTGATACATATATTAAATACAGCAGGCTTGATAAGTTACAAAGATTTTAAATGTAATATGGTTAGAGCCGGTATTGGTATTTATGGCTTGGCTCCGGCCTTGGATAATGATGTAAAATTTGACAGCAATATTAAACAGGTTATGAGCGTAAAGGGCAGAATTGTCCATATTCAAGAGCTGACAGCCGGAGAAGGTGTAAGTTATGGATATAAATATATTACTGATAAAAAAACAACAAAAATTGCAACTATCCCTATTGGTTACGCAGATGGAGTTTCCAGGAGATTATCCAACAAAATTTATGGATTGATTAATGGTGTTAAAGTTCCTCAGATTGGTAATATTACTATGGATCAGATGATGTTTGATATTACTGATATAAATCAAGCCAATGTTGGGGATGTTATTACTATTTTAGGCAAAGACGAAGATGAAATGATTACTATTGATTCCTGGGCAGAAAAATTAAATACCATAAATTACGAAATCCCTTGCAGACTCCGTGTTAGATTGCCTAGAGTGTATACAAGAGATTTCCCCGTGAAATAAAAATCACATTCTATCATATATGTATGTTTTTTTAACTTTTATAACTAATACTTTATTTCTACTTGTGGGATTGTGTCAAAAACATCTTTAATTGTGTCTTTGAATGCAGGTGTATTCACATAGCCTTCCGCTTTTTGAGCAATTGATTTATCTTTAAATAATATAACTATTTTTTCTGAGGATATCTCTATTGGTTTTGTAACACTTTTTAGTATCATTTTTACTGCGATATTATTTATCTTGCTTAAAAGTAATTCCCAGTCATGATTTAGATTGCCTGTTATTTTAGACATTTTTACCTCCTTTGATTCTTAAATATTAACTATGTTAACTAAAAAATACTTTTCAGATTATTTAATTGTTTAAAAGTTAATAAAGTAAACTATTTTCTGAAAAGAGTAATCCAGAATTTAATTGAGTACCTGTATAAAAAGTTTTATTTTAAACTTAACTTCAATAACAATTTAAAAATTCAATTATTTTGCTTGGATAATACATAGTATAAAACATAGCTTCTAGAATTAAATTTGCTACCTGTATAATAGTTTAGATGTACAGGTAAAATTTTTTAGTACCTGCTTATATTATTGTACTTGAAAAGAAAAAAAAGCGATGTTATACAGAAACTAAAAACTTTTAAATTATTGTATAGGCTAAATAAGTCATCGTAGCTTATATAAAAAAAATACTCTCTAAGTTACCTATAAATTATGTAGATTAAAAAAAAATTTTTATTAAAATTAATTCGATAGCTGGAGTTGCAATTTTAAAACTATAAGTTATAATATAAAACGTGTTATGAAGTTAATTCTGAAAGGTAAGACTTAAATGAATAAGGAAGAATTAGTACAAGAGATAGCTAAAAAAGCTAAGTACACTCAAAAAGAAGTTGCTGAAATATTAAAAGTAACATTAGAAGTTGTAGAAAAAACTGTTGCTAAAGGTAAAAAAGTTACTTTAGTTGGATTTGGTACATTCCAAGCTAAAAAAAGAGCTGCAAGAACTGGCAGAAATCCACAAACTGGCGCTGAAATTGAAATACCTGAAAAAACAGTTCCTACTTTCTCTCCTGGTAAAGCATTTAAAGAGAGAGTTAATAAAAAGTAGTCTCTTTATTGAAGCAAAATATTCATTTGAATCAAAAAATTAAAAAAATTTACGAAAAACTGCCTCCTATTATTAAAGAGGCAGTTTTTTTATTCCGGTTCCCAATTAAATTTCAGATTAATCTTTTCAGAGACTAGATTATTTTTTTACTTTTAACCAGATTGAATAATCTGAAAAGTATTTTAGTGACGGTATAACTGGTGTTTTATTTTATAGCATTTCCTACACTGCTCATTTTCAGAGCAATATAGTTAGAAAGACCTAAGCGGACTTGGACCGCCATACATTGGACTTGAATAACCTGATTGAGAACCACCCATTGGATATCCGCCTCCTGCCGATTGTAATGATGAAAAACTCAGACCATGTTGAGGTGGTCCCCAACTACCAGTTTCAATATAATTTCTTATTTGTGCAGCTTCTTGCATTTGGGAAGCTTGATGTATTTGTTGTTGTTGAGCGTAAGCAGCTTGCATTTGTTGCTGTTGTTGCATCATTGCAGTCTGTTGTTCTGCATATGACTTGCCAAAAATCGCCTGCCCCATCTTATTACCTAGCCAATCGCCTCCCATGCCCAAGGTCATACCTGTGCCCATAGATGCAAAATTGGCTTTTGTAAAAAAGCCTCCTTTACCTCCAGGTACATATCCCATCGCAATAGAACCACCCAACGTTGCCATACCAACTCTACAAAATGACCTGCCTAACTGAGCACCAAAATCTCCATTCTGATAGGCCTGTATTAATGCAGGAATTTCAAATGCAACAGGGAGAGCCATAGCAAATACGGGAGTATTCATGAAACCTTGATTTACTTTGGTTAAAAAACCTCCTCCATTTGTCGCAGCCTTTGATACAGATTTAGTTGCTGCAGATCCGGCACTCTTTCCGGAGCCTTTCAATAAATCATCAATAGTTGTGGAAAATATCTTTCCTATTCCCATTTTTCACCTTCCCATCTTCCTCTTGAAGATAAAACATTCCCAATTTTATAAACACAATTCCTCCTCAATAATTGCTTATTTATTATAAAGACTTATTAAAAAACTTATTTTTTTAACCCCAAGAACAGTAATAACAAAGAAAAATATTATATAAAGATATATTAAGGTTTGACCCTTCTAAACTAAAGTTTTTTATAAGGTAAACGATAAATATACTATAAGATACCCAAACCTCCTCCCCAAGTCTGGTAGCCGCCCAAAATAGCGGCTTTTTTATTTGCTTTAAAAAAAAATTTTAAAAAAAGGCTAAAGTTTTAAAATAATATGCCGATTATAATAATATAGCCAATATACCCCAATCTCTTCCCCAAGTCTGGTAGCCGCCCAAAAAAGCGGCTTTTTTTATTGGATAAAAAATTTAAAAGAACAAATTAAAAAAGACCGTTTAAGGTCTTTATAAAAAAATGCCCTGGGCCAGACTTGAACTGGCACGAGGTTTTAACCCCATTGGATTTTAAGTCCAACGCGTCTACCGGTTCCGCCACCAGGGCTTATAGATTATCTATTTTTAAGTAGTTAAGTTTCTTATTTCTTTTATTTTTAGTATTATTTTAATATCTTTAAATCTTTTTTAATGTCCCTTTTCGACATTTATGATAGTAGAATAAAAATTTTTGGAAGTCAAAACTTTTTTTAGTTTCTTGTATAACTTTTTTTATTTTTTTAGGTTGGTTTCTTTATTTAAAACAATTAGTTTTATTTTATATTATTTTTCCTTGAGTTTTTTAGATAAATATTAGAATAAGTATACAAAATATAATGGTCAATCATTTGATTGATTAGCCTTAGAAATAAATATTATTCTTAATATATATGTTTTTATGATCAATACATTAAGTTTTGTAAACCAATGCAAGGCTTAGGATAAAAGCCAAAGAATAAATAAAATTGAGCATAAATAATGTCTTTAAGACTAATAATATTAAATATTGTTTTTACTTGAATTTTATTTTTAAGAAAAAAAATTAATACCTACTCTTGCTAAGAACTTATGTTTTATTTATAAAGTAATCATGTAAATATTAGTTATTTTGTGAGGTATGTTAAACATGGTTAAAGTTGCTATAAACGGTTTTGGCAGAATAGGTAGAAACACCTTTAGAGCTGCTGTTGCAAACGGTTCTTTTGAAAAAGTTCAATACGTGGCTATCAATGATCCTGGTTTAAAACCAGCTGATGCTGCTTATCTTTTAAAGTATGACTCAGTAATGGGTAGATTTGAAGGTGAAGTTAGCGCTACTGAAAATGGTATAATGGTTAACGGTAAAGAAGTTCTTTTATATGCAGAAAAAGCTCCTGCTGCTTTACCTTGGAAAAAGCTTGGTGTTGAAGTTGTTATAGAATCAACCGGATTCTTTACTGATGCTAATAAAGCTAAAGCTCACATCACAGCAGGAGCTAAAAAGGTTATCATTTCAGCTCCTGCTAAAAACGAAGATATTACAATTTGTTTAGGTATAAATGAAGAGCAATATGATCCTGCTAAGCATGATGTAATTTCTATGGCTAGCTGTACAACAAACTGTTTAGCTCCAATCGCTAAAGTTCTTAATGACGAGTTTGGCATTGTTGAAGGTTTAATGACAACAATTCACTCTTACACAGGTGATCAAAGAATCTTAGATGCTGCTCATTCTGATCCAAGAAGAGCTAGAGCTGGCGCTGTAAACATTGTTCCTACTTCAACTGGTGCTGCTAAAGCTATTGGCTTAGTATTACCTGAGTTAAAAGGTAAATTAAACGGCTTTGCTATGAGAGTCCCAACTCCAGACGTAAGTATTGTTGACTTAGTAGTAACAACTAAAAAGCCTGTTACTGCTGATTCTGTTAATGCAGCTATGAAAAAAGCTGCTGATTCTGACAAGTTAAATGGCATTTTAAATTATGAAGAAACTCCATTAGTAAGTTCTGACTTTATTGGAACAAGCTACAGCAGTTCTTTAGACGCTAAATTAACAATGACAATGGGCGACAACATGATTAAATTAGTATCCTGGTATGATAATGAAATGGGATACAGCACAAGACTTTCTGAATGTGTTGAGATGGTTGCTAACAAGTTAACAAGCGCAGTATAGTGATAAAGTTTTAAACAAATAAAAAAGGGGCGGGGTCTTCTCACCCCTTTTTTACTTTTACTGAATAAAATAGTTTTATATAAATTTAGAGGAATTGAAAATGGGAAGAAAACCAATTATTGCAGGAAACTGGAAATTAAACAAATTAACAGGTGAAGCTGTTGCTATAGTTGAAGATATTAAAGCTAAACTAGATAAAGTTGATTCTGCCAGCTTACCTGAAGTTGTTGTTTGTCCGGTATTTACATCTTTACAGGCAGTATCTAGCATACTAGAGCATGGCAAAAATATCAGATTAGGTGCTCAAAATTGCTACTACAAAGATTCTGGTGCTTTTACAGGTGAAGTTTCTTTACCTATGTTAAAAGACCTTTGTGTAACTGATGTAATTATCGGTCACAGCGAAAGAAGAGAATATTTCTCAGAATCGGATAAAATGGTTAACCTAAAAGTTAAAGCTGCTCTTGCTAATGAAGTAACTCCTATTATTTGCGTTGGCGAAAGCTTAGAGCAGAGAGAAGAAGGTGTAACTGATGATCATATTGCAAGTCAGGTTAAAAAAGCTTTAGAAGGTCTTAATGCAGCAGAAGTTGGAAAAGTTGTTTTTGCTTATGAACCTATTTGGGCAATTGGTACAGGTAAAACTTGTGATTCTGTTGAAGCTAACAGAGTTATTAAAATGATCAGATCAGTTATTGCTGATGTTTCTAACGCTGGTATTGCTGCTTCTGTAAGAATTTTATACGGCGGAAGCGTAAAGCCTTCTACTATTGAAGAGCAAATGGCTCAATCTGATATTGACGGCGCTTTAGTTGGCGGTGCAAGCTTGGATGCTGAAAGCTTTGTTGGTATTATTACAGGTTCAATGAAAACTAAGGTTTAATTTGTTATGTCTATAACAAAAATCAAATCTGTAAAAACTATAAAAGATAATGAGATTCAGTTGTTTTCGACTGAATCTCATCAATTTTTTGATAAAACTTTGCTTTATATTGGTGTTGTGCACGGGGATGAGCAAGAAGGCGAGTTTTTAGTTTATAATTTGATGGACGAAATTAAAAAAGACATTAATCTTATCAATAATAACAGAGTTTTATTTATTCCTGTTTTAAATCCTGACGGAAAAGACTTGAATACCAGAGGTAATTCTAACGGGGTTGATATTAACAGAAATTTTCCTACACAAAATTGGAAAAAATCTGAAATTATTGATAAATATTATTCAGGTCCTGCTCCTGCCAGTGAAATAGAGACACGTTTTATTATTGATATAATTGAATCTTATAAGCCTGATTTAATAATAACATTTCATACACCTTATAAAGTTGTTAATTATGATGGTCCTGCGCAAGATATTGCAAAATTAATCTCCAGCTTGAATAATTATCCTGTACAGGAAGATATTGGATATCCTACGCCCGGATCATTTGGTACGTATGCCGGTATTGAAAGAAATATTCCAACTATAACATTAGAGCTGCCGGAAGATGTTGGGCAAAATACTTTATGGACCGAAAACAAAAAAGCTCTTATTGAAGTATTAAAATATTAAAAAAGAAAAAAGGGCTGGAAATCGAGTCCCAACCCTAATTGGATTTCTACCCCAAAAGAATTACAAGTTATCATTTTTAGGATTTAGAATGTTGTTTAGGCCTATTTATAAGCCTATCTTTCCCTTGTCTAATTTTCACAAAAAAAAATATATATACTTATCTACATAATAGTCTCTCTTTCTATAGCTGTTAACAAGTAATACCAATAATAGCATTACTACTACTCTTTATTATTAAATAAATTCAGGGCTACTATATTGCTCATCAATTAAGTTCAGGATAACTCTTCACAGAGTAAAGCCTGATTTAATCGTATAGACCATGATAAAATAATCCAATAATCTCGTTATATCTCTTCTTTTTCTTATCTCTATTAATTATAGCCTACTTATATAAAAACAAAAAAACATATAAAATTGCCAATTTTCTAAAAAATTAATTAAAAAAATCAATAACCTAAAACTCCTGAAATTAATCAGGAGTTTTTAAATATACCAGGAGTAAATGTATTAGTATCACAATGGGCAATGGTCAATGAATACTAATACTTACAAATAAACTTTAGTTATATCAAAAGAAAAGAAAGGTGATGACCACCACCTAAAAGTGAACAGGCTCAGAAATTTTTTCCAAAGTTTCAAATGTCTCGTGTTCTTCTTTTTCTCCAGCCTTAACAGCTATATCACCAAGAGAAATTAACCCGACTAATTCATTTTCTTGATTAACTATAGGAATTCTTCTTACCTGGTTTTTCTGCATTTTATTGATCGCACTCTCAATATCGTCATCTTCAAAACAAGTAAATACTTTTTTATTCATAAATTCTTTTAATTGAGTCGTATCAGGATCTTTTTCATTTAATACTGTATACAAAGCTATATCTCTATCAGTTACTATGCCCTGTACCTGATTACTTTCATTAACAACAGGAGTTACCCCACAGTTTTGCTCTTTCATAATTAACACAGCATCTTTTATTGTACATTCGGGTGTACAGCTTTTTATATTATGGCTCATTACTTTTTTACATTTCATGATAACTATTCTCCTTTTTTTATTTTATTTTTTTAAAAATTTTTATTGTTTATAAAAAATTAAAAAAAATGAAATTAAAAAAAATATTATCACTTAGCTAATTTTAAAACATTAGTATTTATGTTTAATGCAAAAGAATAAAATCCGCTCCCATGAATTAATAAAACAAAAAAAAAGCAGTTCTAAGAACTGCCCATTAAGCTTTATTTTACTTCGACTTTAATATATATAAATTAACTTAAGCATTTTTGAACCAAACATCGTCAACTCTTTGTTCTTTTCCTGCGCCATCCGTATATGTTCCAACTTGTCTATGTTGAACATCACCGGTAGCAGCTTGTTCTTTATATCCTTTTGTATTAATTGTTTTTATATCATTTCCAAGTGCTTCAGGGTTAGTAACGTTATCTTCGCTAATTAAGCCTAATTCACCTTTTCCGTCTTTTTGCAGTGCTTGGTTAAACAATTGAGCGTTAACTACTCCTTTGTCATCAATAACATCCAGCCCCGATGCTTTTTCTGCACTCTGAGCAACTTGATTTAACGCATCAAAGCCATTTGCGGCCTCAACAGGCTTGTTTGTATACGGATCAACTGTTTTATCTCCAAATACTTCTGTTCCGTCAATTTTACCGTTTTTATTTACATCGCCCATTGTAAGCATTTTGTCACCGCCAACAGCCGCACCATCAGCTTTGCCATCTCCATTTATATCAACGCCTTGCCCCTGTTGGGCACTAACTTTACCATCTTTATTTCTATCAAGTATTAACGGTGAACCTGTATCATAATCGCCATTTACTGTTGATACACCATAACTGTCAGTACTGACTGTGCCATCATCTACTTCTAAATTGTTATTTCCATCTTCTACTTTTACAACTGTTTTATAGTCATCATCCTTTCTATGTTTGTACAAATGATATCTGTTATCATCTTTTCCTTCTGCAATAAGATATTCAGGCGCACCATTTTTAGCATCTCCGGTTAAATCGTTGCTTAGCGCATATTCTTTTTCATCTCCGGTAAGCTTGTCTATCAACGGACTATATCCCGTGCCAGTAGTTGTAGTATCGTTAGTAGTACCACCAGTCGTTGTATCAGTACCAGTTCCTGTTGTTCCTCCGCCGGTTGTTGTATCGTTACCGGTACCTGTTGTACCTCCACCGGTTGTTGTATCATTACCGCTTATCGTACTGTTGCCACCAATTCCGCCGAATAAGGCACTTAAATCAAAATTACTACCTGAGTTTACACTTGTATTTCCTTGAACAACATTAGTTCCACCCAGATTTGTATTTGATTGATTTTGAAATAATGAATCACCAATGCTATTATTTGCTTGAACAACATTAGCTCCGCCAAAATTTGTATTCAATTGATTTTGAAATAATGAACCTAATGAGTTTCCAATACTATTGTTTGCTTGAGCAACATTAGCTCCGCCAAAATTTTGATTCATTTGGTTAAGACTTTTATTTAATTGTTGAAAACTTGACTTTAGCTTATTGGAATATAACTTAGATAAGTCCCCCATAGAAATAGTCATTAATTCTCTCCTCTTTTCTTCTCTCTCTTAATTATGTCTCTCTTTTAAATTTATCTATCAGTAAAAATATTCACAAAAATAATCTTCTCTAAATAATTCATTATTAATGTTCTTGCTAAATTATTTGATTTAATTATTTTTTTTAAAACTTCTCTCTCTAAGGTGAAAAATCTGCATAATTATACTTTATAATAAAAGCATTCTATCTCTGGTTATACTAAACGTTCTAATATTCTCAATTTAATCTCTTATAAATATATAAAAACAATAAATCATAAAAAATTGCTATATATTTTTAAATCTGGTAAATAAGTATGATTAACAAAAAAACTTAGAAAGATAAGCCCTCCTCGTTTTGCGGAGGGCCTTATATATAAACTAAGCAAGAAATTTAAGCATGTTTAAACCAAACATCATTAACTTTTTGCTGGTTTCCTTGAGTATCTATATATGATCCAAGTTGTCTATGTTGAATATTACCCGTAGCATTTTGCTCTTTATAGCCTTTTGTATTTATATATGCAACATCTCCAAGAGCTTCAGGCTTAGTAACGTTATTGTCACTTATTAAGCCTAAATTTCCTTTTTTGGCTTGCTTAAGAGCTTGGTCAAGCTTTTGAACATCCACTTTTCCATTTGGATCTACAATGTTCAGTCCAGTGGCTTTTGAAGCACTTAGAGCAACTTCTCTGAGTGCTTCAAAGCCGTTACGTGCATTAATAGGTTTATTAGTGAACGGATTTACAGTTTTATTTCCAAATACTTCTGTTCCATCTATCTTACCGTTGCCATTTCTGTCACCTAAGGTTAACATCTTATCTCCGCCGCTAGCTGCACCATCAGCTCTGCCATCTCCGTTTATATCAACGCCCTGTCCATGTCGAGCACTAACTTTACCATCTTTATTTGTATCAAGTATTAATGGAGAACCGGTTTTAGAGCCTTGGCCTGCTTTTGATACGCCGTGTTCATCAGTTGTGATATTTTTAGGCTTTAACTTATTACTTCCTTTTGGCAATTTGGTTACAGCCTTATACTTTCCACCATTACCTTTATATAAGTGCTGCTTACCATCTTTGCCTTTAGCTATAAGATACAGAGGCTCACCTTTGTTATTCTTAGCCGTTAAGTCAACGCTTAAAGCGATTTCTTTTTCTTTTGCGCTAAGTTGATCTATTAACGGGCTATGTCCAGGTTTAGGTTTTGCAGGCTCTGTTGGACTTGGTTTAGAACTAGGTGCCTTGTGGTTACTGCCACAAAGTAAATTTATGATGATATTTATATTTATGTTAGTAAAATCTAATTTTGCAGGAGGTTCTTTAGCTCCTGATAAATTACCAATATTTATAGTTGGTTTAAATACATTTGTGATTCCCGCATTTTTGTTAAAAAGTGTTTTGCCGCTACCATAGCTACTATTACTTTGATTAACATTTTTTCCCCCAATATTTTGATTTAGCTGTCTCACAATTGATGAGGGATCAGCAATATTGATCCTGGTGATACTCATTAGAACTCTCCTCTTCGTCTCTTCTTTCCCGTGCTTGGGCTTATATTTCTATATTCATTTCTCTATAATTTTTTTCAACTGGCCTATTTATATAAAAACAATGTAGTATATAAAATTGCTATAAAAAATATTTTTTATAGCAATAAACAAATAAATTCTAATTAAAATCTTTAAAAAAAGTCCTCCCAATTAAGAGGAGGACTCTATCTATAAATAAAGCACGTTATTGATTTTAATTAAGCATTTTTGAACCAAACATCATTAACTTTTTGTTTTTGTCCGCTGCCGTCTGTATAAGATCCAAGCTGTCTGTGTTGAACATTACCGCTAAGCGGACCGCGATCTGTATATCCTTGAGTATCTACGGACTTTACATCACCAAGAGCTTCAGGTCTTGTAGTGTTATTTCCGCTAATCATTCCTAATTTACCCTTTTTAGTAGCCTGAAGAGCCTGATTAAGTTTTTGCATATCAACTTTACCGTTTGGATCAACTATTTGCATGCCTGTAGCTTGTTGAGCACTTTGTGCAACTTTTCTAAGCGCTTCAAATCCATTCTTTGCATTAATAGGCTTGTTAGTGAACGGATCTACCGTTTTATCCCCAAAGACTTCTGTTCCATCAATTTTACCGTTTCCATTTCTATCGCCTAAAGTAAGCATTTTATCTCCGCCGGTAGCTGCACCATCAGCTCTGCCATCGCCATTTACATCTACGCCCATTCCATGTTGCGCACTAACTTTACCGTCTTTATTTGTATCAAGTATTAATGGTGAACTTGTTTTTGAACCTGAGCCGGCTTGCGATACACCATGTTTATCAGTTGTGATATTTTTAGGTTTTAATTTTCTGCTGCCATCAGGTGCACTTCCAACAGGTCTGTACTTTCCAGGTTCCTTTTGGTGATACAAACGATTCTTGCCATCTTTACCTTTTCCAATAAGATATTTAGGCTTTCCATCAGGTCCTTTTTCTTTTAAATTAAGACCTCTGGCAAGCTTTCTATCTTGTGGACTAAGTTTATTTAATAACGGTGAGGTTCTTCTGCGTCTTCTAATAGTTCTGGGTTTATTTGTTGTACCGGTTGGAGATCCTGTATTACCCGTATTACCCGTATTACCGGTATTGCCAGTATTACCTGTATTACCAGTTTGGTCTTTAAGACCTTTACAAAGTAAATTTATAATTAAATTTATATTTATAGTTGGGGATTTACCATCACCTGATTGATTTGGTAATCCTCCAGTATTCTTAGAAGTATCATTATTATTTGTTAATCCGCCAATATTTATAGAGGGCGAATTACCTACACCTGCTTGATTTTGCAATCCTCCAATGTTTATAGTCGGCTTAAATACATTTTTGAATTTAGGTCCTCTATGCTTATGACCGTGAGCCTGATTATGATCAGGACCGACAATATTTTGGTTAACAGTCTTGCCCCCAGTATTTTTATTTATCAATTTTACTAAAGGCGATTGATTAGCCGTTGAAATATTAATCATTAAACTCTCCTCTTCGTCTCTTATCCAGTCTTGCGCTCTAAATCTCTAGTAAATCTTATTTACTTAAGTTCTCTCTATATAATTTTGCTAATCTTATTAAATCTCTCTCTATATATATTCTCTCTAAGAACTTGCCTATCTATATAAAAACAAACAAAGGTATAAAATTGCTATATAACATATTTTTTTAATTAATAAATTAAACTAATAAAGGCATAATCTACTACCTGGTAAGATTTTAAGTGTCGTACATAAAAAAAAATCCCCCAAAAATAGGAGGATTATATATTTGCAACTAAGAATATTATTATTCTGCTTGAAGAAAAGTACCTTTGAGTTTATCTGATTAAGCCATTTGAGGAAATATATTTATATTTACATTGTTATCCCGGCAGGCTTTTGCAGGCAAGTTTTGTGGCTGAGAATCACTACAAAGGCAAGGGGAATTTTGAAATATATTTATATTTACATTGTTACCCTGACAGGCTTTTGAAGGGGAAGTTGGGGAATTTTGAGATTGTATATTATTATTAGTGCCAGATCCATTTTGAAATATATTTGCATTATCATTATTGTTAGTATTATTACTGCCGTTATTATTATTAATATTGATATTATTATTGTTTACATTAAAAATATTATTAATATCCTGTTTTGGAGTTGATTTGCTTGGAGTAGAAAGACCTTTAATAAGATTCTTCAATCCTGATTTTAATGGTGAATTAGCAGGCTTTTTCTTGGGTTTAAATATATTTTTACCACTAAAAACAGGTTTCTTTCTAGTAGGCTTTTTTCGCCTTGGAGGTCTTTTTCTGCCCATAAATTTCTTAAAAATGTTTGTATTAAAAACTTTCTTGCCACCGCACATTAATATTCTCCTCAATCTCTCTGTTTATTGCTAACGCTATTATTAATTATTATTTATGGCATGATTAATGCCAATCATATGCTAACATTGTTAATTAATATTATTTTTATAATATTGACACTAATAACATGCCAATATTAATATTGAATATGCTAAAATTATTATTAATACTCTCCTTGATAATATTTCTATCTCTTATTAGAAGTATGCTAACATTATATTAATATTGTTTATGTAACTCTCTATATCTTTAAAATACTTGCTTATTTATATAAAAACAAACTAATCTATAAAATTGCTATACTAACTCAAAAATACTTTTCAGATTATTCAATCGTGTTAAATCTGATAAAATAGGCTATATTCTGAAAAGAGTAATCAAAAATTTAATTGAGAACCTGTATATATAGAATATTTTTTGAATTGATAAATTTTAATAAAAAACAGCTTTAAATAAAAAATAAAATAAAGCTCAAAAAAATCCTCCCAAGAATAGGAGGATTATATATTATAAATTAAGCACGTTATTGATTTTAATTAAGCATTTTTGAACCAAACATCATTAACTTTTTGTTTTTGTCCGCTGCTGTCTGTATAAGACCCAAGCTGTCTGTGCTGAACATTACCGCTAAGCTGGCCGCGATCTGTATATCCTTGAGTATCTATGGATTTAACATCACCAAGAGCTTCAGGTCTTGTAGTGTTATTGCCACTAATCATTCCTAACTTGCCTTTTCCGGCTGATTCAAGAGCTTGATTAAGTTTTTGCACATCAACTTTACCATTAGCATCAACTATTTGCATACCTGTTGCCTGTTGAGCGCTTTGTGCTACTTGTCTGAGCGCTTCAAATCCATTTTTTGCATTAATAGGTTGGTTTGTAAACGGATCAACAGTTTTATCTCCAAATACTTCAGTTCCATCAATTTTACCATTGCCGTTTCTATCACCCATTGTAAGCATCTTATCTCCGCCAACAGCTGCGCCATCAGCTCTGCCATCTCCGTTAACATCCACGCCCATACCATGTTGAGCACTAACTTTACCGTCTTTATTTGTATCAAGTATTAATGGAGAACTCGTTTTAGAACCTGAGCCGGCTTGCGATACACCATGTTTATCAGTTGTGATACCTTTAGGCTCTAATTCATTACTGCCGTCCGGCGCTTTGTTAATAGCTTTGTATTCACCTGGCTTTTCTTGCTGGTACAAACGAGGTTTACCATCTTTACCTTTACCAATAAGATATTTAGGCTTGCCATCAGACCCTTTTGCTTTTAAATCAAGCCCCTTAGCTCTATTTCTATCTTCCGGACTAAGCGACTTTAATAGCGGTGAACCACTACTTACAGGTCGTCTCGTAGTTACAGGCTTTTTAGCAATGTCACTTGTTGAGCCTGTATCACCTGCTGAGCCACTACCACTTGTTGATGATGGTTCTTTACCTTTCAGAGCCAATATTAAATTTATAATTAAATTTATGTTTATAGTAGGTGAACCGCTTGAATCTGATTGATTTGTTGCTCCACCAGAATTTTGAGTACCATTATTATTTGTTAATCCCCCAATACTAATAGTTGGTTTAAATACATTTTTGAAAACAGGTTTTCTACCTGTATGATTAAGCTTGTGTCCGCCAATATGCTTGTACTTAGGTCCGACATGCCTATGTTTGTGACCAACATGATTGTGATTATTCCCATTGATAGTTTGACTAATATTATTGCCCCCAGTATTTTTATTTATTTGTTTCACGTTTGAAAATGGGGCAGATGAAATCTGAATTCTAGCTGCGCTCATTAATATTCTCTCCTCTTCAGTCTCTTTTTAATACTTCTCATCAGTAAAAATTCAGATTACTCTTTAGAATGAGCTTCTAAAAAGTAAAATTAGCCATTTCACTTTTTAACGCTCCCGCATCGCAATTCAGAGGCTAGTTTATTCGATATTGAATAATCTGAAAAATACATTAGTAAGTTAGTAGTATTGACCTTAATCTCTCCGGTAATATTGTAAGTTTTTCATCTCTCTTTCATATACTCTCTTTTTAAAAACTCGCCTATCTATATAAAAACAATAAAGAATAAAGAATTGCCATATAAAATATTTTTTAAGTCAATAAATAATAAATAAATGTCTAAAAAATCCTCCTATTTCTAGGAGGATTATATATAGTAAATTAAGCACGTTAATATTTATTGATTAAAATTAAGCTAACTTAAACGAAATACTATTACCGCCATCATTATTAGCGCCAAAAGTTGGCTGTGTATTTTTAGGAGTCGTCTTTACTGTTGATACTCCGTGTTGATCAGTTTGGATGTTTGGATTTTGACCTAACTGTAAACGTTGTTTTTGACCATTTGCATCTCTTGATACTGTTTTATACTTCCCCGGCTGCCTTCGACTCTGTTTAAATAAACGAGGCTTATCATCTTTACCATTTGCTATAAGGTACATAGGCTTGCCATCTTGTCCTTTAGCAGTAATATCATTATTTTCAGCAAACTTTTTGTCAGCTCCGTTTAAAAGGTTAAGCATTGGACTTTGTCCGGTTTGTTTTGTTGCGGCTTGTTTACCGGTAGTTGTAGCAGCAGGACTTGTATTAGAAGTTGCACTTGCCGGCTGTGCAGCACCTTTACCCTTCAACTTCTTACATAATAAATTTAAAATTAAATTTATATTTATATTAGGTGAACCACTTGAGCCTGATTTTGTTGGAGAACCTGGCTTTGCAGACGGGTCGGATTGTAAGGGTGAACCTCCCAAATTAATGGATGGCTTAAATACGTTTTTAAAAATAGGAGCACCCGACTTGGGAGCTTCTTTACCTGAAGTATTTTTGGCAAGAGTTTTGCCAGCAGGCTTTTGATTAATATCTAATTTATTCCTATTGTCCTTTCCGCCATTTTTATTTAACTGTTTAACTAAGGGGTTAGGTAAAACACTTGTTTTTGCTGCACTCATTAATACTCTCCTCTTTATATATATTTAATAAAGACCTCAATCTCATTCTATTATTTGTTAATTAAATATTTTCCCTGCGCTAAACGCAAAAATTTTCTTTATTAATACTTAAAATGCCTCTGTAGTAATTGCAGAATTTTTCTTTATTAATACTTAAAATGTCTCTATGGTAATAGCAGAATTTTTCTTTATTAAATACTGTAACTTCTTTGTGTTAATCACAAAGTTTCTCATTATTAATACTATAATTTCTATGTGGTAACAGTGGAATTATTTATTATTGGTAGATATTTTATGGGATAGAATTATTATTTATCTTTCTATTATATTTTTATTAAAAACTCGCTTATTTATATAAAAACAATTAAGAATATAAAATTGCTATATAAAATATTTTTTATTTATAGTTTTCGCAAAAAAAAGCCCCCTTACTTAGGAGACTTTATATAACTAATCATGTTATTTATAAATTAAGCTTACTTTTAATTTAATATCACTTGAAACTAATTCACCATTATTTTTTCACCGGTCTTAGGATCTTGTTCTACCCAGCTATTAGCTTTATTCCATGCTGGCAGATTGCCGGATGATGTATCTTTTGGTGTATTACCTGGAAGGGATGTGCTAACAATAGAGTCCTGTGGAGTATCAGATGTACCTGTAGGTGTAGCTTTTGAAGTATCACTTACGGGCTTTTTAGTGCTGGATGGATCTTGTGATGGACTGCCGCCCTTACCTTTTAATACATTAAGAATTTGTTTTAAGAGTTTAATAATAGTCATTTGACCTTTACCACTACCACAATTATTATTTCCGTTAAATATATTTTGATTGGCATTTATTGGAGAACTACCGTCACTGTTTATAACTTGACTTGCATTAACCGGTGAGCCGTCACTACCACTATTTATAACTTGATTTGCATTTATTGGTGAGCCGTCACCGCCGCTATTTATAACTTGATTTGCATTAACCGGTGAACCGTTACCACCGCTATTTATAACCTGATTTGCATTAATCGGTGAACCGTTACTCTTAATTACTTCTGAACTTGAGCCGTTTGGTGACTGCTGTGTCTTTTTGATAAATCCTGGACCTGATTGAGTTACGGACTTGCCTGTAGGAAATATACTTTTGCTGCCTGGTGTTTTATCTGAAGAGCCTTCTGTAATTCTTTTAGTTGTTCTTTTGTGCCAATATTTTGTTTTAAACTTAAATTTAAATTCTGATTTTTTACACATATGACTACTCTCCTCAATGCATTTATTCTGTAATGTACTAAACGTATTGTTAAATCATTATGCTATTTACTTAACTGGTAATATTTATTGATAATGCTATACTAAATTATGATTAATGTATGGCATTTAAACTATACAAAAACCTTTTAATAACAGGTAATAGATAAATTTAAAAAGATATATATACTACTCATCAATTAAATTTCAGATTACTCTTTTCAGAGAGTAGTTTATTTTAATAACTTTAACTCGATTTAATAATCTGAAAAGTATTTTAGAGGGAGTATACTACTGATCTACTAAATTGCTCATTTAAACTTTTTAATAATCAAAAAAGTATTATAAGTGTTAGTATAAATGCTTTTTAAGTGGTAAAATTGCTTTTCTCTGGTAATGTTGTGTTGTATTTATACTGCTCATCAATTAAATTTCAGATTACTCTTTTCAGAGAATAGTTTATTTTATTAACTTTAACTCGATTTAATAATCTGAAAAGTATTTT
>JANQLL010000229.1 GCA_028280605.1 Candidatus Gastranaerophilales bacterium
ATTAATTAAATTTCAGATTACTCTTTTCAGAGAATAGTCTAATTTATTAAATTTAACACGATTTAATAATCTGAAAAGTATTTTTGAGTTAGTATAATAATTTTTTAGGTGATGCTCATCAATAGATCTACCACTACTATTTTTTACACTACTAATAAATAAATACTATATTATTAATATATTATAAACTGTAATCGTAATTTTTCTGGTAACCTCTACGTGTAACTACATTTTTACCTGAGTTTACATATGTTGTATTTGAGTTACCAATAATCAAAACAGTTGACATGTTTATTAACTCAATATTTACAGATTCTTTTATTAACTCACTGGCAGAACTAATAATTATCTTTTCATTCTCTCGTCCTAAATTCTGTGCAATCACAACCGGTACAGATTTATCACAATATTTTTTCAAATTCTCAAGAAACATTAAATAAGGTTCAGCACGCGAATGCGACAAAGGATTATACAATCCAAGCACAAAATCAGCTTCAAAAGCATTTTGTATACGCTTCTCTATTTTTTCTATAGGTGTTAATAAATTTGATAAAGACACAATGGCAAAATCGTTCATAACCGGCGCACCTGCCTTGGATGCTGCCGCAAGAAATGATGTTATTCCCGGCTCTATAAAAACGTCTAATTTGTCCCATAGATTATTGTATTCGATAATCTCTAAAACTAAACCCGCCATGCCATATACGTTAGCGTCTCCATTGGATATAAGTCCCACTTTTTTAGAGCCTAAAGCCTCTTTTATAGCATATTTACACCTATCAACCTCATGGGTCATCCCTGTAGAGAAGACTTCTTTCCCTTGAATAACCTTCTTAATATCTTTAATATATTTATTATAACCAACTATTAAATTAGATTTTTTTAGTAATTCTGAAGCATTTTGCGTTAAATAACTCGGATTACCACAACCTGTAGAGATTATATATATTTCACCTTTGCTCATAACTTTTCCTTTTCGAATTTACTTATCAAAAGGCAGCTGCTATAGTTGTATTCTTGTAAATATGCTTTTTGATAAACAGCGTTTTAAATTCTGATGCCAATACAGCGCTTGGCTCTGCAACACCTTTTATTTCAAAAAATTTTGTAGCTTTAGATTCAGAAAATTCTTGCTCTAAAGCATTTATTTGTTCTTTATTAAAAAATAATAAATTTTTATTATACTTATGAGCAAGTTCAATCAACCCTTTTTCATCACTTTTAGCCTCAAAAGAAGCGAATGCTTTAATATTATCAAGATTTAAATTATTTTTATACAAGAAATCTTTTATATCACGTTCAAGCTCAGATGCCGAAGTATCTCTATTCAATCCAATACCTAGATTAACAGATTTTATTTTTATATTTAACAAATGACAAAAACTTTCTTGCTCTTCAAAAAATTCAAACGGGCTTGTAATTACAGTCGGATAGTCTTTATTTATTTGGGTTAAATCCGCACACAAATTATAAGCCTTTATATTATCAACATTTAAGCCTAATGAATGAACCAAATCTATAACAGCAGGGTATGTTACAAGATTAACAGGCTCATTATTAATCAGCGAATTAGATACTTTAGCAAGGTTTTCTATATTTAAAATCTCAAAGCCATAATCCTTTGCAAAACTATCAAAAGCAAATACCCCTAAAGAATCCGTACCTGTAGTAGTAAATACATTTAAATCAGTCTTGATAAGCTTTAAGCTTTGGGCTAATTCTGCTGCGCCACCTAAATGAGATGATAACAAAGGTATAACTTGTGTCCTCTCAAAATTCATTACCAAAACAGCAGGGTCTGTAGTTTTTGAATTTAGTAAACCGGCTATTTTCCTTACAACAATGCCTGTAGCACAAAACCATATTATAGCATCACTTTCTTGCCACAGCTCTTTTAAGAAATCATCTATTTTTGAAAAGCAAACAAGTTTATGATTGCTGGCCAGCTCACCTTTATCCCTATCATTCTTTGAATAAATTTTAATATCAAAATCGGAATTTATTTGTAACAAGTCCTGTACAGTTGCCAGTGCAGATGCTAATCCAGGCTTATTCAATGCTATCAATGATATTTTTTTCATCTAACACCAATTAGGCGGTATATTATACAAATGTGATTCTTCTTTTTCCTGTTGATTTAAATATTCTCCCAACAAGATAAGAGCTGTTCTTTTAATACCCGATGCCTTAACCTTTTGCTCAATATCTGATAAACTTCCTTTTATAACCCTCTGCTGAGGCCAGGTAGCTTTTTCAACAATCCAACAAGGGGTATCGTCAGGATATCCAAGTTCTTTTGATTTATCAACAAGTTGTTTAATTAACGATACAGAAAGGTAAAAGACTTTAGATGAATTTTCACACTTAAGAATATTTTCTATACTTTCGGGATTCGGCGTTTTACCTTCAACTCGAGATATTATTAAGGTTTGACTAACACCCGGTATAGTATATTCAAGACCTAATGCCGCTGCCGCTCCAAAAGCAGCAGTTACGCCGGGTATAACTTCGTATGGAATATTTTTTAATTTTAAAAATTTTATTTGCTTAGCAATTGTAGAATATATCGATGGATCACCGGTATGCACTCTTACTACATCAGTTTCAGTTATATATTCATCTATAAGTTTAAATATTTCCTGATAAGACATTTTTTCAGAGCTTTGTATTACACAATTATCGGGCACCCAGCTTAAAACTTCCTTTGGAACCAAAGAACCTGTATACAATACTAATTTTGCTTTTTCAAGGATTTCCCTGGCTTTTACTGTTATCAATTTAGGATCTCCTGGTCCTGCTCCTAAAAATATGACTTTATTCATTTTCTTTCCTCATTATTATTTGGAAGAGTGTTCTTTGCGGTTCGGGTATGGTTAGACTAGAATCACCCGTAATTTTTCTGTAGTTTGATATATCTATACTTCTTGTTTTATAATTTACGCTTGAATCTTTAAGGACAGTCACTGCAACTGATAAGTTTTCCAGTCCTATAATATTAGCAACAAGTACCCCGTTACGGCTTAATTTCGCATAAAGTTCGGGTAGCATCCTCATAACTGATTCACCACCACCTCCGATAAAAATTCTATCAGGAGAAGGAAAACTATTTTCATCAGGGTTAAATTCTCCCTCTATCAGTTCTGCCGCAACTATATTATGATTAAAAAGATTATTTTTAGTATAACTACACTGTTCCGAGTTTTTTTCAAAGAGTACAGTTCGTGTTTTAAAAAGTTTATAAGCATCTATAGATATAGAGCCTGACCCGGCTCCGATATCCCACATTTGTATATTCGGCTTTAGCTCAAGAGCTTGTAATGTTAAAGCTCTTTTATCAGCTTTGGTTATCATTCCCGCTCTGGTTGCAAAATCATTATTCAAGGCTGAATCATCAGCTTCAAAATTTCTCTCCACAAGCAAAACATAAGGAGACAAAGTTTGTTTTATTTGCTCAGCAGACATTTCTGCAGATAATTGTTGTAAATCAACCTCTTTTATAAGTTCATTTTTAGAGCCTAGTTTAGCTCCAAGGTAAAATTTCAGCTTACTGCTTATATATTTTGTTTCTCTGGCTATTTTTTCTATAGATAATTCATCACATAAAACAAACGTATACTTTGTTGAAAGAAATTTAGTCAAATCAAGCAACTTCCTACCATGTAAGCTAAGCGAAACCAGCTCGTTTTCTGAAAGCCTAAGCTTATTAACCAAATAATCTTTGGATGATTGAGCAGGAATTATTTCAACATCGTCAACCCTAAAGTCTTGTAGCTCCTGATCAAGAAATCTTAAAATATCTTGCATAGCCGAAAAATAAAAAGGGCTGCCTGTTACAACATATAAAACTTTTTTGTTTTCAAGTATTTTTTTCTTAATTATTGCTCTTATTTCTTTAAAAGGCAGGTACTTCTGCTCAACTTGCTCTGGAATTAACTCTCTGTTTGTAGAATTATCAAAATTAATATCCGCAAGAATGCAGTCAAACTCATCTAATTCAACTTTGCAGGAAAGTTCGCTAAATGAATAAATATTCATACCAGAGCCGGCTATTGTTAACATTTTACCACCTGATTACTTTAAGTAAAAGCAAATTACCTACCTTGAACAGCAAGCTGCAAAGCGTCCCTTTACTTGTTTACCATCGGTTAATACGATTTCCATATCTATCTTATCCAAACCTGCTTCATTTATCCATAATGCAATAACATTAAATGCTTTTTGGATAATTAAATCATAAAAACTTTTAAGGCATTCACCATATTCAGATTCTATAACCTCTTCAATCGCCTTTACCGTAGTAACTTCATCAGCTAAAGATATCAATTTTTCAGGATAATTATTCTCTAAAAGCCATTGCTTAACCAAGACGAAATCAATATCTCCAAATCTATTGTTTGTATTTTTTTTAGCCTGAGCAATTTTTGTCATTTTACCAAGGTTTGCACATAAAATCAATTTTTCAAAATTAAAATCTACAAGCTTATGAATACAGTCATAGACAAAGTTTCCTATTTCTATATAGCACTCATCATCTAATTCATAATACCTTTGAGCAAACTCTAAAGACGAGTTTCCGATAGTAAAAACAACCTGTTTTGAAAAATTTTGAGAGGCTACATTAATTTCTGCATCCAGTGAATCCAGATAAGCATCAGTAGATACAGGTTTTACAATACCCTTAGTCCCAAGTAACGATATACCACCGACAACACCGGCTTTAAAATTAGCTGTATTTTTTGCTATTTCTTCACCATTTTCTACTTCAAAACTAATATAAACAATCTGCTCTTTTTGTTTTAATTTATTCATAACCTTAGCAAAAGCGATATTCATCATTTGCAAGGTTGCAGGATTAATTGCAGGAAAGCCAACAGGTAATTTTAATCCCCATTTAGTAACAATTCCAAGACCTTTTCCCGCATAAATAATTAATTTATTGGAATTAGCAGCAAGTTCATGGGGTTTATGTTGTATTCGATGAGAATTGCAGGATATTTTATCCAAATTATGGCTGGCATAACAGATTATCTTGCAGCCTTTTGTAACATCAATATCATCGTTGTAAGACTTTATCACCTGTACTTTAGCATAATTTTCATCATTTTCAGCTTTCTCAATAGGCAAGTTAGCCTCTTCACCATCCGGCAAATTTATTTCGACATTTTCAATAATTTCTTTATTTAAAAGCAATACCAAAGCCGCTTTTAACGCAGAGGTGGCATGACTGCCTGTTGAATATCCTGATTTTAAAATCTTGTCCTCAGTCATAAATCCTGGCTATCTTCATAAACTTTATCTTCTACTTTAAATTGCTCAGCAAACTCTGGGATCTTACCTTCTGACAGTGCGATTATCATTTCTCTCCATTGCTCATCACTCCATTTATGCACTTGTTTCCAGGCTGCAAATGAATTTTTTTGAGTAAAATTATCAGAAAAAGCATTTCTATATATATAAGCAAAATTTCTAAACCTACACGCGCCGTTACAAGCCGTCTTTGTAACTTTAATTCTGTTTGTTCCTTTATTTAGACCCAGTTCTTGTATAATTTCTCTTATTTTTTTTGCAATGTCATCTTGATGAGTTTCTTTGCATCTATGCCCATCACACACAAATAACTGTATAGCACTATACATGACAGGCTTATTTGCATCCAATACTTTAGGCTTACAAGCAAATCCATCTACCACATCAGACCCCATAGAATTCTTTTTGCTCATAACATATTCCTAAATCAACTTATATAAAGCGTGCAATGCACTCACTACTAAAGGTGAGCCTCCGTACCGACCTTTGAGCGTTATGCCGCAAACCTTCTTCTGTTCTAAAAATTCAAGCGTATATTCTTTGCTTTCAACAACATTTATAAAACCAACAGGCATTGAAATCATTGCAACATCAGATAAATTATGATTATCAATTATTAAGCTCTCAACAGCTGCATATAAAAATGTTGGAGCATTGCCACATGCCAAAATAACAGGGGTATTTTGGCTTTCTTTCAATGCTTTTTTTACAGCTGCGGCTGTTCTGGTTATGCCTTTTTCTATTGCTTCTGATTTTATGTCGGGTTCTGAGACATAACAGATAACCTTATTATTAAATTTATCCGTATAAATCTTACTAAGCCCGGATTTTATCATATTAGTATCAGTAATAATTTTTGCTTCGTCTTGTATAAGATTTATAATTTTTTCTGCCGCATTATTGATGAATACAATGTTATCTATAATTTGCTCAAAGCAAGTTGTAGTGTGTATCATCCTTTGCACAACCATTTGCTGTTGTGCATCAAAATTTGCAAACCCACTGTAAGATTCTGCTTCTTGTATTACGGTTTCAAGAGATAATCTTTCAATCTCTTGCGGGTCTTTTATTTCAGGCTGTTTTATGTCAAAGTTTATCATTTCTTTTACCTTTTATAAAGTAATTCATTATTAGCTCGGGCTGATTAAATAAAAACGAGTGCAAATATGTCCCGAGTACATTACCTGATTCATTAATCCAGCCTCCAGGCAGTGCTTTTGCATCCATATCTTTAAACAATCCAAACTTAATAAGTTCTTTATCATCAACAGAAATAGCTTTTGAATAATGAAATGCGTGCCCTTTATAGATACATAAGGCATCTCTATCAATTGCTCTGTAATAACCTAATCTTTGAAATCTTTTTTGTATTTCAAAGTTCAACGGCAATACTCCTGCACCACTTATCCAATCATCATTATTAGCTTGAATCTTTTCTCCCAAAAACATTAACCCTGCGCACTCAGCAAAAACACTCTTGCTTGGGTTATTAACTATTTTTCTTAAACTGTTTTTAAATTTCTCTGCCTTGTCAATTAACGAAGCCACCTCAGGAGTTTCTATATATCCACCTGGAATATAAACCACATGAGATTCATAAGGTATTTCTTCGTCATTAACAGCTGATACCATATGATACTTATTAAAAATTTTCTGCAAAAAGTCAATATTGGCTTTATATGTAAATGAGAAAGCTTTATCATTTACTATTGAGATGGTTAAATTTTTACAACTTTCTTTAATTTCTTCTGGTATTTTTATAAAAAAATCTTTCTCACTGTTATAAATTGCATCATATTCCATTAATTTAAGGAGCTCTTGCATATTAATATTTTCCATAACCGAGTCAGATATTTCATCCAAGTTATGTTTTTCTATTTCGGTTAAATCCAAACCAAGATGTCTTGAAGAAATTGTTTTAACATCTTTTTTAATCCAGCCTAATACTTTCAGCTCCGGAATTTCAGCATTAATAAGCGATTCAATTAGCTCATAATGTTTTTGAGAAGATATATGATTTAAAATAATACCCTTTACAGTATTATCTTTTCTATAATCCAGTATGCCTTTAAGAGTAGGAACTATAGTGGAATATGAGCCCTTCGCAGTAATAATTAATATAGTAGGTACGTTCAATGCTTTTGCAACATCATAGGTGGATGTATCATACTCCATTCCGTCATAGAAGCCCATAACTCCTTCTATTAACAAATTTTCCATACCTTTTGAATAATATGTAAAAACGCTTTTCATCTCAGCCTTGGACATCATGAAAAGATCCAGGTTAATAGAAGCATTACCGGTTATTTTAGAATGAAATTGAGTATCAATAAAATCAGGACCTACTTTATAGGGTCTAACTTTGCCGCAATTATTCTTTAACCAGTTCAAAAGAGCCATAGTAAACATCGTTTTACCATGACCTGAGGATAACGCTGATATTACTGCTGCATTCATATTTAATCCTTCTTTTTATAAAATCGAGGCAATTTCGACTTTGCAAAATCTATCAACACTGTCAAATAATTTTTTATTATACCAGGTTTGCCTTTGTTGTATATTTCATTTTCAAAACAAAGATTTTCAAAATAATATAAATCCTCAGCTTCAAAGTCCCTTAAATCATCGCCTTTATGGAGCCTCATGTATACTTTTGTTGACTTTAATTCATCTGAATGCATTGGAATAACTTCCAGTTTTGTATCACCAAGACAAAGCGGTTTTTTTACAAGCGCAGATGCATAAGATATAGAGCTTATTCCTGCTATAACTTCGGTTTTATCCGCTATCTTTTGATATTTTTCTTTTAAAATATCATATAAGTAATACGCAGAGCTAAATAAAGCCGCATCGCCCAATGTTACATAAGCAACACTTTTATGTTCGGTACAAGCTTTTACAATCTCATCTATTAAATGTGAATATGCTTGCGGGCTGTAGCTCATAGGTGTATAAACGGCTTTTAGTCTTGCTTCAATCTTTTTAACAGAGCCAAATTTACAGTCTTCAAACCACTCAGAGCATTTATCTATGATACCCGTCAATATTTTATGAGCAACAGAGCCTTTCCACTCATTGGACTCTGACCTGTTTTGCACAAAAATCACATCGCTCTGAGCTAAAACCCTAAGTGCCTGTATTGTTATCAATTCTGGATGCCCGGGTCCTAAAGAAACAATGTAAAAGTTTGCAGTCATATTTATTACCTGTTCATCAACACTTGTATAGCTAAATTAGTTTCTTCAACGAAGTATTTTCGGACATACTCAAGATTCAGCAGGCTAAAATTCCCGTCATTCGGTATAATAACAGAACTAAACTCCTCTGTAAGTTCGTCTCTAATTTCCTGAATATCTTTTCTGTTATGAACGCCATTAACTAATAATAAAGGTACTACTAAAATATTATCACCTTTTATTTGCTCCCTTACAAGATTTTTTCTATAAGGATAAGCTCCCTCTATTGTATAGAAAAGATTCGTAGGATTTAGCATCTTTAAATAATCAAGTAAGTATGTATAAACCTGATGCCCAGGATTTTCTAAATTAGGTGCTCCATGTGCTAAAAAAACTATGCTGTCAGGGCAGTACTCGCTTCTTAATTGTTCATTTAACTCTGTTAATAATAAATTCACCTTTTTTGTTCTTGCAAAAAGAGGCAAACTTACTTCATACCTATTAGAGATATGCCTGAAGCTATCTACAATTCTCAATAAGTACAAATGTTCTTCTGTTGGAAATATATTTACTGAAGATACAACAACTTTTCTATATCCCATCCTATCGAGATTAGCAAGCTGTTCTGCCAACGTAAGATAATAATTACCCTTGGCTTCCTGTTTTTTCAAAACGGTTTTCGATGAAACTGCCAGTCTTAACTCTGTATTTTCAGGTAATTTCGCCTTTGATTCTTCCATCAATGATAAATACTGGTTCATTGCCTCATCATTAGAAGAGCCAAACACAGAGAAAACAACTGCTAAGTCTTTATCATAATGTCTCATTCTTTTCATTTATGCATATCCTCTTCGATCTACTTTTATTTATATAATATATAATATCATTAAAATTATTATAAAAAATAACAAAATAACCTTTTCCAACATTGAGTGTATTTTTATAAAATCCAAAGCCGCATTTTTGTAATTATCAGTTTTAGCTTTTCCTATTTCAGCTTTTTTAACTTCCAAATTCCCATAATAAAATACACCACCAAGTTTAACCCCAACACCATGTGCAGCTGCCGCGACAGGATAACCGGCATTAGGGCTAGAGCTATACCTCGGTGCATCTTTGAAAATCAACCGCCAGGAAACTTTATTTCCGGCTAAAAGCCATATCAATAACGCTGTAATTCGAGCGGGTATAAAGTTTAAAATATCGTCTAAAATTGCCGAAGCCTTACCAAATCGGTAATATCGTTTATTTTTATAGCCTACCATCGAATCAAGTGTTTGAACTGTCTTATATAACATGATCCCGGGAAATCCAAATAGAACTAAATAAAATAATGGAGCAATGAAGCCATCTGATAAATTCTCGGAGTGGGTTTCAATCAAAGAGCCATAAACCTGATTATTATCTAAATCTTTCGTGTTCCTTGTCACTAAAAGAGATAAATTGTTTCGCTTATCTGATTCATTAGCATAAATTACCTTATTAATATGTATTTTCAAACATTTACTTGCCAGGCCTGTTGAAGCAAGTACCCCTAAAGTAAATACAAAAATTAACTTAGGAATTCCTAATAAGGCAAATAATTTTGGTAAAACAAATTGCAGCAATAGAACTAAAGCTACAACAATTAATAAAAGAGAAGCTAATAAAACAACTCCCTGTATCACAGTGTTTTTATATGCTTTTCGCTCAAAAAAATTGATATAACCGCCTATAAATTCAACAGGATGCTTTATAGGAAACTCTCCAATTATTATATCGATAATTAAGGCTATTAAAACTATATATATCCAATAATCACCGAATATCATCGTAACATCCTATCCCAATCAATTATATCAACTAATACCTCTGCCACTTCATCTTGCTTTTGACGTTTCCACTCTTTAAAGCTCCAATTCAAACTACGCTTAACACTTGTCTCTGTAATCCACCAATTTCTAAACTCATCATTATGGAAAACCCCATGCACTATCGACCCTTTAACACATTCAGAGTCGAAAAATATCGGATACTTGTCAGATACACCCGTGTGCATCTCAAATCCGTGAGCATTTATATTTTCAAATAATTTATAATCTTGCCTTTTAAGTATTTTATTGTCCTTAAATTCCACCTGTGCAGGTATAAAACCTAGCCCTGATTCAGTGCCGGGTTTAGCACTGCGGCTTTCAGAGCCAAGCGGATCATCTAATTTTGTATGCAGCATTTGATATCCGCCACATATTCCATAAATCTTAGCGGTGGTAGATTTTAACGTATCTGCCAAGCCTGTGCTTTTTAGCCATTTTAAATCATCCATTACAGCTCTTGAGCCAGGAAGTATAACTTTATCGAAAACATCGAGATTAGCATTTTGTGTTATAAAAGATACTTGCACATCCGGAGAATGAACCAAAGGTTCAACATCGTTAATATTGCTAGCCCTTGGATATTTAATCACACCAACTTGTAAAGGGTCTTTATTTTTCTGTTCATAACTTTTCATTTCAGATAAAGAATCTTCACTATCAATCCCATATTGAATATTTGGAACTACACCGAGAACAGGTATGCCCCATTCTTCAATAATTTTTACGCCTTCTTTAAATAAAGAAATGTCACCTCTAAAATTATTTATAATAACTCCCTTAAAGCGACTTTTTTCGTTGTCTGACATAAGCTGATAAGAACCTAGTATTGAGGCAAAAATACCTCCATTCTCTATATTAGCAACTAACACGCTATCAACATCATTTTTTTCCATCATATGCTGATTAGCGAGGTCCTTATACTTCAAGTTTAACTCAAATCCTGAACCTGCACCTTCAAGTATTATCTTGTCATATTTAATTTTCAAATTATAAAAAGCTTCATCAACTTGAACTTTTAGGCTATCAATATCCTTATAATAACTTTTAGGTTTAGTTATTACAGTTGGTATACCTCTTACTACTACCTGAGAACGACCCTCTCCCAAAGGCTTTAAAAGTACCGGATTCATATCGGCTACGGGTTCTATTCCCATTAAATCTGCCTGAGAGGCCTGAGCAATAGATATCTCCTTGTTTTTCTCACAAACTACTGCATAGTTTGACATATTCTGACCTTTGAAAGGACAGGTGTTAATATTAAATATTTCTTTTAAAATTTTACCTACAAATCCAGCAATAAAAGTTTTTCCGGCATTTGACTGGGTTCCGATAAATAATAAATGATTGCTCATCCTATATCCTTTATGGCATTGATTAAGGGTATATTTTGTTCAGGTAATCTCAAGCCTACTCTGAATGAATACTCAGGACAGGTATAAAAATCAGCGGTAGGTCTAACAAATATTTTATATTTATTAAGTAAATAGTTTCTAAAATCTTTTCCTCCAACTGCATTTATTGCATCAGCATTAATAATCAAAGTATGGTAAGAAGTTACAGACCCCTCAAAACCACTAATATTCTTTGATGAACTAACAACTTGCCATAAATCAGAATTAACCAGATTTATCCATTGGTGAGTGGCTTGCTTTATCTTGTTAAACTTTGGAATCATATTTACATAAAACCAGCTTTCATAGGCTGAAATATTCCAAGGCGACAAAAGAATTGATAAAAATTCCATTAAATTGCTACTACTTAAGACCAACCCTAATCGAACTCCTGCAGAACCGAAAAATTTAGTCAAAGAGTGTATTATAAAAACATTTTTATACTTGTTCACAAGCTCGTACATTGATGGCTTTGAAGTAAAATCAATAAAACTTTCGTCTAATAACACTGTAGTATCTTCATTTAAAAGAGCTTGAAGCTCAAGTTTAATATCATGATAAAACCCATAGGGCGTATTGGGGTTAACAATTACTACAATCTCTCCAAATATTTGTTCCGAGTTATCAATAAATTCTTCAAAGCTAATATTTACACTTTCAAAGCCGTTTAAATCATTGTATTTATTGTATTCACTATAAGTTGAACCAACGAGAAATACTTTTTTTCTTTTATAACCGTGCAGCAACAAAAGATGAAAAAGTGAAGATATACCTTCATTAGCACCATGGCACAATACAAAGTGCTCATCATTAAATTTTAAATATTCTGTTATTACTTTTCTTAATTCAGAATAAGTAGAATCCGGGTATTCTATATTTTCCTGAGGCGAATATAGCAAGTTATCAGGACTAAACTCGGTGGCTTTCCAGTTGATGGAAGTAGAGTAATCGCTCACACTATGCCAATCAATACCTTGTTCAACAGATGCCTTTCTGTAACCGCCACCGTGTTTGTATCTATTGCGCACTATATTTTTCTCTATAATTATTAATCAATCTTAATGCCTTATTATATCTTACTTTTAATGAATCTGTTTCAAAATTATTTTTTTTCCTAACAGAATAATACTCTTTATATCTATCTTCTACATTTTCTTGCAAGAGGTCAAAATCAATCATATCATGGTTTTTAAAATATTCTTGCAAAAACAATTCAAGCTCATGAGGAAAATCATTATAAATTCCGATTGTTGCAGAAGCAATATCAGAATAAATATTTTCTCTTTTTTTAGACAAACCCCAGTCAATGAGATAAATTTTTTCAAGATTTGGGGTTGCCAAGATATTATCTAAAAAAATATCCTCGTGAGTAATGAAAAATTGATTTTCTTCAAATGAAATTTTGTGCAATTGCTGCAAAAAAGAAACTAATTTTTTAGTAATAATTGCTATTTGCTTACTATCAATACTATTTAACTTATCAGCTCCATCTATGTAGTCCATTGATAATGAATAATCCGACTCTTTTTGTGGATTAATATTCATCAGACAGCTATTGGCAAGAAAATTTAGCGCAAAAAATTCATTATTATTGTAAGAGCGTTCGTCATACGTTTTAAAAATTCTTATTTGCTTTTCATAATATTCGACTTTTGCGTGTTTTCCTTGAATCAGCATAAATTTTATTATTATTTCTTCTTAAGACAACTACACTTCTCTTAAAAACTTTTTATCACCTACTTAATTTAAGTTAGGTAATAAATATCACCGGCTTTTCCCAAAAGAGTATTTAAGATTATTTTCTGTGAACACTAATAAATAATACTATATATACAAACTTTAAGAAAGGACGTAAAAAATGATTAAAAAAAGAACTTTAAATTCTTTAGAAACAATAAAAATAAATTATGATATAGTTATAAATGCAACATCAGGTGCTGATATATTTGAGCAAGCACTTTCTTATAAAGTAAAAGGAGCTACTTTTTACTTATTTAGCGGCTTTGTCGGAGAGAAAAATAATCCAATAAAATTACTTAATGAAATTCATTACCGCCAAATAACTATGATAGGAGCATATGGTTGCACCAGAGAGCAGATTAAACAAGCAATAATAATATGGTTCAATAATTGTGGAAAATTTTTCAATAGATAAATTAATAATGTTTGGGTTTGATTACAAAAAAAGCCCTATTGAAATAAGAGAAAAGGTTGCTTTTACTAATGATAACCTTGAGACTGCATATAAAAAATTGCTTTTTGACGCTAAATTAAAAGAATTTAGCGTACTATCCACCTGCAATAGAAGCGAAATATATGCGATTGTTGATGATGCTAAATCTGGCGAAGAATACTTAAAAGATTTTTATTCTGAGTTTTTTAATATTGAAAAAGAAAAATTAGCTGATTATATCTCGGTTAGAAGAGGCAAGAGTTGCGTTCAGCACATTTTTGAGGTAACGTGCGGATTTCAGTCTCTTGTATTTGGAGAAGATCAAATACTTGGACAAGTTAAAGACTGCTATTTAAAGTCATTAGAATACGACTCATCAGGTAAAATACTAAATAGGCTCTTTGTTGAGAGTATATCAACAGCAAAAAAAGTTAAAACCCAAACCGATATATGTAAAAATCTAGTATCAATTAGCTCTATAGGTATTAAATTACTTGAGAAAAACTTGGGATGTATAGCAGACAAAACTGCTTTACTTATTGGCGTAGGCAAAATGACTAGAATTGCTATTCAAAATCTGATTAGCAGACAAATCAGACAGATATATCTTGCAAACAGAACGCGCAAAAGAGCTGAAACGCTTGCTCAAGAATATAACGAAATAATTTGCGTAGACTTTAAAGACAGGTATAAATTCATTGAGAATGTCGATATAGTTATAAGCTCAACTGGCGCTTCCAATTATGTGTTGCAACTGAACAAATTTAAAGAAAGCTACAGAAACACTCCGTTATACGTTCTTGATATTGCAATGCCAAGAGATGTGGACCCTCAAATTGATACTATCCCCGGGGTAAAAATATATAAAATTGACGATCTGGAAAAAATAGCTGAAGAAAATACTCAAAAAAGGCAATCAACAAAAAAAAAGGGGCTAAAAATTCTAAACCACGACGTAAGAAAATTTACAAACTGGGTAAATGAACTTAAGCTAATAAATATAATCATGTCAATTCAGGAAAACTCCAAGATAGTTATGGGAGAGGAGCTCGATACCCTAAAAGAAAAGCTTGATGGCATTGATGAAAAACAAATGGAAATAATAGAAAAAGCCTTTTATAACTACGCTAAAATTTTTACTCATAAGCCAATAGCCGAATTAAAAGAATTTATTAAAGATAACCCAAGGTATGATGATTCAATTAACAAAGAACTAAAGGATAGTTAATAATGACCAAATACTACCCTGCAATGATAAACATAGAAAATAAAAACTGCCTGGTCATTGGCGGGGGAAAAGTAGCTCTTCGTAAAATCAAGTCATTATTGGACTATAATGTCAACATAACAGTTATAAGCCCTAAATTATGTTCTGAACTTGAAGATATTCTATCTCAAAATAAAATCAATTGGCTTAAAAAGAGCTACAACACAATCGATATTAAAGATTCAAATTTTATTTTTGTGGCAACTAATGATAAATCTGTTAACAAAATGGTGTATAAAGACGCTAAAAAGAAAAACATCTTGGTAAATGTTGTTGATAATTCTGATTTGTGCGATTTTATAATACCTTCCAAAGTTAAAAGAGGCGATTTGACTATATCTATCTCTACTAATGGAAAAAGTCCGGCTCTTGCTAAGAAAATTAGGGAGGAGTTGGAAGAGAGGTTTGGAGATAGTTACAAGACATTTGTAAACCTGCTTGGAGAAGTTAGAGAACTTGCCAGCGAGCGCATAAAAGACATAAAAACCCGAGAAGCTTTATATAAAAATCTTGTTTATTCTGATTATATCGAGCAACTAAACAATGATGATAAAAATCAGGTAAAAAAGCGAATGATAGAATTACTTGAAACATACAAGAAAGATTATTAGAATGAAAGCAAAGTTAACCGCAGGCACTAGAGGAAGCAAACTGGCTTTGGCTCAAACAAACTTGATAATTTCCAAGCTAAAAGAACTTTATCCGAGCCTAGAAATTGACATAAAAATTATTAAAACCACAGGCGATAAGATTCTAGACAGACAATTGAGTAAAATCGGAGGCAAAGGCTTATTTATTAAGGAGATAGAAGAAGCTTTAGAAGCAGCAGAGGTTGACTTTGCGGTGCATAGCTTAAAAGATGTGCCTCACACGCTGCAGGATAACTTTAAAATAGCAGCTATAACAAAAAGAGAAGATCCTAGAGATGTATTAATTTGCAAGGGTCAATATAATATAAACACATTGCTGGCTGGTTCAAAAGTGGGTACAGGAAGTCTTAGACGGTCGATTCAAGTAAAACAAATCAGAAAAGGCTTAAATATACTGCCAATTAGGGGGAACATTCACACACGCATAAATAAAATGCAACACGACTATGACGCTATAATCCTTGCAGCAGCAGGGCTTAAAAGAGTAGGCTGGAACGGCGGCAATGACTGCGAGTTTTTGAAAGAAGTTTTTGAAAAAAATGTCAACAGTGATTTTAATATAAGCTACTTTGATTTAGAGAATTTTATTCCGGCTGTTGGACAGGGAGCTCTTGCTATCGAGACAAGGAAAAAAGATTTTGAAACAATAAATTATATAAAACAGTTAAATCACGAGTCAGATGCGCTGGGCTTGCTTGCAGAAAGAGCTTTCTTAAAAGAAATTGACGGCGGATGTGAAATACCTGTAGGTGCGTATTGTTTTATTAGCGAAAATAAATTGACAATTGACGGTTTTATTGGAGATGAAAAAGAAGAATTACTTTTTAGAGAAAAACTAACAGGAAATATTAACGATTATGAATCTTTAGGCAAAGATTTAGCAAAAATAGTTTTGGAAAAAATGAACAAATCAAAGGGATTAAACTAATGAAAGCTAAAGTTTATCTTGTTGGAGCAGGTCCGGGAGATGAAAACTTAATTACAGTTAAAGGTTTAAATTGTATAAAAAAAGCTGATGTTATAGTTTATGATAATCTTGTAAATTTTGATTTGCTTGATTGCGCTAAAGAAACATCAGAAAAAATCTATGTAGGTAAAAAAAGAAACGCTCATACGTATCCCCAAGATGATATAAACAAACTATTGGTAAATAAAGCTAAAGAAAACAATATCGTAGTAAGATTAAAAGGCGGAGATCCCTTTGTTTTTGGAAGAGGAGGAGAAGAAGCTCTTGAGTTGCAATCTCATAATATACCTTTTGAGGTTGTGCCAGGAATATCATCATCAATCGCAGGAGCGGCTTATGCAGGCATTCCGGTTACGCATCGAGGTATCAGTACATCATTTCATGTAATAACAGGCCATGAAGACCCGACAAAAGAAAAAGAAAGCGTAAACTATGAAGCTTTGGCTCAGCTGGAAGGGACTTTGGTATTTTTGATGGGATTAAATAACCTTGAAAAAATATGTTCTAGACTAATAAACTATGGTAAGTCACTTAATACTCCTGTAGCTGTTATTTCAAAAGGAACGACTCCAATGCAAAAAATTGCTGTCGGCACGTTGGAGAATATTCAAGATAAGATTCAAGATATTACTTATCCTGCTATAATAATGGTAGGAGAGGTTATTAATTTAAGAAAAATGCTTAACTGGTTTGAAAAAACGCCTTTATTTGGAAGAAAAATACTTGTAACAAGAGCCAGGCATCAGGCAAGCAAGCTTTCCGAAAAGATAAAATCACTTGGAGCCGATGCTATTGAGTTCCCTACAATACAAATAGAGCCTGATAAAGATAAAACTTTGTTAAAACAAACTTACAATAAGCTTGATGCATACGACTGGATAATTTTTACCAGCGTTAACGGCGTAGAAGAATTTTTTAAAAACCTTAAAGGATTCAACAAAGATATTAGAACAATTGGTAACGCTAAATTATGCGCAATAGGAGAAGCTACAAAAAACGCCTTGCAAGAAAGATATCTTAACGTTGACATTACGCCTAAAGAATATATTGCTGAGGCTTTGGTTGAAGAATTAAAACAACGAATAAGCTCTGAAGATAAAATATTAATATTAAGAGCTGATGTTGCAAGAGAAATATTACCCCAAGAGTTGAAAAAAATAGCCGCTCAAGTTGACGTAGTCCCTTTGTATCAGACAGTAATACCTGAACATAATTCACAAAACTTAAAAAAATTAGTTGCCAAAGCAGATACTATAACTTTCGCAAGCTCTTCAACAGTGTCTAATTTTATGCAAATACTGGGCAAAGAAAATTTAAGCCTACTTGAAGAGAAACAAATAGCTTGTATTGGACCTGTAACCCAAAGTACCGCTGTAGAGCTGGGTTTAAAAAATGTTAAAATGGCTAGAGAGTATACAATTCAAGGTTTAGTGAATTTATTGCTGGAGATATAATAATGTTTTATAGAGGAAGAAGACTTAGGTTAAATTCAAACATAAGAAGCTTAGTGAGAGAAACAAGACTAAGCCTAGAAAATTTGGTCTATCCAATATTTTTAGTGGAAGGAACCAATGTAAAAAAAGAAATATCCTCTTTAAAAAACCAGTATTATCTATCTATAGATAGGCTTGATGAAGAAATAGAAGAAATAACAAAGTTAGGTATTCCAGCAGTTATATTATTTGGGTTGCCCAAATTTAAAGACGAAAAAGGCTCTAGCGCATATGATGACAACGGTATTGTTCAAAGAGGCATTAAAAAAATTAAGGAAAAATATTCTGATTTAGTGATTATATCTGATGTTTGTCTTTGTCAATACACGTCGCATGGTCATTGCGGGGTGCTTAAAGATGGTAAAATCCTTAATGACGAATCATTAAAGTTAATAGCCAAGATTGCTTTGTCTCACGCCAAAGCCGGAGCAAACATAATAGCACCTTCTGACATGATGGATGGGCGCGTTTCAGCTATTAGAAGAGCCTTGGACGAAAATGGATATGAATATGTTTCAATAATGTCCTATAGTGTAAAGTATGCGTCAAGTTTTTACGGGCCTTTTAGGTATGTTGCGGATTCTTCTCCAAAATCAGGAGACAGAAAAAGCTATCAAATGGATCCCGCAAACTCTAACGAGGCAATGAGGGAAGCGAATGAAGATTTGCAAGAAGGTGCAGATATTATTATGGTAAAGCCGGCTATGGCTTATCAAGATATTATTTACAGATTAAGACAGAGCGTTGATTGTCCAATTGCGGCTTATAACGTAAGCGGGGAGTACATGATTATTAAATCTGCTGCATCTCAAGGTTTAATTAATGAAAAAAATATTGTTTTAGAAACTTTGGTTGGCTTTATAAGATCCGGAGCTGATATTATAATTACTTATTTCGCAAAAGATGTGGCTAACTGGTTAAAGGAAAGATAAGTTATGAAATTTGACGAATCTCAAGCGCTTTTTGAAGAAGCAAAAAAATATATACCTGGCGGGGTAAATAGTCCGGCAAGGGCTTTTAAAGAAGTTGGCATGACGCCACCGTTTATGGTTAGAGGCCAAAACAGCAAAATTTATGATGAAGACGGCAACGAGTATATAGATTACGTAAGCTCATGGGGACCGATGATTCTTGGGCATAACAACGAAGTTATAAAAGACGCTTTAAAATCTCAAATTAATACGGCTATAGGATTTGGTGCACCAACTGCAATTGAAATCGAAATGGCAAAGCTTATTACAGAAATTGTACCATCTGTTGAAATGGTAAGAATGGTAAACTCCGGCACAGAATCAACGATGAGTGCTATTAGACTAGCTAGAGGATATACCGAAAAAGACAAAATAATTAAATTTGCGGGAAATTACCATGGCCATGGTGATAGTTTTTTAATCCAGGCTGGCTCAGGGGCATTAACTTTAGGTATTCCAAGCAGTCCGGGAATACCTGGAGGTATTGCTAATAATACTTTGATAGCTAATTATAATGATTCTACCTCTGTGCAAGAGTTGTTTAACAAATATGGCGATGACATAGCAGCTGTAATATTAGAGCCTATTTGTGGAAACATGGGTGTTGTACCTGCTAAGCAAGAATTTTTATCCACTCTGCGAAAATTAACTGAAGAAAATAACAGCCTGCTCATTTTAGATGAAGTTATGACAGGTTTCCGTGTTGCTTTAAGTGGTGCTCAAAGCCTTTATAAAATCACGCCTGACCTAACTTGTTTTGGAAAAATTATTGGTGGTGGGCTTCCTGTGGGGGCTTATGGCGGTAAAAGAAAAATAATGGAAAAAGTCGCGCCTATTGGCCCTATTTATCAAGCCGGTACATTATCCGGCAATCCTATTGCAATGAAAGCAGGTTTGACCACACTGAATACATTAAAGTCTAATCCTGACATTTATTTAAAACTCGAAGAGAACAGTAAAAGAATAGAGGAGGGATTTTTGAGAAACATAAAAGAATCCGGTGTTAATGCAACTATAAATAGAGTATCATCAATGATGACTTTATTTTTTACAGACGGATGTGTTGATTGTTTTGAAAAAGTAAAGCAATCTGATACTCATAAGTATGCTAAATATTTTAGGTCTATGCTTGAAAATGGAATTTACTTACCACCCTCACAGTTTGAGGCTTTCTTTGTATCAGCAGTGCACATTGATGAGGATATTGAAAGAACAATTGATGCAAACAGAAAAGCTCTATTTGAGTTATCTTAATATAAAGAGAGTATTAGCCAATGGATCATAATAAAAATAGCAACGATATACCTTTGCTAAGCAAAAGTATATCGTTGCATTTAAATTTTTTTAATTTTCATCCTAAGTCCCACGAATAATGGGGTTTCTTCTTATTTCGCTGTAAAAAGGTTAAATGCAGTATCTACCCTGGAAAATCTAGGATGCAATACCAGTAATCCACAAACGTCAAAGAACTGCGTCTATATTTTAAAAGGGATGACAACAGTAGTAATCAAGGTGTTAGAAAAAATGTCGCTTATAGTCTAGGAAAAATTGGAAAACACACTAATAATTCAGAAGTAGCAGAGCATTGCGTAAATATCATCCTATAGCTAAAGTTAGAAAGAGAGCCCACGCAATAGAATTTTTAAATATGAGAATAAAAAGAATAGAAGTAGCTAAAACTTTGAAAAGAAGGAAAGATACAATATCTAAATGCACAGTAAGCTATAATGAATATGGAATAGCAGGACTAAAGATCTGGCAGACCAAGAGAGGTTAAGGATGAAATAAAGGATAAAATTGTAGAAATAGCTGAATCAAAAGAAACTTGTACCAAAAATTCAATCAAAACAGCTATAAAGAAATTTTGGCAATTTAAATGACTTAGAATCAGTTATAAAGGAAGGTATCACGAACTTGAATCTTAAGACGTAAAAATTTTTTCTCATAGACTTATGTCATTTTTGTGAATATTTTTTAGGTATTTTTGACATTTACTCCAATCGATCAACTTCAATACTAGCATTAGTTTATCTGTTTCTTTAAGCTTCTTGTTTTCTCTAATCATAAAAAATGACATATCTTCTCCTAGTCTTTCTTGATATATCTATATTTTAGTACAATCCAGTTATGCATTGGGCTTAAGATTGGCAGGTGCAGGATTTCTTTTACATCGCTATAGCTCACTTGATCCAGCACAATATCCATAAATAAGTCCTGATTTAAATTTCTGGTAATTGATTTATGTATCTTTTTTTATTATTATTTATTATAAAGTTAATTATTTTTAAAGGAATTATTCTAATAAATAATATTATAAATAATATTACAATAATTTTTAACTTTGAAATATTAATTATGTATATTACTCATAAAATTCGAATTGTTAATTAAGGTAAAACTTGAATCAAATTTAAATAAAAACGTCTTTCTCTATAGTAATAAATAAGAGAGAAAGATATGAAAGATACTGATATAATGATCAAAATGTAATCGGTTCTCTAAAAGAACTTTTTGGCATTAATCATATTCGTGTAAGAAAGATGAAATCTTTTTTGTCAAGAATTTATTCCGCTCTTTGTGGATATAATCTTAAAGAAGAGCTTTGTCTAAATATTTAGCAATTCGAGTATAAATTAGACTTTTAGAGTAAGTATAGGTTAAAAATTTTAAAGAGGAGAGTGCTTGTGAAAGACTTAGCAGAAAAATTAACGCATAAAAAAGCAAGAAAATTAATAGAACCTTTTTATGATTTATTTCGAGCTGAAAAAAGAGACTGGGAAAAAGGTATGGCTGTACTGGCCGATGATTGGAAGGCTTATTATACTAATGATAAGTTTAGAACTAAAAAAGATACAAGAGGATTTTTAGACGGCTTGTTTAATTTAGTCCCAGATATAAATGTTGAAATAATAGAATTTTTTATTGACGGAGATGTTATATCAGTTCGTAGTGAACTTACCGGTACGCCGGCAGGAGATTTTTTAGTGCAACATAGCGGCCGTAAGTTTAGTATTATGACAATTGATATACACAAAGTTAAAGATGGAAAGATAGTCGAACTTTACCATGCCGAAGATTGGCAAACAGCAATTCGACAATTGAGTGGAGAAGAATAATAAAGGAGTTTAAAAAAGATGGGAAAAAAAATACTTTTTGTTGCGTCAAATTACGGAGTATGGGCAGAAGAGCTGCAAGCACCTTGGGACATACTAAAAAAAGCGGGTCATGATTTGTACTTGACTACTTTTTTAGGTAAAACACCCTTGCCCGGTATGATCAGCATGGATCCTGATTTTGTTGATCCTATGCAAAAAATAAAAATGAATCCTCCCGAGTTGCTGAAGCGAGTTAATGAAATTTTAGATACCGGCGAATGGGACAATCCAGTAAAGCTTGCTGATGCGAATATGGATAACTATGACGTTTTGGTTGTTGTTGGAGGAGCAGGTTCTGCGCTTGATGTGGTCGGAAATATGCTCGTTCATAATTTGGTTTATTCAGCATACAAAAGCGGAAAGATTATTGGAGGCCTATGCTACGGAGTAGGAGCTCTTTCTTTTACCAGAGACCCTAATAACGATAATAAGAGTATTCTTTACGGCAAAACCGTAACAGCTCATCCTCATGCTTGGGATTTTGTAGATGAACTTACTTATGAAGTAGTTAGAGCTACTCCTGATAATCCTGATATAAAGTTAAAAACAAGCGGATTTGTATTTCCTCTTCAGCCAATGGTAGAGGATGCGGTAGGGCCAAACGGAAAAGTTCTCGCAGACCCGACTACCTCCAGAGAAAAACCTAGTGTGGCATGGGATCATCCGTTTGTTACCGGATTATCTGTAGAATCCGCACATGCATTCGGAGAAAAGTTAGCTGAAGTATTAGGAAAAAAGTCATGCGCTCTATAAATGTTAATAAAGTCTCTAAAAAAGGCTTGAATATCCATGTAGTCGCGAGCCCTGAGGATGGAGAACTTGTAAACTCAATTATTGTTGAGTCGCAAAATAAGCTTGTAATAATTGACGTTCCGCTACTTAACCCCTACTCCAAAGAATTGAGAGAGTATGCCGACTCATTGGACAAGCCCATAGATAGGGTTATTATAACTCATTTTCACCCTGATCACTGGGCTGGACTTGAATACTTCGCGGATTTACCAATTTATTCACTTCGTGAAATTCAGGATGAAATTAAGAATAGCGGAGATTGGGCTTTAAGCTTTCACAGACCGATTCATGGCGATTTAATCACTGATAACATAATAGTTCCCACAAATATAATAGAAGAAGGTCCTCTTGAAATTGACGGGATTGATTATAATATTATCAAAATTATAGATGCTGAAATGAGATTTATGCTAGCAATTGAAATCCCTTCAATAAAAACGTTTATTGCTCAGGATTTACTTTATAACAAAGTATTTCTTTACCTTGGTGAAAAAACATCTAAAGGTGAGCTTTGTTGCGACAGTTGGATTGAAAAGCTTGTAGAAATCAAAAATAACGGCTATGAAATTGTTATTCCCGGACATGGGGAAGTTTCTGACGCTTCATTATTTGAGGTTAATATCGAATATCTGAAAACAGCAAAAGAATTCATTTTGGCTTCAAATTCGGGAAGTGAACTAAAAGAAAAATTAATCCAAAAATATCCTGATTATAGAGTTCAATTATTACTTGATGTGGAAAATTACTTATTATTTCCACAATCCGTATAAAATACCCAGCTTACTTAAAAGGATAGCTTCATATTAAGTTCTTATGTTTCCAAGTATACTAACTCAAAAATACTTTTCAGATTATTTAATTGTGTTAAATCTAATAAAATAGGTTAAACTCTGAAAAGAGTAATCTGAAATTTAATTTAGAACCAATATAAAAATAAGGTCTATCAGAGCTTATGTGGCTGCATAAGAAAAGGTGATAATTGTCACCTTTAAAATGTGACGCATCTTTTATAAGAAGTTATTTGTGAGTAATTTTAACAATAGGAGATATTTATAGTGAAAAAAAAAGTGCTTATAGTTTTATCTGAGCATGGTTTTTGGGTGGAAGAACTTTTAAAGCCTCTAAATCGTTTAAAAAAAGCCGGTTATGAAGTTGACTTTGCGACTCCAACAGGTGCATTACCTTTTCCTGACGGGGGGAGCCTTGACAGTTCATACATAGATCCTCCTCTGGGTCGTCCCGTGACAAGTCCTGAAATGGCTAAACTTGGTAAAGAGCAAAATTGGGAGACTTTGTTTAAAGGTCGTATCAGCTTAAAAGACTGGCTTCCGGTAAGGCCATACCTAAGTTCGGATAATTATGTAGGAAGCCTTGAAAAGTACTATGAAGCCAGAACTAAGGCTTGGGAAAAAATTGAAGATTATGCGGCTCTTTTATTAGTTGGCGGAAGCGGTCCTATTGTTGACATGGTTAATAATCCGAGAATTCATGATTTAATTCTTGGTTTTTATTACGCTGATAAGCCGATAGCAGCAGAATGCTACACAGTAACCTGTCTTGCTTTTGCCAGAGAGCTAGATGAAAGAAAGAGCATTCTTGCAGGAAAACGCTGCACAGGACATACAATGGAATATGACTATACTGACGGTTGGTCAATTTTAGCAAACGGCAAGTATCTTAATTTTGGAGCTCCTCCGTTTTCTCTTGAGTATATTCTTCGCGATGCCGTTGTTCCCGGAGGTCAATTCCATGGGAATGTAGGAAGAAGAACTTCAGTTATACTGGATTATCCTTTTATAACAAGTCGTTCTGTGGCGTCTTCCGATTTATGCGGAGAAGTTCTGGTTAAGTGCTTGGACGAAGGATTACGCAAATATGGCTGGAAATAGAATATTAAAAACAAGAGCAAATATTATGTTTGATAATAACAGACGAAATAAAACAATTGAATATTTAAAATCCTTGTGGACTCCCCAAGGAGGATATTCAAATTTTACTAATGGAGAAGTTGAGCCTCAACCTTCTCTTAGTGTTTTAATGTCGTTTGGGCACTTTGGATTACCCCCTTATCGCCCTGATGAAACATTATCTTACATAAAATCCTACTGGAATAAAGAAACAGGTGGATTCATTAATCCTTCATCAGGAAAAGTCGAGGTTTTAAGCAGCGCTTTAGGGCTTTTGGTATTGAATGCAATCGGGGCAGTGGATTTTTTTAATGAGTGCCTGCCTTTGGTCTTAAACTATATGAATGCAAATGCTAAATCCCAAGAAGATCATTTTATGTTTATAGGTGCTATTGATGAATGCAAAATTTCCTTTTATCCCGAGAAATCGATCAAATTTTTCAGAGATATGGAAAAGCAAGACGGCACTTTCGGATATTCTGTTTTGCTTAATGCAATTGCGTCAAGTGCATTGTTAAGATTGAACGAAAAACTGCAAAATCCTGAAGCTGTTAAAAATATATTGGTTTCAGCTCAACAAAAAGACGGCGGTTTTGCTGAAAAAGGCGAAACTTCCAACTTATGGGTCACTTATTGTGTAATGCGGGCTATAGATCTTTTAAACCAGTCTTTTGATTCTATGAATCTTCAAAACTGGGTATTAAACCTGCAGCAAGAGCAAGGCGGTTTCGCTACTCCTGGGAATAAAGCTTCTGCTAACGAGACCTATCAATGCTTGAGCATATTAAATTGGATAAGCAAACCTGTTATTGAAGCGGCAAGGTCAGGAGATGTGTGCTACCTTAAAAAATGGTTAAGCCAAGGTGGAGATCCTGACTTAATAAATCCTGAAGGATGGACTCCGCTACTTGCGGCATCTGTTAGAGGGCATTCGGAAGTTGTGGAATTTTTATTATCAAATGACATTCCCAGAGGAAAAACAGCTAATCTTGATATTAAGCTTAATGCGGCTGATGCTTCCGCGATATTTTTTGCCGGGCAGTCAGGCAATATTAATACAGCAAAAGCTATCCTTAAAAGAAATCCGCAGCAATTGTTTGACGTTAATAAGGTAAATGGCCATACATTGTTGCTTCAGGCTGCTTTTTTCGGTTCTGAAAAACACTTGAAAATGGCTCAATGGATTCTTGATGATATTGGAGAAATACTCGATATTCCCGAATGTGAAACTGAAAAAATTGAAAAAGCCAGATTTAACCTTACTGTAATGACAAATGTCAGAGGCTACAATTGTTTAACTATGGCTGAGCTATGGGGGAATGAAGCTTCTCAAGAGCTTTTTGCCCGTTATGATAAAAGCACGAAAGCTGATAGAGAAGCTTATTTAAATAAACTTCTCGCCCAAATAGCTCCTGAAAAGCCTAGTGACGAAAAAGAAAAGCTTAAACAACATCTTAGTGATGACTTTGTTAAAATTGTTGCTGAAGGTTTTGAAAAACTCAGCTCTATTTCTATGGAAGAGTCTGAAAAAATGAAAGAAGCTCAAAAAGATATAATGAACTCAATTAACAATATTGTTTCAAATCCTGACTTTGATATTAATCACTTAGGAGGTCCTTTAAGTCAAACACCATTGATTTTTGCGATTACAGGTGTAGATAACTCTGATGAAATTGCTAAATTCAGGCTTGAGTTAGCTTCATTTTTACTTAATCACTCAGCAGATCCTGACATCCCGGAAAAACATCCGATGGCAATAGATGCTGTGATTAGAGCAGCTGTTTTGAACCATTTTGATATTCTTAAATTAATTTCAGAACACATGCCTCCTTTGGCTTTTGCTTCTGCAATGAATGAAAAGCCTGCCATAAATGGTCAAACAGCATTGCAAGATACGGTTCATAGAGCATTAACATCTTCAGGTGAACACTTAACAAGGCATTTAGAACAAATAAAATGGTGCGTGTCTAAAGGTGCCAGGTATGACATTGAGGATCATACAGGAGTCTCACCTGAAAAACTTGCAAGAGAAGCTCTAAATGATTCTGTTTATAAAGACCAGGCCAAAGTTGTTATGCAAGCTTTAGGGATTCAGTAAGGGATTTCATAATAAAAAATAATTTAAATTTAAAAGGAAGTAAAGTAATGAAATTAAAAAATAAAAAAATAGGCATTCTTATAGAAAGCGATTTCTACGAAAAAGAAATATTTTATTATCAATCACGTTTTGCGGAGCAAGGCGTGGAATTACATTTCCTGACAAGGCTGTGGGGACAGGATAAAATAACATTCCATGGGCATGAATACAAAGTACCATTTGAGTGTAGAGAAAGCTTTGAGAACATGAGCGATGAAACCTTGAACAGCTATGATGCAATAATTGTTCCTGCAGGATTTGTATCTGATAGGCTCAGGTATACTACTGATGTTAACGAATTAGCTCCGGCTTGCGAGTTTATCAAAAGAGTTTTCGCTCATAAATCAATTTTAAAAGGTATTATTTGTCACGGCTTATGGATTTTATCCTCAATCGCGTGTGATAAAAATATAAAAGGAAGAAAAGTTACAACTCATAATAATCTTGTTGCTGACGCAAAAAACATGGGATTAAATTACTTAAATGAAGATATTGTGGTAGATGATGACCTTGTTACAGGAAGAACAGGCGATCATTGCAATGTATTCAGCTCAAAAATTATAGAAATACTTGAAAGTAAAAAAAAATAAATTTAGAGGATTAATTAATATGCAATTAGTATACGAAAAAACCAAATATGAATATGAAATTGGCGAGCCTTGTCCTCTTGGAGCTTCTGTTGATAAAGATAAAGGAGGGGTTAATTTTTCGGTTTTCTCTTCTGAAGCTGATTTTATTCAACTTCTTTTATTTAAAACTCCTGATGACGTTGAGCCTTTCCAAATTATTGACCTTAATCAAGAAGATAATAGTGACTTTGGATTTTGGCATGTATTTGTCAAGGATCTGCCTATAGGCACAAATTATGCTTATAGGGTAAACGGGCCGATAGGAGAAAGCCAAGGGTATCGCTACAACTTCAACAAAGTAGTTTTAGACCCTTATGCTAAGGGTGTTACTACAAATCTGTGGAATAGAGTTGATGCTTGTAACACAGAAGATAATCTTGAAACTTCAATGAGATGTTCTGTGATTGATGTTTCTGATTATGATTGGGAAGGAATTAAAGACAAAAAGCCTCAGACTCCCCTTAGTGAAACAGTTATTTATGAAATGCATGCCGGCGGATTTACTAAATCTCCAACGTCAGATGTTGAACACAAAGGAACTTTTCTTGGAATAATAGATAAGATACCTTACTTAAAGCAACTTGGAGTAACCGCTATAGAAATAATGCCTGTAATGCAGTTTGATGATAAAGAAAAAAATTACTGGGGTTACAGCACTCTGAGCTTTTTCGCGCCTCATCCTTCTTATTGCGTTTCTCCCCAAAGGGCAAGCCAGCTTAATGAGTTTAGGGATATGGTTAAAGCCCTTCATCAAAACGGAATAGAAGTAATTTTGGATGTTGTTTACAATCACACTGATGAGGGTAACCAAAATGGTCCGACAATAAGCTTTAAAGGACTTGATAACAAGACATATTATTTCCTTGCTCCTGATAAACGCTATTATATGAACTTCTCCGGAACCGGAAATACCTTAAATTGCAATCATCCTATTGTCCAAAAAATGATAATTGAAAGCTTGGAATTTTGGGCAAGAGATATGCAGGTTGACGGGTTCAGATTTGATTTAGGCTCTATTCTTTCAAGGGATACTTATGGAAATATAATGGAATATCCTCCGGTCTTATGGGGCATAGAACTTAGAGAAAGCTTGACAGATTGCAAGCTTATAACAGAGCCTTGGGATGCTGACGGATTATATGAGCTTGGAAATATTCATGGTTACAGATGGTCTCAATGGAATGGCCATTACAGAGATATAATAAGAAGTTTCGTTAAAGGCGATCCCGGAATCATAGGGCAAGTTGCCGGCAAAATGTCAGGCAGTCCCGATTTATTTCAGTCATCCGGACATCTTGCGGTAAGCGGAATAAACTTTGTGACCTGTCATGACGGATTTACCCTTAACGACCTTGTTTCCTATAATTACAAACACAATGAAGAAAACGGCGAAGGCAATCGCGACGGAAATGACAATAACATAAGCTGGAACTGCGGAATTGAAGGAGAAACTGACAATCCTGATGTCAATGCTTTAAGAACCAGACAGATTAAGAACTTTATTGCTGTTCTGTTCCTTTCAAAAGGTATTCCTATGATGCTTGCCGGCGATGAAATAAGAAGAACCCAAGGAGGTAACAATAACGGTTACTGCCTTAATAACGAAAAAGGCTGGATAAATTGGGATTTATTTAATAATAACGAAGATATATATAATTTCTTCTCAAGAATGATTCAACTGAGAAAAGAAACTTTCTTCCTTCAGACAAGACATTTTTACAATGGTCAGGTTTCTGAGTTGCATACAAGAGGGTTGAAGGATATTAACTGGCATGGAACAATACTAAACGCTCCGGGCTGGGATGATTCTAATGCAAGATCTCTTGCTTTCACTATTGCAGGAGTTTCTCCCGATAATATAAGCGAATCTAACGGCTACAAAAATAAAGAGAATTTTAAGGATCAGGATGTTCATGTAATGATGAATATGTATTGGGAGTCTTTAGATTTTGAAATTCCTCAAATACAAGGAAGAAAATGGTATAAGTACGTTGATACTTATGAAGCTGACAATAATACAGAGTCTTTACATAACGGAAATACTTATAACGTAAAACCAAGAAGTGTAGTTGTACTAATTTCAAAAGAAAATTAAGGAGAAAAGAGATGGCTAATACACAAACACAAGGATTAGAAATCCTTGAAGGACAGAGAAAACAAGAGTTTAAGAACTTTACCCACAGCATGAAAATCATGGGCAAAGTTGTTGAAGTTGATATTGAAAATGCGGCTTTCAGGCTCAAATGCAGAAACGGCACTGACTATCTTGTTAAAATCGGAGCTGAAACCTGGTTTAGCATGCTTCAAAATCTTGATAAGCTAGGTACAGACAGATTTCCAAATCCTGAAAATTTTGACTACTCAAATCCTTCAGACAGAGTAAAAAAATATCTTAAAAAAAATATGCTTGTATCTGTTTACGGAATATTTGTTGTTGACGAAAACAAGAAAATATTTGAAGGAAGGGCAATAGAACTTTATCAAGAATACGATAAAACCGGTTCTTATGATGATAATTATATTTTTGAGAAAGGCCACTGGTGGCTAACCCAAATAAATGCACTGGGAAATACCTGGCTTGACTACTTATTTGGCGATGCAAAAACTTATGATTTCTCAAAGTATCGTACAAATATAGGTATAACAGGTCTTCCTTCCGATGACAAGCTTCAAGAGTGCGCTACCCTTTCAAGGCTTATTTACGGGCTTTCTTCAGCTTACCTGTTAACAGGATGCGAAAGGTTTCTAAACGCAGCTACAGAAGGCGTTAAGTACCAAAGAGAAAAATTCCGCAGCTTAAGCCATGACGGGAAACATATTTTCTGGGCGTACGGAAGAAAAATCACTCCAAACGGACAAGCTCATTCCGAGCTTATAATACCTTCTCAAAATAATGATGATCTGGGAACAATTCCTTTATATGAGCAAATTTACGCACTTGCCGGAATTACCCAATACTACAGAATTACCTCTGATTGGGAAGCCCTTGAGGATATAAAAAGAACCGTTAAAACATTTAATGATTTTTATCTTGATCCTGATGAAAATTATGGCGGTTACTTCTCTCATATCGATTATGTAACTTTAAGCTGGAATTCAGACGTACTTGCTGAAAGAGGAAGTTATAACAACAAGGCCAAGAAAAACTGGAACTCTGTAGGCGATCATATTCCGGCTTATCTTGTAAATCTTGTTCTTGCACTTGATCCGTTACCAAAAAATGACGACTATGAAGATATAAATGAATTTGTGAATAAATGCAAAAAAATACTTGACGAAACAAGTTCTTTAATTGCTGAAAAATTCACTGATACAAATGAAAGCATCCCTTACGTTAACGAAAGATTTTTCAGAGATTGGACACCTGACCAAACATGGGGATGGCAGCAAGATAGAGCTGTTTGCGGGCATAACTTTAAAATAGCCTGGAATTTAACCCGGGTAGCTAATTACTACGAAGCTGAGAAGCATCAGCTTGAACAAAAAAACAAGGAAAAAACACATCCGGATTCTGAACTTATAGAAAGAGTCGATGCAACTCAGATAAAAATTAATAAGCTCATGAAAATGGCTAAGAGGCTTGGCGATGAAATGGCAATAGCCGGTATTGACCAAGTAAGAAGCGGTGTGTTTGATGTTGTCGAAAGAAAGCCAATGGATGAGCTTACTGACTTTGCCTGGGGCAACACAAAAGATTTTTGGCAGCAAGAACAAGGCATTTTAGCTTATCTAATTTTATACGGATATTATAGAGATGATGAAGACTATAAAGAAAATACAGACAATTATAAAGCCCTGGCAAGAGAGTTAATGGCGTTCTGGAATAGGCATTATCTTGATCTTGATTCAGGAGGAGTTTTCTTTAGGGTAACAGATGATGGCATTCCTGATATAAGAGGGCAATTTGGCACAAAAGGCGGTCATTCCATTAGCGGTTACCACGCTTTTGAGTTGAATTATCTTGCTCACATTTATATTAAGGCATTTGTAACCAGAAGCTCATTCTGCTTATACTTTAAGCCTAATCTAAATAACAGGTCAGGTTCTATAAATGTTCTTCCTGATTTTGTAAAGCCAAATACTTTATACATTAAGAGCATTACTATAGACGGCAAAGAAAGAACATCAGTTGACAGGCATAATTTCCAAGTAGAGTTATGTAAGTCTGAATGTAATTCTTCAGTTGTTGTTGAGTTTGATCATGTTTCAAATTTATAATTTATTTTAATATATATTATAAATATTTAAAAAAATAAAAATATATAAAAACCTCCTATTAAAAAAATGGGAGGTTTTTTACTCTAAATTTTTAGATGTAATAAAAACAAGAATAAAATTGTAAATATATCTTTAATTTTAATTTAAAAATAATCTCTGTTTTTGTTAGAATTTAAACAACTTCCATATGAAAAAAGGCAGGGAGAGATTGATATGTTAAAGGCAAATGAATTACATAACTTAGGTGTTAAATATTATAAATTAGACGAATATGAAAAAGCTAATGAATCTTTGATAAAAGCGCTTGAAATAAGCAGGAAAGTGGCAGATTGTAAAAAAGAATTTACACCTTACTTGCTAGATACGTTATACCTTTTGGGTCTAATAAAAGATGTTCTTAATAAACCAGAAGAAGCTAAAAAAAACTATGAGGAAATAATAGAAAGTCTCAGAATGCTAAAAGAAAAACGACCTAAAGAGTATTTGCCCAAACTGGCAAATGCCTTAAATAAACTAGGTGTTTTACAAGAAAGAACAGAGGAAAATCAAGAAGAAGCTGAAAATAATCTTACAGAAGCTCTTAAGATAAGAGAAGAGCTCGCAACTCAATATCCAGAAAAATTTGAGTTTAAAGTAGCTGATACATTGAACAATTTAGGTATTCTTTATAATAAACTAAATAAGAATAAAGATGCTCAAGGCTCTTATGAAAGAGCTCTTAATATATATCAAAAATCAAAATATCAACAGCCAGATCAAGCCTTGCAAGGTCAAGCAATGATTTTAATTAATCTAGCTAGTCTACTTGATAAACTAAATGAAATAGAGCTGGCCAAAGATAATTATATGGAAGCTCTTAAAAAATGTAGAAAGTTAGTAGATTTGGATAGACAGACCTATTTACCTAAACTTCTAGAAATTTTAAATAATTTTGGACTATTCTTCGATAAACTAAATGAAGTAACGGCTGCTAAGAATTTATATCAAGAAGCAATTGAAATATATCAAGAATTACTAGAAGAAGATAATTCAACAATTTACTCTATTGATATTGCAAGTGTTTATAGCAATTTAGGTAAATTACAATTCATGCTTAATGAGCTAGAGCAATCTAAAGAATCATTCCAAAAAGCTATAGATATTGATTTAGATAAAAAAAATCCAGAAAAATATATGTGTGCGATTGCGCTAAATAATTTTGGGTTACTACTTGAACAGTTAAATGAAATTGATGAAGCTAAAGCTTGTTATAATAAGGCTCTTGATATATACAAGGAATTTAAAGATCAGGAGTCAATGCAAGCACTACAAGGTTATGCAATGACTTTTTGTAATAAAGGTAACCTTTACAACAAGCTAAATGAAAATAAAGAGGCTCTAGAATGTTATGAAAAAGCTCGTATAAACTGTCAAAAACTTGAAGATAATTTACCAGGTATGCATTCAGATAAGCTAGCAACAACTTTTAATAATTTAGGTAATTTAAAATTAAAATTAGGAAACATTGAAGAAGCCGAAGAATCATATATAAAAGCCCTTGATAGATATAAAAATTTGGTAAAAATTCATCCTCGAATATACTTGTCTTATAAGTCTTGGACTCTAAATAATTTAGGTGCTTTACAATATCACCTAAGTGAAACCCAAAAAGCTGAAAAATTTTACCAAGAAGCCCTTGATTGCATTACCAAGATGAAAAATTTATTGTCAGAAGGAGATAAAGAACACCTTGACATGCATAAGGGTAATATTGAAGGAGCTGTTTGGGGTTTGCTTGAATTTTATTATAAAGAAAACTCGAACACTGCTATAAGTTTAATCGAAACCCTACGAAATGCTGCCGTTTTAGCAGAACTATCCAAAGACAAACAACAAGAAAACTATATACTCAAAGATAATGAGATAGTTTTAAGCATCCAAACAACAAATAAGTCCTACTTTTTTGCAGTAAGTTGCCCGAAAGGCCACAAAATATATAAATCTGAGTATGAAATAATTAAATTGGATAATGTTTTTGCTAATTTATCTAACGAAATTTGGGCGTTCTGGGAAGGAAGTGAGGCAGGAGATGAATTTACAGCAAATAAATCTATTAAAGAAAAAGGTAGAGAGGCTTTTAAGTTACTTCCTGAGCAAATCAAAACCTTACTTAACTCCGAAACCAAAGAACAAATATATTTATCACTAGACTCCACATTGATAAATACGCCTTTTGAATTCTTGGTAAATGATAACGATGAATTTATTGGTCAAGTTCATTTATTGCCAAGGATTCAGGGTATATCCATGCTCAACAAGCTAAAAGATAATTATAAAGGCGTAAACTTATCAGGAAAGAAGCTTTTAGTGGGTAATCCTACTCAAGATCTCTCTATGTGCGATGATGAGATAAAAAATTTAATTAATGCAATTAATAATTTTAATTCTAAAAATATATCGATTTTTCAGCATGAAAATGCTCTTAAAGAAAATATTATCCAGGAATTAACCGAGGACTTGGCAATATTTCATTACTCGGGACATGGCACTCCGCCGGACGGTCTTAAAATGGCAGATAAGTTTAATAATTTATACAGCAGGCATTTAGCCGGTAAAAAGTTTACAAACAATCCGTTAGTATTTATTAGCAGTTGCAGCTCAGGTCAAACAAATTACTTCAGGGGCGGACGATTCAAAGGAATGAATACAGTATTCTTAAGCCTTGGAGCACAAGCTGTAATTTCTAGTGTATATCCTGTTTTTGATATTTCAGCTATGGAGTTTGGGCAAAGCGTATATAAGAACTTCCTAAATGGCCAGACCGTCGGTGAAGCTGTAATGTCTGCAAGAAAAGAATCTGACAATGTTTTTGAGTGGGGATTGCATATATTTTACGGCAACCCGGGTTTAAAGATAAGACAATAGGAGCAAAACTTTGGAAACTAGTGAAATTAACGCAATTTTAAACCCGATTCAGGTTAAATATATTTATTATCCTTTTGTAAGGACTTTAGGGTATATAGTTACGCTGCTTTTACTATCCGCACTTATTCCTGATATACGTGGAAGTAGCCTGGAAATGCTTTTTTATGATATAAATATGCGGCTTAAAAGATTGCGCGCATTTGCTTTTAAAAATAAAAACACTCAAAATCCTGATATTTCTGTAATATTACTTGATGATGAATCAATTGAATATGATAATAAGTTTGATAAAAACTTTTCGAGGGAATATTTAGCAGAAATATTAAACCTTGTTGCAGCAAAAAATCCAAGGCTAATTTGCCTGGACTTTTTGCTTGATAGCCATAGCACATTGGAAGATGGAGACAAGGAGCTTATTTCATCCTTTAAAAATGCTACAACTAAAGGAATAGATATTGTTTTAGCAAGTAGATTAGTCACAACAAGCCATAAAGGCACAGTAGAAGTTAAGCCAATAAAAAAATACAGAGAAATTTATCCTGAAAAAATACACTTTGGTTATGCAAATATAAAGCTATCCTCTAAAAGTAATGTTTTAAGATGTATTCAGCCAGAAGTGCACATTGATGATAAGCCTGTATATTCTTTAGCTTCAAAAATTAATTATATTTTAAAAAATAAAAAAAATACAAAATCTTCTAAAGAAGTAAAATTAATTAACTTTTCTACACCTGAAAAATATGTATATAAATCATATTCAGCAAAAGATCTTTACTCTGATAATATAGATATTAACAATCAAATAGTACTAATTGGATCATCCAATTCTTATTCAACTGATAATTTTCATACCCCAATGACTTCAGGATATTTTTTTCTAAAGAGTGGCATCCCTCCAAGCGGTACAGAAATACATGCCTATATTTTGCATTCACTTAAAACAAATACCCTGATCCCTTATTTTAATAACTCGTTATTTTATTTATTAGGCATTGTAATTGTTTTTTCTGCAAGCATAATGCTCACGGATAAAAATGATTTACGTTACCTTATTATTACACAACTTTCGGCTTTTATAACCTTAAATATTTTATTTTGGCTTGCAAAGACCAGTTTTCCAATCGTACGTCCGACATCAATAGCATTAATTACTATTATTGTATGTATGCTTATTAAATAAATAGGAGGTTTTTAATATGAAACAAATAGGTTTTATCAAAGAATTAAACGGAAAGCTTTATATAAAAAGAAAAAATGAAATATACACAATAGAAGATTTAAGCACAGCAAATAAAGAAATCTTGGAAGGTGATATATTATCCCAGGAAAGTGGTATATCATTGCTTATTGTGAATGATGAGGAGCATGCTTTAAAGGCAGGCGACAAAATATTAAATAATCATAATTCAAAAGACAATAAATTTAACGTATTTGATGAATTTAAAAAACTTTTTAATATTAATATTTCAATGGTTAAGGACCAGGTTGCAGCAAGTAAAGCAAGAGGTATTAATAAAGACCTTTCAATTACTGCCATACCTTTTAATGATAAAAAAATTACCCTTACTAAACCAATTTTCTATATTAAAACCAAGATAGGCAATAATTTTGAGCTAGAAGTTAAAGATAGCAAGGGTGAAATTGTTTTTAATGAGCCAAAAGCCCTGGCAAATAAAGTTATTGAATGCGAAAAAAAACTTGATTTTGAAGAAAAATATACTTTTATAGTAAAAGAGGACGGGGAAGAGATTATAAAAAAAGCATTTGAGATAGCCTCAAAACTAAAAGTTGAAACTCTTAATGAAAATATAGAAGCCCTTAAGCAGTTTAGCAGCGGAAGTGACCAAATAGAGGAAATCGCAACTTATTTGCTTGTCAATGATTATAACTATGAGGCGAAATGTTATCTGTTAAAGGAGTATGAAAATAATTCCCAAATATTCACACCTTCACTTCTATTTATGCTAAGTAAGCTTGGTTACCCAAAGAATGAAAAGGCTTCTTTCGCTAATTAGTATAAATTTTATTATATTTTTATTATTTTATCTTTAATAGAATTAAAGATAATAAATGGCAAAAAATTATAATATAAGATTTGAGTAGTTTAATGAGCAAATAATACAATTTGTAAATAAATTCATCTGTTATTATTTTAATTAATATTAGTTTTATGTATTTTTATATAAAGTATAAAAAAATTATATTATTGCTAGGATAGTTAAGTTGAAAAAGATAAATGTATTTATCGCATCTCCTAATGATGTTGAAAAAGAACGGCAAGCTGTTAAAGATGTTATAGATAAGCTAAATAAAAATCCAAAATATAATGCTTTTTTTCGAGTTAATTACACTTGCTACACAGAAAATGGTCCTTGGAGTGCAATGAATCATCCTCAGGAACAAATATCAGCTCCTTCCGAGGCTGATATGTTTATAATGATCCTATGGTCAAAAATAGGTACACCCTATACCTACGAAGGTAAAAATTACTCATCAGGAACTATTTATGAGTTTGAAAAAGCAAAAGAAGCGCATGTCAAAAATAATTCTAAAAAACCGGATTTATACGTTTTTAGAAAAACAACGGCAGTAACTATTCCTCCTAATAATGCTAAACAGCTGGAATCATTTAATCAGCTCCAGAATTTTATTGATGAAACTTTTTATACAAATAACCATGAAGTAAAAATTGGCTTAAATGAATTTGACAGCGTATATGAATTTAAAAAAGAAATACAAATATTAATTGAAAAAAATTTAAATAAACAATTAAAAGAGGAAAATATCATGGGAGATGGCTGGGTTAATCTTGTATTACCTAGAATCAATTTTAATTTGATAATAATAGTTATGATGCTTTTAATTACGATTTGTATAATAACACCTCATATAGAAAGGGTCATTATCACTTTATCAGAACAAGAGAATGTTAAAGAGAATTTTCATGGGCAACTATCCAATTTGATAATCAATTCTAAACACTTGCAGGATTCACATAACCTAAAATAATAACGCTCTCTGGAAAGCATGAAAAATAATTCATAAAAATATTATTAATAATTTATAAATTAGGGTGGAAAAATGAATATATTAAACTTCAAGAAGAAAATTTTTAGTATCTTTTTAGCATTTATGTTTTTTATGCTACAGCTTACAGCCAACTCTCAAGTTTCAATAGGAGGGGCGAATTTTGGTAACTCATTTGCTAGAGGAACTCTTACAAAAACAATGACTGGAAAATCACTTTCTCGCATAGCTTTTGTTGGTAGCGTAGGAGGGGCTGCATTAGACTCAGTATTAAAATTAGGTCATGGAGTAAAGGCTGAAACTCTGTCTATTTATTATAAACCTGGTAAGCCTGATGGAAAACGGCTAACATTAAAGCTTGATAATAATAGTTATCCAATGGAAATTTATGATTGGCAACTTATACCTATTGCCAAATACTCAGACAGTAAATATAATTCTTGTGTATCATTATTTGGGCCAGAAACCACAGAAAAAGAATATCACATTGTATACCATAAAGCATTTACAGATACTTTACTCGGGCTTAGGCTTCTTCAAGCTGATATTTTATTAATGGATATGACTAAATTTTGGGATTTACCCAAAAATACAACAACAGGAAGATACTACTTAGCAGAAGAAGGAGGAGAAACAGCACCAAAGTTAACACTGGAAATTATCAGCGCTGCATCTGACTTGAGTAAATTAAAGCAACAATATTCAGATAAGTTTCAGTCTTGGGTATTAACAGATCAAGATACCAATGTGATTTTAAATAAAAATCCAAAAAATTCTTTATACTTTTCCGGTAAGCCTTACTATCATTTTTGGAAGGCTAAAAAGCCAAATCCCAATAAGCTATATGGACATGCGGAAATGTTATACAAAAATGGTGATCCTCAGATCAAACATTATTTTAAATCTATTTATTATGCAAAAAATAATAAGCAAAAACAACAAATATCAGAAAGATTATTTAAATACACATATGACAAAATGGATAAAAAGGGTGAATTTGTATATATAGCAAATGAGCTTATCGACAAATTTAAAGCTAAAATGCACTATGTAGAAACCGTTAATCCGGCTGTCTATAAAGCTGTAAAAAATACAATGCATTATTCAGCGCTATTTAGATATGTAAAGCAAAATAATCCTTCTAACTGGAGAGCATTTAAAAACTCTATTAATAATGTGACAGTAGAAAATATAATAACTCCTACAAGTTGGAAAAAGAAAAGTAAAAAAGCTCAAAATTAATGAATATTATGTATGATGCGTTTATAAGCTTTAATATGGTCAATAGAAAAGAAGCTGATTATATATACAACGGCTTAAATAGAAGCGATATAAAGGCGTTTTATTTTGAAGTAGAAAGAGAAGCCGGCAAAGATGCTGTAGAGCGAGCAAAACATGCGGTAGAGAATTCTAAAATGCTGTTATTACTTGATAGCCCTGATGCAAGGCTAGCGGTTAAAGCTCAGTTAGCAAACGGCAATATACCTTGGCTGCAAAAAGAGTGCAATTGGGCAATAGAAGCCAATATACCAATAATTAGATGTATATTAGATAATAAATGCACAGAAATTGATGAAATATATAAAAAACAAAATACAAGTATAGGTTATTATTTTGAGCGTTCAAAAAGATCTGCTCTTGAACATCTTTGTCAGGATAAATTTAAAAAAATGTTTATTCCGGCAGGCCACACAGAACATATTGGAATATATAATTATCCTTCAACACAAGAATTAAGGGATGAATTAATGAATTATGCCGGTAAAAGTATTGAAAGAGAAAGCATTGAATACCTTTGTAACAAATATAACAGTTTTACATTAAAATTATTTAATAATAAAAATATCAATTTAAAAAACAAAATAAGTATCCTTAAAAGATTAGATATTTTATCTGAAGATATAAAAGATAAAGGCGAATATAACATACCTAAATTAATAACAGTAGACTTGTGCAGAGGCTTATTACAAAGAGAAATTGATGAATGCAAAGGAAAATTAATCTTTGAAAAACTCCAACAAAAAGTTGCACCTGATGATATAAGAGTTAATACCTATCTAAGCGGCTCGTATTATCTTTTTAAAGATTTTAAAAATGCAGACATTTATACTAATATAGCCCTTAAATTGATTGAAAAAGAAAAATCCCTTGATAAGGCTAAACAAAGCAAATACATAGATTTTGAAGTATTTTTAATATGTAATAAATCACGAATATTGACAGAGCAAGAAAAATATAACGAAGCTATTAATTATTTAAATTCATTACCGCTAGCTTTGCAAAATTATTATAAAATTTATATCAATAAAGGTATTATTTATTCTGAAGCTGGTAAACATAAAGAAGCTATTAATTATTTTGAAAAAGCCAAAATTAAATGCCCGCTTGATGATGAGACAGAAATGTTTAATCTCCTGCTGCATACTGCAAATGCCTATGCGCAAACCTGCGATAAATTAAAAACTTTTGAAACTCTTGAGGAATGCTATAATGAATTTTCCTTTAGGGGATATGAGGCATTTTGGGCAATAGCACGTATTTATCATTGTTTAGCTCATGCTTTAAATAACTTAGCTAAAAAAGATGTTAATGCTATCAGAGACTCGTATGATAAAGCCATAGAATTTTATAAAAATTCTTTAAAGTCAAATAAAGAATTTGCAGATATAGACTCAACAATTGAAGCTGATGATATAAATATTCAAATTGCTTGTGAATATGCATTAAAGTTAATTGAATATGCTTTTATTAATCAAGAAGAAAAAAAAGAAAACAAAAAGAAAAAATTATTAAAAGAATGTAATGAGTTCTTGAATAAAATAGATGACGCTCGTACCGATAATAAAAGCCCATTGTATTTATATTATAGAGGATTTATTGCTTATTTGCTTGGTAAGGAATATGATTCTGTTAAAAATTATAAAAATTCTCAAGTTAATTCAGTAGTTCCAACTGAAAAATATAGTGAAATAATTGATCAGGGATTATATAAATGGTTTATCAAAGAACGAAAGAAATTATATAAAAGGGGAGTGAATAATGAGTAAAGGAGCATTAATCGTTGGCATTGACGATTATACAATACAAAATCCTTTAAGCGGCTGTATTAGTGATGCAAAAAAAATAGATAAACTACTAAAGCGCAATGGAGATAAAGATAAAACTCTTAATTTTTCAACCACATTACTTACTTCTGATAAAAAATCAAAAGTAAGCTCACGCAATATATTAAAAGAAGCAAAGGAATTATTCTCCAGAGAATGTGAAATAGCTTTGTTTTATTTCTCAGGACACGGTTACTCTGATGAAATGGGAAGCTTTTTAATAACACCGGATTTAGAAAATCATTACAGCGGTATAGAAATGCAGCAGATTATCAACCTGGCAAAAAATTCAAAAGCCAGAGAGGTTATGATTATACTAGACTGCTGTTATAGCGGTTATGCCGCTATAATACCAATGCTTGGGGAAAATTTAACAATTATAAAAGAAGGTATGTCTATTATTACAGCAAGCAGAAAAAATGAGTTTGCAATAGAAGAAGAAGGAAAGGGCGGTGTATTTACTTCTTTATTTTGTGAGGCGCTAGAAGGCGGTGCTGCTGATATTCTGGGTGACGTGACAATTGCCGGCGCTTATAACTATGTTGATAAATTACTTGGTTTTTTTGCGCAAAGACCGCAATTTAAGTCCAGTGTATCGACCTACAAAACCATAAGAAAATGTAAATCAGATTTGGAGCTCTCAGAATTTCATGAGATAGTTAACCTGTTTGATGATAAAGATGAAAAGTTCAAGCTGGATAAATCTTACGAACCCCATTTTGGTGGTAATGAGGTGGAAAAACACAGAAAATATCGAATCCTGCAAAAATATGCAAAATTAAGAATAATAGCGCCGAGAGTCCCTGAAGAAGCAAAAAAACAAAATGACCTTGTTGATGATTTTACATATCACGCAGCAGAGTTTGGCGGTTACTGTGAGCTAACGCCAACAGGTAAATTTTATTGGCAATTGGTAAAAAAAGGTTTAATTTAATGAAAATAAGGATAACCGGACATCAAAGAAAAAATTTTTCAAAATAAAGATGCTCTTGATAAATACAGAAATTTGCTATCAAAATCAGCAGACAAAGTAATTCTGAATTTTAAAGAACCGAATGATTGCAGTATGGAGTGGTAAACCAGCTCAAGGCTTAGGTGGAACTGCAGATATTGTTAAGTATTCTATAGAAAATAAAAAGACTGTCTGGCATGTGGATAATATTGCCTGTAAAGTGATTAAATTATAAAAAGATTAAGATTTAAAAGATACAGGTAATACTGTTTGCCGACTTTTATGAAAGTTATAAAGACTTTAGAGATGCTGTTACGGAATTTTTTTGAGAACATAAATTTATATAAAAAAGAAATCAAGAAATGGGTAGGCACTAAATTACATTTATTCAAAACCGTCTAGCGTAAAAATCCGAGTTTATTTTTAGATTGGGTATATATTCAAGTTTATTTATGATGAAGGCATTAAATAATAGCTCCCAGTATATTTTATATAACTTTATTATATTAGGCTTTTAGCTGAAAGCAATTGAATGATAAACAATATAATACAATCGAATTAAATTTTTATACTACCCGTTTAAAATTTTTGAAAAAAATGTTAAGAATGTGTTACTATAGACTTAAGTTAAAAAACATTAAGAAGAAATGATTTTTTTATATTAAATATTTTTTTTAATTAAATTTTACTATTAACAAATTTTTTCATATAATTAAGATTAGTTAAATTTTGTTGAAATTCTTTAAGAAAAAAATTGTTATTAAATAAAAAGTGTAGTTCCAATGTGGCACTTGATTAAAATCTGGTAAGGGCAAATAAAATGGCACAAGCACAAAATAATACAGAAAATCAAAATGAAGTTCAAGAACGCGAAAAAATCCTGGTAGTGGATGATGAGGCAAGTATTCGAAGAATACTTGAAACTAGATTAAAAATGGTCGGATATGAAGTAATGACTTCTGCTGATGGTGAAGAAGCATTGGAAGCGTTTGCTAAATTTACACCTGACCTTGTTATATTAGATGTAATGATGCCCAAAATGGATGGTTATGGTGTAACAAAAGAAATTAGAAAAAATTCTGAAACACCTATCATTATACTTACAGCTCTAGGTGACGTATCTGAGCGTATTACAGGGTTGGAGCTAGGTGCTGATGATTATGTAATCAAACCATTTAGTCCAAAAGAACTTGAAGCTAGAGCAAAAGCAGTATTAAGAAGAACCAGTCAAAGAGAAAGCACCGGTACTGGTAAAGTAACCAAAAATGTTATCACTACCGGAGCTATTAGAATTGATACAAGCAGAAGACAAGTCTTCCGTAAAAATGAAAGAATCCGACTAACAGGTATGGAATTCTCTTTACTTGAACTATTAGTAAGCCATTCCGGTCAAGCGTTCTCCAGAAATGAAATTTTGCAATATGTTTGGTCTTACCCTGCTGATCACAGAATTGATACAAGAGTAGTTGATGTCCACATTAGCAGATTAAGATCAAAATTAGAAGTAGATCCTGCCAATCCTGAGCTTATATTAACAGCTCGTGGCATTGGATATATGTTCCAGAGAATAAACTAAATTTGTAATATTATATTTATTTTGATATTATGTATGTTGTGTTCTGCTTAGGACGCAACATATTTGTTTAATGTTATTAATATAAGATTTGGAGTTTTAATAAAGGATAATGGGTTATAAAATACTATCTAAAAAAGAATTAGCGCAAAATTTATACGAAATTGTCGTAGATGCGCCTAATGTTACAAGAAGAGGCGAAGCCGGACAATTTATCATTTTAAGAGTTGATGAAAACGGTGAAAGAATTCCTTTAACCATTGCTGATATAGATAGAGATAAAAATGAATTAACTATAGTATTTATGGCGGTTGGTTATACAACAAAAAAACTGGCTAAATTAAACGAAGGTAATAATATACAGGATTTAGTAGGACCATTGGGAGTGCCTACACATATACAAAATTACGGAACCGTTGTTTGTGTTGCTGGTGGATACGGTGCTGCGCCTTGTTATTTGATAGCTAAGGCTTTTAAAGAAGCGGGTAACAGAGTTCATATTATTATGGGCGCAAGACAGGCAGATTTGATATTCTGGCAAGATAAAATGGCTAATGCTTGTAATGAGTTCCATATAACAACAAATGATGGCAGTTTGGGAACTAAGGGATTTGTTACTGATGTGCTTGCTGACATTATGAAAGAAGAAAAAATTGATCATGTTATGGCAATTGGACCTATCCCTATGATGAAAGCAGTATCTGAACTTACAAGACCTGAAAACATAGAAACTTACGTGAGTATGAATCCTATAATGGTAGATGGAACCGGCATGTGTGGAGCTTGTCGTGTCACAGTAGGCGGTGAAACAAAATTTGCTTGTGTAGATGGTCCTGACTTTGATGGGCATAAAGTTGACTTTGATGAAATTACACAACGTACCGGAATGTATCGAGATCAGGAGTGTAACTTGTTAAAGCAGGCGGAAAAGGTTTAAACAATAAAAATATTATATACTTAAAAAAGGCGGGCACTATAAGTCCCGCCCTTTTAGCCTTAAAGGAAGCAAAAATTTTTTATTCAACTGTATGTGATGTAAAAATTAAAAAATATATAGACTGCAATGGTTTTTGCTTACAAAAGGGTATAAAAAGGCACACTTATCCTGTAAGCGGAAAAAGTGCTGTTTTGAAATTAAATTTTGCGTGGCTAGCGCATGCTT
>JANQLL010000086.1 GCA_028280605.1 Candidatus Gastranaerophilales bacterium
TCACTTTTTATAAGCTCCCGCTTCGCAATTCAGAGAATAGTTTATTTTATTAACTTTAACTCGATTTAATAATCTGAAAAGTATTTTAGTGGGAGTATAATAGGTAGTGGATCGAAAGGTATCACAGCTTTAATTGCCTCAATTGCTGATTTGTCATACTTTTTAAGCCCAGAGGATTTAAGAATTTTTACATCCAATTTATCTTCAATAATTATACAAAACCTCTAAATATAAAAATTGATATCAAGACATAATGCAATTAAGTTATTCTCTGATATAGAATAAGAGCTTAAGGATCTCTGCTATATTATAGAGTTTTAAAACTATTAATATGCCCAAAATGCTTATATATAAAGAATTTGCGTCCACTGCGATTCGAACGCAGGACCTATCCCTTAAAAGGGGAGTGCTCTACCAGCTGAGCTATGGACGCAAATTTATATTTAATTTTTTAATTGTCTTTTTTCTTTGTCTTTTTTGAGTTTCGTTCCTCTCAACAATTAATAAGATACCAATAGCATAGTTCTAAGTCAAGCATTTTTTTTAAGGTTTTTATAAAAAACTATGCTGTTTTTTTATAAACTTACAAGTTATTTAGTAATAGTTTGATCTCTACCGGGACCAACTCCAATAATTTTTATCGGCACCTCTATTAATTCTTCTATTTTTTCAATATATTTTTGCGCATTTTTAGGTAGTTCATTATAAGAAGTTACTTCTGTAATGTCTTTTTTCCAGCCATCCATTTCTATATAAACAGGTTCTAGGTATTTATGTATATATGTATTGGTTGGATAGCTGTTATAAATATCACCATTTCTTTTGTCTTTGTATGAGGTACAAATTTTAATTCTATCAAAATCATTAAATATATCTAGCTTTGTAAGAGCCATGTCTGTTAATCCATTAATAAGCACACTGTATCTACCTACAACTGCATCAAACCAACCACATCTTCTTGCTCTGCCGGTGGTTGTACCAAACTCATGTCCTACTTCTTGAATTTTTTGTCCTATTTCATCTGATAATTCTGAAACAAAAGGTCCTTCGCCCACTCTTGTAACATAAGCTTTGCTTATACCTATAACTCTGTCTATATGTGTAGGTCCTATTCCTCCGCCTACACAGGCACCTCCGGATATTGGATTGGAACTTGTTACAAAAGGATAGGTGCCGTGGTCTATATCTAGCATAGTGCCTTGAGCACCTTCAAAAAGAATAGATTTTTTGTTTTTTATAGCGTCATAAATAATTGGATTAGCATCTTTTATATAAGGTTTTAATTTTTCTGCATAATCCTTACAAAAATCTAATATTTCTTGTTTGGTAAATGTCTTTGCATTATAAACCTTTTCTAGTAAAAGATTTTTTTGAGGCAGTATTATATCTAATTTTTCGTTTAAAGCCTCTTCATCTAGCAAATCTTCAACTCTTATACCTATTCTATTTATTTTATCTGCATAAGTTGGTCCAATTCCTCTATTAGTGGTGCCTATTTTATTTTTACCGAGTTCTTTTTCATTTACACCATCTAATACAATATGATAAGGGAGTGTTATATGCGCAGAGGAACTTATGTACAGATTTTTAGTGCTGATATTTTTTTCTTTAAGACCTTGGAGTTCTTTGTATAATACTTCTGGGTTAATTACTGTACCTGATCCTATTATGCAAATTTTATCAGAATAAAGTATGCCAGAGGGAATTAAATGGAATTTAAAAGTTTGTTCATTAGTGACTACGGTGTGACCTGCATTACAGCCACCTTGATATCTTATTATAATATCAGTTTTTTTGGATAATAAATCTGTTACTTTGGCTTTTCCTTCGTCCCCCCATTGGGCTCCTATTAAAACAACATTAGACAAGTTTATTTCTCCCTTACTAACTAAACCATAAAGATTATACTAAAAAATAAATCCTAAATCTCTAATAACCTTATTCTTTTTATTTATGTAAAGAGATATTAAACTTAAAAAAATAAATATATCTAAAATAAGGCAATTTTTCAAAATTTATTGTTTTTATAATAATAAGAATAAATAAACAATCCACTAGGTAGCAATTATTAGTATATAAGTAGTATAAGTACATAATCAGTTTTAAAAATTATAAATATTTTAAAATTATATATAAGCAAATAGTTATGAAATATTTTAATTAGATAAAGGTTTTTTCACACTACTAGTTGAGAGACCATATCGCCTACCTGACTTAATAAACATATTTTTAAAATGATGATTTTAACCACGGGGACTTCTATAAAAATAGAAGTTTTTTCTTTTTGTCTGGTAGTCGCCAGCTTTTATTGCATGAAAGATTATACTTCCTCTACAATACTTTACTTTTCAGATTATTAAATCGAGTTAAAGTTAATAAAATAAACTATTCTCTGAA
>JANQLL010000130.1 GCA_028280605.1 Candidatus Gastranaerophilales bacterium
CTCATCAATTAAATTTCAGATTACTCTTTTCAGAGAATAGTTTATTTTATTAACTTTAACTCGATTTAATAATCTGAAAAGTATTTTAGTGGGAATATAATTAATTTAAATAAACAAAACTTAACTTATTTTAACTCAACAATTGACATCTGCACAATTGCATGATATTTTCATAATATAACTATTGAGAATAATTCTCAATAGTTATATTATGAAAATAAAGAGGAAATAGGCAAAAATGGTAGCATTATCTGAAATAAAAATTGGTCAACAGGCAGAAGTACAAGCTTTTATGGACTCTGATATTAAATGTTACTCAGCTAGATTTGGAATAGAAGAAGGTCAAGTAGTAAGATGTATAGCAAAGCCAGGTGCAATTGTTTTGCAAAAAAACAAACAAGAAATAGCCATTGGTAAAAAACTTTGTAAAGAAATTAGTGTAAGGTTAATTTAATGCAAATACAAAATAATACTAATAATAACCTACAAAGTTTAAAAAACCTTAGAATAGTTCTCGTAGGAAATCCAAACGTGGGGAAGTCAGTTGTTTTTAATAAAATAACAGGAACATACGCAGAAATTAGTAATTACTCAGGAACAACTCTAGATAATATCGAAACACAAACAGACATTGGCATGTTTGTTGATACTCCAGGTATATTCAGCCTTGGAGATTACAATGAAGAAGAAATTATCGCAAAACAAATAATTATACAAGCAGATATAGTTATAAATATTGTTAATACATTAAGCTTGGACAGAGATTTATTTTTAACTCAACAATTGATAGACCTTGGTTTGCCTATTTTATTAGTACTTAATCAAATGGATGAAGCAGAAAAAAAAGGAATTAAGATAGACATAGAACATCTCTCAAAAGAACTTGGGGTTCCTATATTTCCGACAGTAGCAATTAAAGATCAGGGGATTCAAGAATTAAAAGACAACCTAAATAATGCTCAAAAAGGCAAAAAAGGAAGTTACATAGCAGAAATACTAAAAGATAAAGAACTATCATTTAAAAATATTTTAGAAAACGAATTTTCTACAGAAAACAGAGAAAATTTATATGTAGAAAGAAGGAAAAGGGTTAATGAAGTAATAGATAACACTTTAACCATGGAGGAAAATTTTAACCTTTCTTCCGCTATAGGTCAAGCTTTATTAAATCCAATAATAGGATTTGCAGCTTTAGGGCTGGTTCTTTATATGTTATATCAAATAGTCGGTATATATATAGCTGGTGAAGTTGTTGACTTTTTAGAGAATCAAATTATTGTAGAAAAATATATACCTTGGATAACAGGACTTGTTAATCATATTCCAATGCCAACGTGGTTAAATACGATCCTTGTTGGTGAATTTGGTCTGTTAACAATGCCTATTCAATATGTCTTTGGATTGTTAATGCCTTTAATAATCGGATTTTACTTTTTCATGGCAATATTGGAAGACTCTGGTTACCTACCAAGATTAGCTGTTTTAACAGACAGATTTTTATCAAAATTAGGCTTAAACGGTAAAGCTATAATTCCTATTATACTAGGTTTTGGCTGTGTAACAATGGCTGTTATTACTACAAGATTATTAGGCTCAAACAGAGAAAGAATTATTGCCTCTACAATTTTATGTTTAACAATACCTTGTTCTGCACAAATAGGTATTATACTGGTAATACTCGCAGCAATGGGATCTTTAAAACTATGGATACTGTATTTAGCCACAATAGTTATAACAATGATAGGTATAGGAACTCTCTTAAATAAAATACTGGCAGGTAAATCAACACCGTTAATAATAGATTTACCACCAATGCGAGTTCCTATTATGAAAAATGTTTTAGATAAAACATTATGTAAAACAAAACATTTTCTACTGGAGGCAACACCATTATTTTTCCTTGGCGCTTTAATAATAACTATTTTAGAGCTAACAAACAGCTTAAAATCAATATATAACTTTTTATCGCCATTAACTGTAAGTCTTTTAAATTTACCAAAAGAAACCGCTAATATATTCATAATGGGCTTAATAAGAAGAGACTTCAGTGCTGCCGGATTATCAGATATGATAGGTATGGGCGACAAAGCAGCAATACTTACACCAGGGCAAACATTAGTAAGCCTTGTTGTAATAACACTGTTCGTTCCCTGTATAGCAACTGTTGTAGTTCTGTTTAAAGAAAGAGGTTATAAAGAAGCATCTTTAATCTGGCTAGGTTCAATAACACTTGCATTTGCCGTAGGTGGAATACTGGCAGCTATTTTAAATATTTTACCTGCTTAAGAGGTTTTAATTATGAAAAAAAATAAAAAGGAGTTAAAGGTAACCTGCTCAACGTGCAAAATGAAGCTAAAGCAAGATTTTATAGGAAAAAAATGTCCAAGGTGCAATAATATAATTATTCCCGAACAATGCGAATTCTGTAATAAAAATTGTAAAAGCTAAAACAAAAAATGAAATACATATTGAAGAATTGGGTATAAAGACAGAAATACAATACTTTATTTGTTCTATCAAACACTGTTATGAACATATTGCAATAAATTTAATGGTCTATAACATAAAATACCTTTCAGGAGAACTAAAAATCCGTGAACACCAATATATAAAATGGGTTTCTCCTAAAGACCTTGAAAAACATGATTTCTCCGATGCAGACACATTAGTTGTCGAGAGGTGGCAAAAACCACCTCTTTTTATTTATTCTTTAATCCTGCCAAGAAGTTAGCTTATCTTGTTCAAAATATAAATAGGAATTACCATACATCCATTGTTCATGATTCTCAAAACTGCCGGAGTACTTATTTATATCATCAGGCTTGCCCCAACTCATAACAGCTTGCTTTTTAGTCATGCCAAGCCAAAGCTTTTCTTCATTAATCTTTTTCCACGTTAAATCAGACCATTTATTTAATTCTTTAGGATTTTTAGAATAAAATAAACGATCAAAAGCTATTTCATCCCTTACAAATAAAAAACCCACGCTTTCATTGCTTATAACTTGAATAACTATAGGGTCTGTATCATTTCCAACAAAAGCATTAACCAACTTAACGGGAGTATATTTTTTTAATTTTATTGTGTTAGATAATCGCTTGTTTAAATCCATATATAGATCAGCTTTATTGCGTAAAAATAATGTCTTATTTGTATATTTATCTTTAATATTATCAATGTTTTTTGTATTTAAAACCTTACTCCCTGCACACTCCCAAGCTTCATTGGATGTATTTCTACTGCAAGCCCCTGGTAAATAAACTGTTTTCCTAGATTTAGGCAAATAAAATTCAGAACAAAAATCAATATCACCTAAAATACTATTATTAGTTAATTTTACTTGCTTCAAAATAACTGGTTCGCCTACAAGTTTTTTATAAGAATAATACTTGTTACGAGCTTTATTTTTAGCACAACTCTCATAAGAATATTTTTTATAAGAAGATATCGAAGGTAAAATTATAAAATTTTCATTTATTTGAGATTTATACTGCTCAAAAGGCTTTAAAAAAGGCTTATCAAAAAAATAAGCATATTGAGCTGATATATCTTGTTTTGCATTAACACAATTTATAAATAACGTCATTATAAATAAAAATAAAACAAAAAGCCTACTCATTCAATAATCTCCCTAAAAACCTGTACAATATATATTACAACTCTATACAAAAGCAAAAGATAATAAATCAAATCCATTTTTCCTATAAAATTATAATATAAACATTTTAATTTTATATTTTGAATTATAAATAAATTACATTATTAAAATTTTTAAGCTTTTAATAAACAAAAAAGATCGCAAATTTATTTATTCTTTATACTATTCGTTTTAATCTAAATTTCTTTTAAAAATATAGGCAATTTTTATTCAAAAAAAAACTTTATAATATTGGGTAAAGGAAACACATTAAAGGTAAATCTAAAGACTTAGGTGCGAAAGCACCGTTTTTTTTTGCCTTTATATATATCTAAATCACAAAGATTTTAAGGCGCACTCTTTAAATAATCACCTATTTTAATTTTATTACTAAGAAAAAACTTAGTTCTAATAGAAGCAGCAAAGCCATATAATTTTACATCCTGAATTTGTATAGCCTTATCCTTGCTCTTAGTAGAAACTATAAGATTATTCTTGTACTTGGCAAGTATTTTTCCGGGAATACTTACAAAATTATCTAATTTTACTATTTTACTGCCTTTTATCATTAAAAATTCATCACCATGCATTGTATAGCACTTTATCCAGCAAGTTATGCCTCTTATTTGATTATGAATCTCCTCTGCAGGCCTGTTCCAATTTATTACAGCATCATCAATAGATAGCCTGGGATAATAAGTAGCTTGGCTTTCATCTTGCTCTTGCGGCAAACAATCAACTTTTTCAAGTTTATTTAATAACTCTCCCACCATTTCTTTAGCCTTAAACGTACACTTTGTGCGCAAATCATAAGCATTATCATCTTCTGCAATTAATACCGGCTTTTGTAATAATATAGGTCCTGCATCAACTGCTTTACTCATCAAATGAAAACTAACACCGGTCTGTGTATCACCTTCTATTAAAACAGAAGCATAAGGATTGCTTCCTCTATGTTTTGGCAATAAAGAAGGATGACAGTTAACACATGCCACTTTCGGCAAATTTATAACTTTTTCTTCTAATATTTCTCCCCATGCACCAACCATAATTATATCAGGGTTTAATTGTTTTGCTATCTTCAAAAACGCATTGCTGTTTACACTATTTGCACATATTTCAGGTATTTTATATGTTTTTATCAAAGATTCAAAGTTATCTGGCAGTAATAACTTTTTCAACGGAGATAATAATTTATTTTTAGACATATCCCATTTTAATACGCCAACTATTTCGTGCCCTGATTCTACCATTCCTAGCATTAAAGCTGATGCTAATTCTCCATATCCTATAAGTATTACTCTCAATTACTACTCTCCTGATCTTTTTTTATAAAATTATCTTATTTCTAAAATCAAATTCATAAATTCAATATCATCATAGTCTGTTTCTATTTTACCTTTTAATTCTTCATTTTGTCCTGTTTCTATTGTTATATAGTTATAAGAATTTTGTCTAATATAATTTGAAGAAATCCTTATTTCCTGATTATCGCCATTTACATTTATTTCTCCAACTTTTCTGGAGTTTATAAAAATTTCAGTAGGTGTACTTACAGAACTGATGTTATTTTGTCTTAATTTTTGTGCGAATCGCGTATCTAAACCGATTATAGAACCTATTTTTAATACAAAAATGCTACTTTGAGAAGCTTTACCAACAAAAAACTTTTTAAAAAACCTATAACCACTTGACTCTAAAGAAAAATCACTTGCATTTGCCGATCTGACTGAAAAGCTATTATCTCCCAAATGTCTTAATTTTTGATCTATTATTATTTCATTATGAGCTTTTTGTACCATACCTATTATCATAGGCTTTAATATTTTTTCTTTGGTTACAGTAAAAGAAAAAGGCTTATACCCCTGTGCCTTAACAGACATTATCGTTGGTGAATTAATAGAGGTATTAATATTAAAAGCACCTTTTTCATTGGTTATAACACTAACACCCTCAGAGGGTATTGAAACTTTTGCATTAGAGATAGGATTGCCTGTTAAATAATCAACAACTTTATTAACTCCAAGATAATCTTCTTCTGTTACAGAACCTGTTAATGCTTTGGAGAAAGAGCTATTAATGTTTCCAACAAATAAAAATAAAATTATAAAAACAAAAATAATATTTTTCAGCATTGCAATATCTCCTGTATATTAGGGTGTTATCCTAAAGAAAAAAGTAATAAATTTTACAGGGAATATTTTTTATTACTTAATTTAGAACTATATATGTATGTTTTTTTTATGATAAGACGTTTTTCTTATTTTCCATTAGAAAAAAGTAGTAGCCTTTTTATCCTAAATTTTTTCAAACTGGAGAATAAATATGGTTAACGAAAAAATAAAAATCGCTTATAATAATGTTACAAGCGATCTTTAATAGGTTATAAAATTTAGATTTTTATTCAAATATGATTAAAATTACGAGTAGGTAGCTTCTTTATAGGATTATATCTAAATATATAAGATTTATTATTATGTAAATTAAGTTTATTATCATGCTTAAATTTAATTTGATTTGACTCAAGGCCCCATATAATATCTTTTTTAGTAGAATTCAATGTTTTTATCTCATAATTCATTCCAGTAAGTGCACTTCTCATTAATTTATCTGATTTAAATAAATTGATTACTATATTTTTATATTGTTTTATTTTTATATTCCCCACGTTATGAACAAATTTCACATAAATAACAGGTGTCTTAGGATTTTTAGAAAGTTCATAATTAACTAATTTGCTAATATTTTTAGTTAATTTATTAATTGAAGGACTTAACAAGCTAACTATTGATTCTGCCTTTTTGGCTTCTTGCTTAAAATCATTTTCATAAGACGTTTTTAATACAGCTATATGCATTTGCGCTTGTTCTATTTCACAAATAACATCTATTAACTTACTATAAATAACACTTTGATTACCTTTTAATAAATAATCATCTATTTTTTCTAAAATAATTCCATTCTTTTCAAAATTATTATAAAAAATAGAATTTAAAACTTTATTATCTAAAGGTATTTGAGCTTTTAAGCTATTGATATCAGACTTAAATGCATTTGCTACTTCATTTGCCAAGCTGACTAAGCTTACAATACCGGCTAATCCTGTTAAAGAAACGCTAACTGGATCGGTATTGCTTATACATTTAGTTTTATTTCCATTACATTTACTTATTAAAACTTCTATTTTGTTATTTATTTCCTTGGCTCTCTTTTCTTTTTTACTTATTAATAATTCTAATTTTTTGTTTAACTCTTTAAGCTTTTTAGCTGACTCATTAACATATTTTACTGATCTATCATATAAAAGTTTATCAGTTATACTTGATTTTTCAGTTAATAAAATAAACTTTTTCTCGTTTTTTAGCTTCTTATCCTTTTTGATTAACTCTATGAGTTTATAAGATAAAACATTTGCATTTTTATATGCCATCAATAAAATTTTAGAATCATTTTCCGGTGAATACTCAGAAACAGGTATAGGTGAAGCAGGTTTTAGCTCAATTTCTTTAAGCCTTTCATTATACTCATCCAGTCTATCTGTAATAGTCTTTATTATATTTTCTATCTCATCTAATCCTTCTGATAATACAGGGAAAGAAGTATTAAATAACAAAGATAAAACTAAAAAGAGTGTTAATAATTTTCTTTTCATAAACAAACTCCTTAAAATTAAGCTCGCCTTTTTTAATTATTAAATAACGAGCTTGTCCTTTTTTAATTAGAATAAATACTTAAATCAAAACTTATATTAAACTAAATGTTTTTTTATATTAGACATATACATCTGTTTATCCGGTACGATTAAAACCGAACAACTGGAATTATCAAGAACCCTCTTGCTAATACTACCTAATAATAGTTCAGAAACCCCCTCTCGCCCGTGAGATCCCAGTATAATCAAATCAATATTATCTTTGCAAGCAAACTCTAATATTTTAAGAGCGCTATCTCCATCCAGTATTATTTTTTCCTCTATCTTTATCTTATATTGAATGATCTCATCAGATTCTTTTAGTGTCGCTTCAGCTATTTCATCTTGTTTATTCAATGCTCGCTGCAACCATTCCTTGTCAGAAACTATTTCTATAGGTAAAGATTCTAATCCGGGTTTTACAGTTAAAATTTTATTATAAGAATTTGTATAATCTAAAATACCAATAGACTTTTTAATTGCATTATAAGAATACAAAGATCCGTCTATTGCAAGCAAGTATTTATTATTAACAACCTCATAATCCTCATTTACTTTTATTATTAAAACAGGTATCCAAGACTTAGAAACAACTCTTCTGCTAACACTACCTATCCATTTTTCTATCATTTTTTTACTATGAGATCCCATAACAACAAGATCATATTTATCTGCATTTATCAAATCCAAAATAACATTGGCCGGTTTGCCTTCTTGCACAAAGGTCTTTTGAACATTCCCCCCTTTACCTTTTAAATGCTCTTCTAATTTTTTAAGAAAATCCAAAGATGATTCTTTTAAATTTAATTTCTCAAGATCCTTATTAGACAAAAAACCCTTTATAGTGCTTAAATCAAAAACATTTAACAAATCAATTTCACTATCTTTGTTTATAAAAGAAAATCCTTTTTCTAGAATTTTATAAGATATCTCCGTATTATCAACACAAAATAAAACTTTCATACCTTCTCCTAAAAGGTTTAAACTAACTCTAAAAAATTTATCTTTTTATTCACCCCTTACCCCTCATAGGGATAAAGTTTTTTGCTTAATTATTTATTAATAATTTTAATAGTTCTTCGCTTTTTATTAATTGACATATTGACTATAAATATATTCTTTTCAAATTAGTTTTATATCTCTAAAAAAGCAATTAAAAATCATACAAATACAAACAAAAAACCGTAACATAACTTAATAATCCATAAAGGCTTGCTCATCAGTTTTTTACCCCAAAACGTAAAAAAACACTAAGAAAAATCATAAAAACGTGTATTAAAAAAGCGAGTTTTAAGTTACAATTAAATAATTAAATATAAGAAATTCCTTTGTGTTTTATACTAACTCTAAAATACTTTTCAGATTATTCAATCACACTAAATTTAATGAAAAACTAGTCTCTGAAAAGAATAATATGAAATTTAATTGGCGAGCAGTGTAAAAATTGAAATTATATTCTGCTTTTTTAGAAACAGCATAAAATTTAAACAAATATTGTAAAAATAATTTATTTTATTTTTAATATTTTTTAAGTCAAAATAGTTAGTACGAGAGAAGCTAAAATGTTTTGTGATCCTATGCAACCTTTAAACAAAGAAAAATCCAAAACGATTAACGATTACATTGAACTAATCGAAACAATAGCTCGTGTTGAATATTCAAGATTGTCTGTCTCTTCTCACTTAATAGATTACTCAGAACTTGTTAATATTGGTGCAATGGCAGTACATGTTCTGCTTACAAACAACAAAAACAACTCAGAATTTAATATTTCTTATGTTTCAACAGCTATCAAATGGGCTATTAAAAACGAACTTAGAAGAAGATACAAATGGTACTCCTTCAAGCATTCCAAACATAAAGAGGAATTAAATGACCTGGAAAAAGACAATGTATCAGCTAAGGACATTGAAGAACTTAGTAAAACTCAAGTAAGAGAAGCGATTTATGAAACAATACTTTCTATTGATGAATTAGCAGATGCAGAAAACCCAACTCAAATAAAAGACTCCTCTTTCACTCCTGAAGAAAATTTAGAATTTAAAGAACTAAACTCTGCAATTAAAAGAGCCTTAAAAAAAGTACCACAAAGAGAAAGAATGGTACTAGAAAATCGATTTTTTAAAAACAGAAAAATTAAAGACCTTGCAGATGAAATGAAAATATCATCATCAAGAGTTTCCAGAATTATTCAATCCGGCTTAGACAAGATAAGAAATGAACTTAAAAAACAAGACATGGTATAAAACTACTATTTTAATCTTTACTAAATTATTAGATAATATGGTTAGTAAACTAACGTATTTGTAGAAAGGTTTTTATCATGGCAAGAATTATAAGGGCTTCGCTTGCAGTTAGATGTGTTCAATCATCATGTAAAACTCTCTTTGAAGTTGTAGAATTAAAAGAAAATGAATCTCAAGAAGTAATCTGCCCTAAATGTGGCGAACACTATGTTTACTCTGCAGCTATTAAACAAGGCAACCTAAGCATAAGTGAAGCTAATTCATAACAAATGCGAGAAAGAAACGGGTTTACACCCAAAAAATATAATCAATACAGCCAACACTTGGAAGACATGTTTGGCTGTAAAATTTATAAAATAACTTTAGACGCAGGTTTTGACTGCCCTAACAGAGATGGAAATCTATCGTCAGGCGGATGTATTTTCTGCGAAGAAGGTGGATCTTTCTCTAGGGCACACTGCAATACCCTTTCTGTTCAACAACAGGTTGAAGCAGGTGTAGAAAAGCTCAAAAGCCGATTTAAAGCTCAAAAATTTATATCATATTTTCAAGCATACTCTAATACATATGCCCCTGTAGATAAGCTTAAAGAAATATATGACCAATCCCTTTTACACAAAGATGTAATAGGTATATCTATAGGCACCCGTCCAGACTGCGTGGATAAGGAAAAAATAAAGCTCATAAGCAGTTATACAAGTAATCATTATGTTTGGATAGAATACGGATTACAAACAATTCATAATAAAACCCTGGGTTTTATAAACAGAGGCCATAGTTATGAAGACTTTTTAAATGCCGTAAATATAACAAAAGATAAAGACATTAATATCTGTGCACACGTAATAATAGGCCTACCCGGAGAATCAAGAAAAAATATGTTAGAAACGGCTAAAGCCTTGGCTGATTTAGGCATAAATGGCATAAAAATACATTTATTATGTGTTTTAAAAAACACTAAATTGGAAAAAATGTATTTAAACAATGAATTTCAATTATTTTCAGCTGAAGAATATATAGAAACAGTCTGTGATTTTTTGGAGCTACTTCCTCCAGAGGTAACAATACATAGATTAGCTGGCAATGGATTAAAAAGAATACTTGTTGCCCCTAATTGGCTATGCGAAAAATTTAAACTACTAAATGCGATTGATCAAGAGCTGGATAAAAGAAAATCTTTTCAAGGCTCAAAATACATAAAATAAATCAAGAACACCTGTTTTCAAACTTTAAACCACAATTTTCACAAATCCCGTCACAAGGCTCTAGGTGTATAGTTATTAATATATTGCCTATTTCTTCTTTTATAGCTTTCTCTATAAAATCACAATAATCATGACCTTCTTTTACGGATAAATCTTTGGCAACGATCAACACAAATTCTAAAACGCGCTGGTTTCCAGCTTTTCTTGTTTTAATATTTTTTACATTTACAATTTTATCAGAAATTGATTCTTTTATAATTTTATTTATTTTAAAGGCTTCATATTCAGGTAAAGATGTATCTAAAAGATTCTTTCCTCCTGCGACACAAAGATCTATACCAGCTTTAATAATAATGATACCAACTATAATAGCTACAATAGGATCTATTATAAAAATACCGGTAAATCTTATTAAGATTAAGCCTATTAATACTCCCAAAGAAGTATATATATCTGTTCGCAAATGCTGCGCATCAGCATACAAAGCCAAAGAATCTGTTTTTTTAGCAACTTTGAATAAATAATTACTAACAATTAAATTTAATAAACAAGAAAAAGCCATTACAAATATTGCAAGATTACTTTCTATTAATTCTATATGACCTGACATTATTTTGTTTATAGACTCATATATAATATAAAGAGCAGCAAGAAGAATTAAAATTCCCTCTATAACACCGGAAAGATCTTCAAACTTGCCATGTCCATACTGATGCTTCACATCAGCTGGCTCTGATGAAATCCTTACAGATATAAAAGCAATAATAGATGCCAATAAATCAGAAAAAGAATGCAAAGCTTCTGATAATATACTAATACTACCAGTAGTAAAGCCAGCTATAAATTTTAAAATTATTAAAAAGGTATTTGATAGTATAGAAAAAAAAGCAGCTCTTACTTTTATAAATTTTTCATCCAAAATGTTCCGGCTCCAAGTCTTTTGTCTTTATGTCTTTATTTATACTGCTCATTAATTTAATTTCAGAAAAATACTTTTCATATTATTAAATCTTGTTAAAGCTAATTTAAAAAAAACAATTAACAGAAAAGTATTTTAGAGTTAGTATATCATATATTTAAAATTATAAAAACACTTCAAGTTAATAATAATGCAAGTTTAAATGCTGGTAAATAATAAATTTTTTTTAAAATTATGCATGTTTTCTATATAGAACATGCAATTTTCATGAAAAAAAAAACTTTATATATATATAGCCCAAAAACAGAAATCATTATTTTACATCGCAAGCACTGTTAAAATATTTTATAAATCATTTTAAACATCGTAAGTTAAAATTCTATATCTATAGCTTTATTTACATCGTAAACACAAATGTTTTTTATTTTTTAAACACCGTGATTTTGAAATTTTATACCTATAGCTTTATTTACACCGTAAACACAAATGTTTTATACTTTTTACGTCATGAGTTCAAATTGATATAACTAATCATCACTATTAATCATTTTTGAGGAGGTTTGAACATGTCAGCAAATAGTTCAAGTAGTCCAGTTTTTTTATCAATAGCACAATATAATTTAAAAGGTAAACAAGGCTCTAATAATAAAGTTTGTGAAAGCAAAGGAGACTCTCTCTTTGCAGGTGAGCCCAAGGTGTGTGAGAATAATACAGGAGGAGCTCAATCAAATCAACAAAATCCATTACAACAAGCATTCTCTCAGGCAATGACAAAAGCGGTTCAAGATCAACTAAGTAAATCTTTTCAGAATCAAATGACAAAAGCAGTTAAAGACGGACTTAATAACTTACTTAACCCCAAAGGCAGTAAAGACAGTGAGCAAAGCAAAGGCAAAGATAATCCTTTTAACAAATTAATACAGCAACTGCTAGGTGGCTCAAAAGAGAATAAAGGCAGCAAATCCAAAGACAATAATAATCCTCTTGAACAATTCTTTAATCAAATATTTGGATCTAAAGATAATAAAAAAGGTAAAGACAACAAAAATGACCCAATGGCTAATATTGCAAAATCTGTAGTTGACCAAATGTTTGGCGGACAAAAAGGCTCTAATGGAAGCAAAAACAATAATAACAGCACTGACAACAACCCTTTTAACAAATTTATTAAAGGAGTTTCAAAATCAGTAGTTGATAGTTTATTAAATCCACAGCCGGCTAAATAAAAAACTCAAGCCCATTAAATAATACTTAAAAATTACAAGCCTAACTAACGGAGGTTCTTATAACACCAGCCTATAAAAAAGAAAAAAAAAGACTAAACTGAAATCTATATAATAAATGTCCTTTCTATATATTGTTACAACTTTAACTAACGGAGGTTCTTATAACACCAGCCTATAAAAAAGAAAAAAAGATACTAAGCATAAATCTATGTAATAAATGTTCTTTCTATCAATGGTTACTAACTTTAACTAACGGAGGTTTTTTCTAAATAAGTAATAAAAAGTACATTCCATATTATCAAGTGTTAACACTATAAATATTACTCCCCCACTAAATCATTATTTTAAAATTTATAAATAATTTATTTTACAAAATTAACACTTTACCCTTTCATTTTTAAATCATCATCATTTTTAAAAATTAAATAGTCTTTTAGGAGGTCTTAGAATGGCTAGTAACTCAACCCTGTGTTTTTCAGCCATAATGGCACAAAACCAGTTCCAAACTATCCCTGGACCAGACCAAGAAGCATTTTGCCAATTTAATTCAGTTTTTTTAAATTTTCAAAATAAAAAGCTAAAAAAACTAAGAAATGAATCTGATTATAAAATTAAAAAAGGCAAAAAATCAAACTCCTACAAGTCAAGTGAATCTAATAACGAGCATAGTGATCCAATAGAAGCATTTATCGACAACATTACAAATCTTCTTTCCTTTGTCGATGCTTACTTAAAGATGCTACAAGATTCAAACTTTGACAAAAACAATAAAGACAAATTTGCATAACTAATAATAAAATCCCGTACCTAAAATGAAAATCTTTTAAATTTGTATATCCTCTTTCTTCTTAACATATATACATATAAAAAAGCAATGTTTACTCTATATGGAAGTAAACATTGCTTTATTGCCTTCAATTATACAAATTTTTTAAAATATATTTATACCTTAAACCTAGAAACAATAATCTTAAGTTCTTCTATAGATTTATTGGCTTGTTCGGCATTATTAGCCATTTCAGAAGAACCGGCAGATTGTTCCTGGGTTGTACTCGCGATCTCTTCAGATATAGCAGCAGACTCTTGAGTAATAGCAGCAATATTTTCCATTTTACCAGATATACTGTCAAAATGAACAGCAAGCTCATTCAACATATTAGAAACTTGGCTCACATCACTATTAGTTAATTGAGTAGAAGATAAGATCTTATCTAAAGATTCTCCAACTTTGTCAATTATTTCTACACCGTCCTCAATTTCTTGTACGCCATTATTCATATTTAATAAAGCATCATTTGTTTTTGTTTGTACTTCTGTGATCATATCATTAATTTTATCAGTAGCCTTTGCAGACTGATCAGCAAGTTTTTTAACCTCTTCAGCTACTACCGCAAAGCCTTTACCCTGATCACCGGCTCTAGCCGCCTCAATAGCAGCATTTAATGCTAATAAATTTGTTTGACTGGCTATATTTTTAATTAAATCTACAATTTCACCAATATTCATACTCAATTCGCCAAGCTCGTTAATAGTACATGAAATACTATTAGATACATTTTTAATTGTATTCATTTTATTTATAGCTTTGCTGGACTCACTTTGACCTTCAGTAACAATTTCTTCTGTTTCACTTGAAACATTAACAGTATTAGCCATATTGTCAATAATTTCCTTAACAGATGTATTAATATTATTAAACTCTTCTAAACTTTCGTTTAAGTCCTGAGCTTGTTCATTTGAACCGGTAGCTAGCTTTCCTATACTCATAGCTGTTTGCTCTGCACTTTCAGAAAGCTGTAAAGTAATACGTTCCATCTTTTTAGAACTACCGGATACTTGATCAACAGAATTTAAGACTTCAAGAATAAGTCCTCTTAAATTAGTTACGGATGACTTATAAGATCTTTTTAACTCACCTATTTCTGTTTTTGTCTTATCATCATCAAGATTAATACTTAAATCATTATTTGCCAATTGATTACTAAGTGTTATTAAACCTTTAATAGGTTCATTAATGCTTTGACCAATAGTTATATTACAAACAATAACAGCAATTAAAAATATAATAAAACTAGGTATGATACAAATTAATATATTTCCTAAAATACTTCTTTCTACACCTTCTGTATAAACACCTGTTCCCACTACCCAGTCCCATCCAGATATATTTTTTACAAAGGACATTTTAGGAACGATTTTACTTTTATCATTTTTTCCTGTCCAATTATAATAATAAAAACCTTCGCCTTTTTTTTGAGCTAATTCTGTCATATCTTTTATTAAATATTTATTTTTATCTTTCTTATCTTGAAGACCTGAAACATCAATAAGATTTTTAGAGTGAACAAGAGGATGCTCGACAAAATGATTTTTATGATTATGAATCCAAATATAATTACCATTATCAAAACGAATATCTTTAACTATATCTTTAACTTTAGCTTTAGCTTCCTCTTCGGTCATTTTATTATTCGCAACTTGTTTTTTATATTTTTCAGAAATTTCTATAATAGATTCAACCATTACTGAAATTCTTGTTTTATGTTCTTTGTCAATAGTTTTGCTTGTTACATAAAAGGTCAAAACAGCATTTGTAATAAAAACAATCATGCCCACAGTAAAAGACAGCAAAAGTAATCTTTTATTAATAGAAATACGTTGTAAAAAGTCTAACATTCTAAATTCTCCTTAAAATAAAGAAACTTATATATTTTTTAAAGAAAAATAATATATCAATCAGCTGCAACAATTTTACTTTATCTTACAAAGTTAATCAACATGTAATATACAGTATTTTTTGTTAACTTTTGTAGAAAAATACAATAAACTAATGTTTAAAAAAATAACCCTTATTTTCTATACAAAGCTTTCAAATATTTTCCCAAAGCTCTTGGTACAGCAAAGGAAGCACCATGCCTAACAACATTAGTTGAAAAAAAATGAAAAAACTCAGGCTTTTTTCTTAATGTAGAGATTCCATTCTCAAATGTATCTGCAAACAAAGTAGAAGAATATTGTTCTACTCTACCAAAACTATCACAAGCGCCTACAGTTACTACACCATCAATTGTTGAATAAACATTTACTTTACCGGCTCCATTACTTCCTGCAGACACAAAAATCTTTATTTTAGCAAGTTTAGCCAAATTTTTGAGTCTCTTAAAAACTTCTTTTTTTGCTTTTTCTTTTGCTACATTACTAGCTATTTCTTCTTTTATTTTCCCTTTAAATTCAGGGCCGGTAACAAAAATATTTTCCGCAAATGAAGTATATTGTTCAGGAACGTCAATATCAGATCTAATGGATAAATTTAAAGCATCAATCTTTTCTCCCCGTTTCAGTCTACTAATTATATCATTAAAAGCCCTTGCGAGTTTTAAAGTATTAACACATGCCCTACCTGCTTTAGTCTCTCCTATATTTATTGTTTCTACTTGTGCCTCTGGACATATCTCTAACAAGCATCTTTTTACCAAGTGCCCATGATTAAGTCCATCTTCTTTATTAACAAAATCATCAACAATTACAACCTTTGGCTTAAGAGATGATCGTGAGTCAGATATAGCAGCACTAAATAAATTAAGCATAATAACTAAATATTCTTTCTTTTATCTCCTACACAATTTTTTCAAATATTTCCCTACAGCTACAGGAGTAGAAAGAGATGTTCCTTTAAAACATTGACGTGGCAAGTAAAAATTAGATCTAATTCTTAAAGGGTACATTTTTCCGTCTTTTAATCTAAATACTCCATGTTCATATCGATCTGCCAATAACGGTGATGAATATATTTTTTTAAATCTTATAGCATTACAGGAGCCTACAGTTATTACATTCTTAGCAAGTGAAAAGGAATTTATATATCCACAACCTTCATTTCCTGCTGAAACAAAAATTTTTGCCTTTTCTTCTGCTGCTAAATTCTCCAATGAATTTAATAAATCATGGCAGTCAATCTTCTTATTTTTTATTTTTTTTATTTCTTTTTTCAATTTTTCTCTAATAAACTTATTAAGCTTAAAAAAACTAGTAAAAACGCTTATTTCTATAAGAAGTATTTCTTTCATAAGTTTAAATACATTTTTTTCCAAATTTTGAGGAAAAAGATTTAAAGAGGCGCCTAGAGAGATATTAACCGCATCAATTTTTTTTCCTGATTTTAACATTCCAGCTATCTCATCGAGAGTTGCTGATATTTTATTTTTACCAACATATTCGTAAGCTGTAGATAGTTTAACCCTTTCAGCTTTCTTGTCAAAGCCCAAAGATATCTTAACACTAGTAACATCAAATCTAATGACATCAACTGTTGGACAAGTTGCTTTCAATGTTTTTTCTACCAATTCACCATGAGTTAAATCTTTTGACTTTGGAATTATTCCAGAATAGTCATCTACGATAGCAACAACCGGTCTATCTTTTTTTCCTTCTATTACTTTTGGTTGTTTATCTCTTTTTTTAATAAATAAACTTGGAACACTTAAACATTTAACCATAATATAAAAAGACTCTTCTTTCCTTAACCAAGATAAATAAAAACTAAACATATAAATAATTGAGTTAAAGCAAAAAGGTCACCCTCTCGGACAGCCTCTTATTATAATATTAATTTATTTCTTATCTTTATGCAGCAACTTTCTTTGGTTGTGCTGATCTGCTTCTCCACATAGCAAGCAAAGTACTTGCATTAAATATACTGGAATAAGTACCAATAGCAATACCCAAAGTCATTGCCAAGACAAAATCCCTGGTAGTAACACCACCAAAGAAATATAAAGCCATCAATGTAACCAAAGATGTAACAGAAGTATTTATACTCCTTGCCAATGTCTGGTTAACACTAGCATTAACTATATCATTAAACGACATTTTCTTAACAAGAAACCTGGAATTTTCTCTAACCCTGTCAAATACAACAATAGTGTCATGAACAGAAAATCCGATAACTGTAAGAATAGCCGTTATAAACAAACTATCTATTTCAGTGTTAAATACAAGGCCCAATATAGCAAACACACCACAAACAAATAAAGCATCATGGAACAATGCAACTAAAGCAAACATTGCATAATCAAATTTAAATCTAACAGTCAAATAAATAACAATAGCCGCAAATGCTAACAAAAGAGCAACTATAGCATTCTGAAATAATTCTTTTCCAAGCGTAGGTCCAATAGAGGTAACCTGCAAAGGAACAAACTCTCCTATTGATTGTTTTAATGCCGTATTCATTTTTTTAATTTCATTATTAGTATTTGCACTATCTAAAAATCTTGTTCTTATAGAAACTATACTCTTTATTCCGCCTTTAGCTTCCGGCTTAACAACATCAGGAGTTTTTACACCTTCATTAGTTTCTGCTTTTTGTTTAGATTCCGGCTTAACTTCTGTTTTTGTCGCTTTATCGTTATCAGATAATTCATTAGGCTTTTGTACATTTTCAATAACAGGCTCAGCTTCTTTATCTTTCAAAGATTGCTCTTCCAAAAGCTTATTAGCCTTTTCTACCTGAATAACAGCTGTCTCTATACCGGCCTTATTTAATGATTCTCTTACTATAGCTATATCAGAATTTTTTAATTGCTTCTCAAATCCATACTGAACCAAAGTCCCACCGGTAAAATCAATACCCAATTTCATAGGAGAATGAGTTTCATAAGTAGCCATAGAATAAATCATAGCCAAAACACCCGGCACAATTAAAACAGCTGACAATGCAACCCATAACCATTTATATTTAACAACATCTATTATATTTTTATCTTTTAAAAACGGACTACTCAATTTTATATCTCCTTTTATAACAAATAATACTCAATTTAATTAAGTAAAGAGTAAAGACTTGCTCGACCCTAAAATTAAAAGGTGAACAAGTTCTTAACATACCTAGTCAAGCACTCCCAGTTTTGCTTTTCTCGGGATGGTATCTTTAGCGGCATACCCCTTTGCAATTTGCTCTTTTTTCAAGCCAAACCACTCAGGATGCTTTAATTGACCGGTACCAAACATTAAATGCATAAAGTTTTTGGTAACAGTAATTGCAGTAAACATACTAACCACAACACCAATAGCCAAAGTCAAAGCAAATCCTTTAACAATGCTTGTTCCCAATAAATAAAGAATTACACAAGATATAATTGTAGTCATATTACTGTCAAAAATACTTGTAAATGCTCTGTCAAATCCGGCATTAATTGCAGTAAATAATGTCCTGCCGGCTCTTAATTCTTCTTTAGTTCTTTCAAAAATAAGAATATTAGCATCAACCGCCATACCGATACTAAGAATAAAACCTGCAATACCGGCTAAAGTTAAAGTAACCGGTATAAGCTTAAACAATGCAAAAATAATAAGCCCGTAAATAAATAGTGCAATATTAGCAATAAAACCGGGAATTCTATAATACGCAATCATAAATATCATTACTAAAGTAATACCAATCATTCCTGCCATTTTACTTTTTTGTATAGAGTCAAAGCCTAAAGTTGGTCCAACAGAATTTTCTTCAATAATTTTAGCAGGTACAGGCAAAGCGCCCGCATTTAACAAATCAACCATTTCTTTAGCTTCGCTTACTTTAAAGCCGCCTGAGCCTCCACTAATTTGAGCGCTACCGCCTAAAATAGGTTCTCTTATAACAGGATCAGATATCAATTCTTCATCAAAGAAAATAGCCATAGGCTTTCCAACTAATCTCTTTGTTAAGTCCGCAAATTTTTTAGTTCCTACCGCATTAAATTCAATTAAAACAACCCATTGCGTAGCAGTGTCTGTGCCAACTGTAGCTTTTTTCAAGTCTTTACCTGATAATCCTGTACTTACCCATACATCATCACCGCGAAATCCTTTTTTCTGCTCTTTAAATTCAAGCTTGGCTGTTTTACCTAGAAATTCTTTTGCTTTTTCAGGGGCACTAATGTTTGGTATTTCAACAAGCAGCCTGTTTTTACCAACTCGTTGCACAATTGTTTCTGCAACCCCAAATGCATTAACCCTTTTTTCTATAGCAATTTTCAATCTATTCATCATGTCATTTGTTATTTCTTTAAAATTTTCCTGTTTTTGAGCTTCCAAAACAATTCTAGAGCCACCAACAAGGTCTAATCCCAGTTTTGTTTTTTTAGTTAAAATAACAAATATACTTGCTATAACTAATACTAAAATAATTAAAAAAGTGAACTTTCTTTGTTTCATTAATATCACCACCCAAGTCTAAACTAAAATCTCTCTCTTACTAGTTATTACTCAAAATATTATACTTTATTTTTAAAATTTTTACTAAATATATTCTTAAAAACCTTATCATTTAAATAACAATAAATATTTTGCACTAAAAAATGCTTGAAATTTAATTATGTCAAATATAACATAAAGAAAATCATGAACATATAATACAAGGGGATTTATGTTTATTTGATAAAAACAATTAAAAATAACGCATTTTGTGAAGTTTTTATACAAACATGACACTTTAAAAAATTTATACACGTTTAATTGATAGGGAGTTTTTATACTAATTCTAATCCGGTATAGCAAAGTTAAAAGAACACATATATAAAAGTATAAAAGCTCAAAGTATTAACAAAGGAGAAAAATTAATGTCAGGCAGCAAGTCAAAAATTCCATTATTTTTATTGTTATTAATGAATTTTTTCACATTTGCTCTAATCACAAACTTTGTTGGAGCATTGTTGCCTTATTGGAAAGAAAGTTTTAACTTAAGCAATTCAATTATCGCTCTTTTAGGTTCGGCATTTTTTGTTGCTTATGGTTTAACCTCTTTACCACAAGGCTTTTTACTAGACTCTATCGGAAACAAAAAAACATTAATATGGGCTCTCAGTCTTTTAATAGGCGGCTCCGTACTATTTGGCCTATTCCCATCTTTTGAAGTAGGAATTATTTCATTATTTATAATAGGTACAGGTGTTACAGCCATACAAATGGTAGGTAACCTTTTAGTAAAAAAACTAGACGACGATCCAAACAAATACTCACGTAACCTTACATTTATGCAAGCTCTATGTGGTGTTGGCGGATCATGTGCAGGATTTTTAATTGGTTTAACAACAAATACATTAGGTTTAGAATGGAAAGCAGCTTATTTTATATTTGCAGGCTTTACAACTCTAATTCTTTTACTTGCATTAGCAGTTAAAATACCGGAAACTGAAAAAACAGAACAAACTGAAAAACCAACCGCTCAAGATTATTTTAATTTATTAAAAAATTCCAAAATGGTATTATTTGCAGCTGGTATCTTTATTTACGTAGGTATAGAAGTTGCAATATACACCTGGTTAGCTACATTCCTAATAGAAGTTCACGGATTTGAAAAAGCTACAGCCGCAGGCTACGCAGGTCTATACTGGGCATTACAAGCAGTAGGCCGATTCACAGGCGGTATCGTCTTAAACTTTTTAAACACATCAAAAGCGTTAATTCTATATTCAATAGGCTGCTTATTATCTTTATATATTGCAACATTAGCCCCTCAGGGTTATGGAATGGTTTCACTGGTTGCATTTATAGCAGCAGGATTTTTTACATCAATTATGTTCCCAAGTATATTTACACTAGCTGTTAACTCTTTTGGAAGACGCCAGGAAGCTACAGTAGCAGGCATATTATGCACATCAATCATAGGTGGTGCAGTTATAACACCAATCGTTGGAGTCATAAGTGATGTCACAGGATCATTAGGTACAGGCTTAATCGTTGCAGGTACAGCTTCACTTTTATACTTAGCGTTTGTAGGTTTCAAAACACTTACTCCAGTAGTTCCGGCAACAGCAGCAGAGCTTCAAGCACAAAAAGCTTCCGGTGATGCAGCAAAAGAAGAAGAAAAAGAAACAGTTGGCGTTTAATCTCAACTAAATCTTAATAAAAATATAATAAAAAGACTTTCTCAAGTTCGAGAAAGTCTTTTTGTACGTTGCATTTTAGGTAAGAGTAATATATTCGATAGCTATTATATTATTAAGTACCGTGGAAAGCCCCTTTAAGCAGCTGTTCCATTTCATTAGGCGTATCAGACGATTCTAAAGCCATATCTTGAGAGATCAAACCCGCTTTAACAAGTTTAAACAGCGATAAATTCATACTCATCATACCGCTATAATCGCCATCTTGAATAAGTTCATAAATTTTGTCTATTTCATCTCTTATAATATAATCCCGGGCCGCAGGCGTAACCGCAAGTATTTCAGTAGCGGGAACCCTACCTTTATCTTTACGTTTCACGAGTTTTTGAGCAACAGTACCTCTCAAAGTCGAGGCCACTTGCAGCCTTACAGATTCTCTTTCATGAGGTTCAAAAGCATTAATAATCCTATTAATAGTTTGCACCGCATCAGTAGTATGCAGGGTCGAAAAAACCAAATGCCCTGTTTCCGCAGCCTTAAGTGCACTGGATATTGTATCCCTATCTCGCATCTCACCGATTAATATAACGTCAGGGTCTTGCCTTAGGGCATATTTAAGCCCATTAGGGAATGTATTAGTATCAATACCGAGTTGACGCTGCGTAAATACGCATTTTTTGTTAGAGTGCATAAATTCAATAGGATCTTCGAGTGTAATCACATGCCGCTGACTGTTTTGATTCATATAATCAAGCAAAGATGCCAGCGTAGTCGATTTACCACTACCGGTCGGTCCTGTTACAAGTATTAAACCATTGTTTAGCGTTGTAAACTTCTTAAGTACCGGCGGCAGCATCAACTTTTCAAGAGCCGGCACGACATAAGGCACAACCCTAAATACAAAACCGATGTTGCCAAGGTCGTGAAGCAAGTTTACCCTAAAGCGCGACACTCCCGGGATTTCGTAGGAGAAATCAAAGTCAAACGCTTCTTCCACTTTTGCTTTTAGTTTTTGCGGGAGAAGTTTGTTCAAAATATCCTGCATATCTTCATCAGTCAAGGGCGCTGATTTAGATTTAAGGATAACGCCGTCTTTTCTAACCATTGGGGGGGTATTTATCCTCAGGTGTATATCGGAAATATTCTGAGAAACCGCAAACTGAAGGAACGACTCAATTTCAAACTTTTCTTCAGCAGGGGCATTATTATTTTCCATTTCCTGAACCATAATAAATTTCCTCTTAAGCTCTCAAATTTTAAAATATATAAAAACATTCTCTTAATTATATATAATTTTTTTATTTTACTGAATAGTGTAGATAAAATTTTTTATAAAACGAAATATTTATTAACAAACAAAAAAGTAACAAATAAAAAAATAAGGGTTTAAAACCCCATAAATATTTGATATTATATAATGAAAGAGGGTCAGAGGCTAACCGCCAAGCAGCCTCTAACCCGATGATATTTAGGATTTAAGAGCTATTATAATCGCTACGATACATAATAGCTCTATTTCATTTGCCATTAATATCATCGTATCCTCCTTTCCAGCCCCTTTCGGGGATTTAGACGGTTGAAGGATTTCTCTTTATTCAATTTTATTATTTAAATTTATTTTTATATAAAGATTTTATCATAAATATTTTCCCTCTCCCTTGCAATTAATTTGTTATAAAATAAAACCAGGTAAATTCTAAAATATAAAATAATAAACTTGGGAGCTGAAAGTGCAAAAATTAAAATTATTTTTAATCAAAATTCTTGCTAAACTTATTGACCATAAGCCGTTTTATGTATTTTTAAATTCAATCTTTTGTCTAGCTTTTATTTTATTAAATATCTTTTTTGTTTATTTTATTCTTCTCCTTTTTATCCCGTGGACATTTGAAGCTTTTAATACAGTTATTAACTTAATCACAGGTTCTTCTTATTTTAGAACTTTAAATATAAAATTCGAACTTGATATAGTCCAAATAACAATAGCAGGTACCGCAGTTATAGCAGCATATATGGGCTGGATAAAATACATAGGCAACAAAAAAATAGAGCAGTTCAATAATCTCTCAGAGAGAGCATCAAAGAACGAGGACGACCTTGCAAAGATCAACGCAATAACAACATTACCAATATTTGCAAAAAAAAATCCCGATAATATATTTAAGCAATTTATTCTACTCAGCAAATTAAAGGAAGTCTATTTGTTTTTCAGAGACCTTGCTATATCACCACAAAAAAATAACAGGGTCATTAACATACTTAACCGGAAAGCAAAGACCATAATAGAAGAGCATTTACCTATTCTGGATGAATACCTTGGGCATGTTTCTAAAAACCAAGATATAGAAAAAATAAGAGAAGAGTACATAAAAGATTACAATCATAATTACCCTTATGTAGAAGAATCAATCAATATATTAAAAAACATACTAATGCTTGAAGTGGAAAACAAAAAAAACAACAATAAAAATAATACTCAAACTAACAATAATATAGAAAAAAATGAAGAAAATAATCAGGAGGAAAAAAAAGAAAATGGCTTTACCCCTGTAGAAACTGCCGTAAGTGAAGCCTTAACTAAAATTACCAAACATTCTTTTGATATAAATAAAAATATTAGTGTTATTATTTTTGACTACTGCAACTTGGAGAATATCAAATTTAACAGAGTTAAATTAAATGGAGCAAGCTTTAAGCATACGGTTATGCCTGGTATTGACTTAAAAAATTGCTCTTTGTCTTATGCATATATGAAAAATGCCAATTTGCAAGGAGCTAATTTAAAAGGGACTTACTTACAAAGGGCTAACTTAGAAGGGGCTAACTTAGAAGGGACTTACTTACAAAGGGCTAACTTAAAAGGGGCTAATTTACAAAGGGCTTACTTAAAAGAGGCTAACCTAGAATGGGCTAATTTACAAAGGGCTTACTTAAAAGAGGCTAACCTAGAATGGGCTAACTTAGAAGGGGCTGACTTAAAAGGGGCTAACTTAGAAGGGGCTAATTTACAAAGGGCTTACTTAAAAGGGACTGATTTAAAAGGGGCTAGCTTATACAGAGCTGACTTGAAAGGGGCTGTGACTTAAAAGAGGCTAACTTAGAATGGGCTGAATTAGTAGTTATAACATTATCTAGTGTTATAACTACTAATGAAACTTCATGGGCTAATAGCTTTATAGATAAAGAAACTTATAATAAATACAGTGAAATCTTTAACAAACACCACAAATATGAATACACTTCATACTCTGAGCTGGATAAAGATAAAAAAGAATATTACCAAAAAAGATTTAAAAGATTATCAATAACAGATACTATCCTCTCCGACTGCGGCGTCCTACGACGCATAGACGAACCCCAAAAATAAAATTTTGTAACGTTATGTTAAAAATGTAGCATTTTTTTATAAAAAAACCAAATATAAGGATGACTACATACGTAAAATTTGCTATAATATATATTAAAGATATACACCATACCTTTATAAAAATTTGACGGCATACTGGATAAATAAACCTAAACAAAAGGGGTACATTACCTTGGCAAATCAACCTGCAAAAAAAGAGGAAAAACCTCAAAAAGACAATGACAAATACGCATCCATACTATATTACAGGCTGCGCAACAAAATTGTCTTACTGCGCAGGTTTGCTAAAAATTGTGACCTAATGGGCTACAAAGATCGATTGCTCGAAGCAGTCAAAACCACAGAAATGCAGTTCGATACAGTAGGCAAAGAGTACATGCACATAATGCGCACAGGAAACTGGAGCAAATTCCTGATTCAAAAAATGGAATTTATCAACATGGGCATTCAATCCTTTGCAATGAATATAATTGAAAGCGTAGAAAAAAGAAAAGCTGCAAAAAAATGGCATAGTAGAAAACCTAAATCTGATAAGCCAAGCTTTAGAACAACAAAAGAGGGTCTAAAAAATCTCGCTAACAAAACTTATTCCCTCGTAAGCACAAAAATACCCGACGAAATAAGAGATAAATTTACCACGCAGCACTTTCGTGCGGTTAATAACCTAAATAATTTAAATAATAAAATCCTGGAAGAAATAGAAATAATAAAAGATAAATTCGATGATTGCCATAAATTCTCAAGATTACTTCCTTTAATGATGGAACAAATGGCGGATTTTAGCCTAGAGCTGCCAACAGAGTTTGTAGTGCTAAGACCATGGTTCATAAATAGTTATGAACTATCAGAAGAGAGCCCTCAAGACTTACATTTATTCAAAAAGCTAACAGCTGTTAGCAAAAAAATACTAAGTGAACTTAAGCAAATTCACTTTAATCAAGACTTATTTATGGATAAAGTGCCGGATCAGGTAAGCTACAGCAATGTAAAAGAAATACTGCACCTGCCAATACCAAAAGATTGTTCAAATTCAGAACCTAATGATATAAGTTATCCCAACTACCAGGAGGAATATTGCGATAATCCTCTGATTAGAATAATAGAGGCACACAAAGAACTGTTATATAAAATTCGCTGTGTGCGCCAGTCCCAATTTAGACTAGATAAAGTCAAGCATAACATCTGTTATAAAGATGATTATCTTGCTTTAGCAAGAGACAAGTATTATGATCCCTACCAAGAAGACGAAATTAAATATTTTAGTTACGAAACCTGGGAAGATGAACCTGTAACAACCGAACAGGAAGAACAAAGGTATAACGAACACCTGGAATATTACAGAGATTACAAAAATCGTGATTATGAACAAAGGGTTACTAACGCTCAACGTCGTAAGACTGCAAAACTACATGCAGTAGAGCGAAACAAGTTTGTAGCAGAATGCTGCGAAGAGGTAAGGCAGGAAGTACGTCAGCGCAAGTTGGAAGAAAAAGCACAAAATAAACTAAAAAAAGTTAAACAGAGTAAATACAAATTAGTGAGAACCAGCTCTAAATCTAAGCTGGAGAATTTAGATATTTTTAAAGAAATATCCACTGATGCGAAGGTGACCGATACTGCGTCAGCAGGCGATACTGATATTTTAGAAAATGATAAAAAAGAAAATACTTATAATACTGAAAGTAATGAAGCTATTATTGACATACATAGTAAGAAAAAAGAAAAATTAAATAAGAAGAAACCTTTTTATTAATAATACTAAAGTAGATAATTAAAACAATATAGGCAGTGATAAGCTCTTTTTTCAAGAGAAGAGGAGTATTTATCATTGCCATTTTTAACCGTTGGCTTTTTTGTATTAATAATAAAAGTAAAAATTGTACGCTTAAAGGATTAACTTTACTCAGAAAATGTTTTATAATATATAAGAAATAAAATTACCGGAGAAGAGGGCGGCAACCCTCAACTGGCAACTAACATTTTATTTTAAAACATTAGTTAGAAAGAAGCTTACAATAGTCGCTACATCACTAGCGGCTATTTTGTTTAGCGCTGCAAGTACAATGATTGTGCCAAAGAACGCTATACAAACGAAGCATTTCGTATTCAACGAAAGATTCATAGCTCCATCTCCTTCCTAGGCAGTTACTAACAAATACAAAGTTGCCAACCTTTGCACCGCGCAAGCCTTTATTAAATGGATATAAAGGCTTAACTGCACCTAGGAAACTTATTCTCCAGCGTTATTTTATTTTCATAAGTTATTATAATTTAAAATTATACATATAGCAATGCTTAAAGGCAGCATCAGCCAGTATTAATAACTATTAACTAACGGTTATTAATATATTGATTACCACCAAAGTACTTTTGCAAAACCTTTGGTATTAATACAGACCCGTCCTCTTGCTGATTATTCTCTAATATAGCAGCAAAAGTACGACCAACAGCCAATCCTGATCCATTAATAGTATGTACAAATTCAGGCTTCTTAGCGCCTTTAGCCTTATATTTTAAGTTAGCTCTTCTAGCCTGATAATCACCAAAATTACTACAACTGGATATCTCTCTATAGCAATTAGAAGAAGGCATCCAAACTTCTAAATCATAGCACTTCTGCGCACTAAAGCCCAAATCCGCAGTACACAGTTGAATCGTTCTATAAGGCAATTCCAGCAAATCAAGAACCTTCTCAGCGTCAGCAGTAAGTTTTTCATGTTCTTCTTCGCTGTTTTCAGCCTTACAAAGCTTAACCAGCTCCACTTTATTAAACTGATGCTGTCTGATCAATCCTCTTGTATCTTTACCCGCAGAACCCGCTTCTCTTCTAAAGCAAGGTGTATAAGCAGTCATATACATAGGCAGCTGATCTTCTTTCAGGATCTCATCCATATAAATATTGGTCAGCGGGACTTCCGCAGTAGGGATTAAGAATAAATCCTCTTCCTCGCATTTATACATATCGTTTTTAAACTTAGGCAATTGCCCGGTCCCGGTCATCGCGGCAGAGTTAACCAAAAACGGCGGTAAAACTTCAGTATAGCCATGCTCTAGCGTATGCAAATCTAAAAAGAAATTAATAAAAGCTCTTTCAAGTCTAGCCCCGGCACCTTTATAAATAGTAAAGCGAGACTCTGATATTTTAACCCCACGCTCAAAATCCAACAGCCCTAAACCAGTAGCCACATCCCAATGAGCTTTTGGCTCAAAAGAATAATTAACAGGTTCATTAACGGTTTTTAATATCACATTATCATCTTCGGTTTTACCAATAGGCGTATCTTCTGCGGGCGTGTTCGGTATATTCAACAGAGCCATCTTTTGAGACTCAACTAATTCTTTTTCTTTCACTTCCAGTTGTTTAATCTGATCACCGATACCCTTAACCTGCTTTTCCACCTCAGAAGTATCTTGTCCCTGTTTTTTCAGGTTACCAATCTCCTGTGATGTCTTTTTCCTCTGCGCTCTCAATTCATCAACCTGACCTTGCAGCGCTCTTCTGTCTTTGTCAATCTCTATAACACTATCAATAGACAAGTTCTCATCGCGTCTTTTCAGCAGTTCATTAACCTTTTCCGGATTTTCTCTAATTTCTTTTATATCTAGCATATTTATACTTTCCTTACCCACAGAATCTAACGTGATTATTATAATATAAATAAAAGTTGCGAGCCAAGGTCTCGCAACAACCCCACCGGTCAAGGTCCGGTGGGGTAATCGTTTTTTATGATATTTTTTCTTTTTTATTTACCTGTTAAAGTTCTAGTTATCACATCGGCAGATTAGTTTGTGTTCCTATACTTTTATATTCTGTTGGTACCTGACCATTGATATTTGCTAAATGAGCACGTCTCATCGCAGCTCCATAATCAAAAGGTTTAGCTCTAGCATCACTTGCTTGAGTTGATGACATACTTGCTGATTTTACATCTTGACCCCAAACTGCTTTTAGAGAACATTTAGAACCAGTAGCTCTTTCTGCAAATTTAGCAGCCTCTTTAGTTTTACTTCCCGCACTTTTAGAATACCTGCTATACGTTGTAATAAAATTACCTATTGTTTTTAATCCAAATGCCATTTATTTTTATCCTTTTATTTTTTCTACTTTACTATAAAATCAAAAGAACAATATAATTACAATAAATTGATAATTTATTGTAACATCCTTATATTTTTTATGAAATATTATTTAAAGTCTGTTATAATATATATATAAGATATAAAAATAGTGATAAACATTATCAAACATTAAAAAAAACAGACTTTAAAAAGAGATAAATATAAAAAAGTAAAAATTAAATAAAAAAAATTTTAACAAAAAATTATTCTATAATAAAAAGTTTTGTAAAATCACCAAAAAATTTATCTTTAACAATTAATTGCTTGTACATTTTTTTAAGCTGAAAAATCGATATTTTTTAAATCTATACAATTATTAAAAAAAGAAGAGTCAGATAGTTTAAAATAATAAGTAAGGTTCCCATGGTCTCTAATAACGCTCCATAAAGTGGAAAAAGATTCTTTAAGACTTTCCTTTGGCTTAATAGTTACATGGTCTAAAATTTTATTAATATTATCTATTACTTTTGTAGAGATAGAGTGCGGATTTATTTTATCCAAAAGCAATGAAAGGTTAATAAACCTATCTTTTGAATCTGTTGGTTCACTAATTAATGTTTTTTCTTTATATTGTTCAAAATTCTGAATCTGTTCAGGATAAAAAGGGTCATTAGTTAATACTGGATTTACTTTCGGCTCATAAATATGTAAATTCCCCTCTTTATATTCCAAAATAGCGGTTTCGCCTTTTTTATCGTGAAAAATAGCATGTAAAGGAGCTGGATTATTTTCGTTAAAGCCTTCTTTTACATACGGCACAATATCAATATTTTTAGATTCATTAATAACCTGTTCAACATCCTCACAATTATCAAGAAAATACTGTATCCACTTAGCATAAGATAAAACAGGCTTCTGACCAGACTGAGCAAATTTAGTCTCCATCAACCAAAGAATAGCTCCAGATAAACCTTTTTCATTCATACCATCCGTAACTGCAAAATCTGAACAGTTAACAGTAACACTTCCATATTTAGAAGTCCAACTAAAAGCTTCTCCATTTACATTTTTAACATAAGACTCTCTTTTCATACCGCGATTATTAACAACAAGCTTAGAATTCAAGTCTCTAGCAAAATCCATTGTCCTCACTGAAGTAAGAAAATTACCACGATTAAAGAAAAACTCCGAACATTTAAAAGAAAGCTCCTTTGACCCCTGACGTCTACTATTTCTTAATTTACAATTATAGTTGTTTTTTAAATTTTTTAAAGGCAAAAGCATATAATTATTACATCCTACTTCCTAGAAAAAAGCTTAGTAATATCCCCAATCGACCAGAGAAAAAAATACACTTTTATGTGTAATCTTTAAAAAAATTATAACATAAATACACAAATAAAAACAAAAAAAAGCGCCCTGGCAACTAGCTATCTT
>JANQLL010000142.1 GCA_028280605.1 Candidatus Gastranaerophilales bacterium
GAATTGCGAAGCGGGAGCGTTAAAAAGTTAAATGGTCAATTTTACTTTTTATAAGCTCATTCAAAAGAGTAATCTAAAATTTAATTGATGAGGAGTATAATAAGCATTAATTGGCAAATTTTATTTTTTTACTTTAATATATATAAATATTTGATAACAACTAAGTGAGAGAAGGCAAAAAATGGCAAATAAACTACCGAAATTTCCAAAATTTATTGAAGGAATGACATTAAATTTTAAGGAAGTTGATGAAAGCGATGCTGAATTCATATTTGAATTAAGGACTGATCCTGAACTAAATGAACATATTTCGACTGTATCTGGTAATATTAAAGATCAAATAGAGTTTATTAAAAAATATAAAGAAAAACCGGATGAATATTATGTTGTTTTCCAAGATAAAAAAGGAAAGCCATACGGACTGGGAAGAATGTATAATATTACCAATGAAAGATTTACTCCGGGAAGCTGGATAATGAAAAAAAGCGCCCCGCCAATTTTTTCTATTGAAAGTGTATTATTAATGTACGATTTTGCCTTTAAAACACTTAGCTTAAAATATGCGGATATTGACGTTAGAAAGGAAAACAAAACAGTTATTGCCTTTCATCAACGTTTTGGAGCAGAATATGTAAAAGAAGACGAACTGCATATTTATATGGTGTTAACCAGAGAAACCTACTTTAAAGCCAGGCAAAGATATCAGAATTTTCTCAAAGATTAAGTTTTTAGATTTGCTCAATACTCTCGCAAAATTTCTTCTTTTCTTTCTTCTGTATATTTAATAACTCTAATGTAACAATAATTTAACAAAATAGTCCTTTTTTCTGATAATCCAAAATCCGGCGTGAAATCATTTTAAAAAATTGCTATAATACATAATGAATAACCCCGACCCAAGGGTACGGGGTATCTAAGGGAGACCTTCGAATAGCTTAAGCTGCCCTCTATAAAGTTTCTCATACTTTTTACCTTGATTTTGGACATATTCTTGAATTGTTTTTTCATTATTATGCTTGCCTACTGTATTTGCATAATAACCGCTTGTCCAAAAATTCCCTCCCCAAAGCTGTTCTTTACGTATTTTAGGATGTTCTTTGAATATACCTCTTGCTGTTACGCTTTTTATTACGGTTACAATTTTTGTTATAGATAATGTTGGAACACTTTGTACTAAAAAATGAACATGATCTTCATCTGCTCCTACTTCTATAAAATTTATCTCATAACAATTTTCTATTTCGCTACATAGTACCTTCAAAATTTTTTCAACTTCGTCAGAAAAAACTTTGAAGGCGATACTTTACTGGAAAAACAAGATGATACAACAATAATGTCTTATTATGACTTTTTATTATATGCTCACTCATACATTTATTATACTGCAAAGCAAAGCTTTGCATAAATTACGACCCAAGGGTCGGGGAATTCTCTTCGATTAAACAAATATAAAATATATTAAGCAAAATTTGGATTAAAAAACCGAGGGCTGGTTGATTGGAAAAACAAGCTGCAAAAACTGAAGGCACATGCCAAAAGGACAACGATAAATACGCATCAATCCTGTATTACAGACTGCGTAATAAAATTGTCCTCCTGCGCCGCTTTGCCAAAAACTGTGATCTCCTGGGCTACAAAGACCGCTTGCTTGAAGCAATAAAAACTTCAGAAATGCAATTTGACACTGTAGGCAAAGAGTATATGCACATTATGCGAACAGGCAACTGGAGTAAATTCTTGATTCAAAAGATGGAATTTATAAACATGGGAATTCAAAGCTTTGCAATGAATATAATAGAAAGCGTGGAAAAAAGAAGAGCAGCCAAAAAATGGCATGCAAGAAAGCCCAAGTCCGATAGCCCAAGCTTTAAAACAACAGCAGAAGGCTTAATAAACATTGCAAAGAAAACTTATTCACTCGTCAGCACAAAAATACCCGACGAAATAAGGGCTAAATTTTCCACACAGCAGATTCGTGCAGTTAACACCCTGAGTGAATTAAATGAAAAAATACTGGAAGAAATCGATATAATAAGAGATAAATTCGATGATTGCCATAAATTT
>JANQLL010000176.1 GCA_028280605.1 Candidatus Gastranaerophilales bacterium
ATCACTTTATAAAGCTAAAAAAACTTTCCAACAAAAAAATTTAAGGATAAAAATCAATGGCAATAAAGCTTTACGTCAAGCTGCTGCATAATCCCTGTAGATAATACAGTTCAGCTTTCTACAACTTTATTTCGTCCGTTTTGCTTGGCTGTATAAAGGGCATTATCAGCCTGTTGTACTAATAGTTTGGTATTATTACAGCTGTTATCAATAGAGCTAACGCCAATACTGAGCGATGAAGTTAAAAAGCTATCCTCCTTATAATAAAACCTATTATCATCAATGGATTTACGTATACGCTCTGCTATTATAACAGCCTCGTCAATGGTTGTATCAGGCAAAATTATTGCAAACTCTTCGCCGCCATACCGAGCAGCAAAGTCATTTAACCTTATTTGCTTTTTAATAATTTGAGCCACCTGTGATAAAACACAATCCCCTGCCAGGTGCCCGTATTGATCATTTATAACTTTAAAGTAATCAATATCTAAAAGTAAAAAGCTTAAAGGCATATTGGTTTTAAGCGACTCTTCTATTAACTCAGGTAATCTATTATCAAATGCTCGTCTGTTATTCAAGGATGTTAAACTGTCAATATTAGCTTCTCTTACCTTTTGAGCATATACATAAGCTTTTTGCATAGCTAGCTCAAGTTGAGCGGATATTTGAGCTAAGTATTTAATATCATCGGCTAATAGCTTAGTGTCCCTATCATATACAACAATATAAAAACTGGTATTATCAGAGACTTTAATCGTAAAAACGCCGGTGTTTCTATCTTTTAGTATTTTATACCCGTCATTGACAGTTGATAAAACATTATAGATATCGGGTACTATACAATTCTTTGGCCAGAGTAGTTTATGTTTATTACTTTTTGGTTTTGCAAATATATAAACAAGATGCCCTGTTAAAAACCTATCGAGCAACTCACCAAGTATGCGCCCTATGTTATTAAAGCTTAGCCGTTTTTCAAAATGGCTTAACAGCTCTCTGGTTATTTGGTGATAGTCTATTTCTCTTATAAGATTGCGTTTATCCAGATATAATTTTATAAACGATGTTATTTGCGCAGATGCAATTTCCAGATACCTAAGGTCACTTGTCATTAACTCGGTTCTATATTGGGTGGAGAAATCTAATAGGGCGATTGTATTATTATCTATTTTAAGGATAATATGTATTTTAGAGTTTTTATGGACTTCAATTTCTTTATTACTATTAAAATCAAATATTTTATTGTTTAAATATAGAGTTTTAAAAGCAGTATCATTATAATAAATTTCTGTATTGCTTATAATATTTTTAAAATAACTTTCTTCTTTGCTTAAAACCTGCCATTCCTTTGAAAAATCATAAATATAATCTTCTTTTTTGTTATATATAAATATTTTTAACTTATCAAAATTATAATATCTATTAAATAAACAACTAGCTTCTCTGACAAACTTATCAGAAGAATCACTTTGAGAGGATATTAATGTTAGTTCTGTTAAAAAATCAAGAGAAAGTAACGTAGCCAAGATATTACACCTAAATCTGTTATATAAGGTACTGATTACTCGAAGAAATCGTCCATACCTTCCATTGTCTCGGACTTTTCAAGAATCTCGGAATAAATCAGCAATAAACTGTCAGTATCAATTCCCAGGTAATTTAATACTGACATATCTATTAAGTTAATGTCCAATGCAGTTTCTTTAAGTGCAAGATGAGATAAAATATTTCCCAAATAAACCATAGATGTCAGGTTCTTATAATCAGCGGATAAGAGTGGGGTATGGTGGTGTAATATCACATCAGTTATACTTTGCGGCAAGTTCCAGCCTTGTGCAACTATTGATCCTATTTCACAATGAGTTACTGCACAATTTGATTTTTCACTGTTTAAAACCATTTTATAATTTAATGGCTCCGGGGCTTGCTTTAAAGCCTGTACATAATTTTCGTGGTCGTATTGCTCAAGTATAATCTTGCCTATATCGTGCATAATTGCTGCACTGAATATATCGTCTTCTGCTTGTTTGTCTGTATGGCCATCTGCCACCTTGGCTGCAATTGCACTTAGCAATGAATGTTTCCAGAATTTTTTATAATCCAGCGATGCCATGCCGGTACTTTTGGGGGTAAAAATTTTGACAACACTAGATGACAATACAAGCCCTCTCATTGTTGCAAAACCCAGAATCATTATGGCATGTTGAATTGAGCTTATTTGCTTAGGGAATCCGTAATATGCTGAATTTACGAGTTTAAGCACTTTGGCAGTAAGACCCGGGTCGTGGGATATCACCTTTCCTACATTTGATGCTGAAGAATTTGGGTCTTGAACTAATCTGACCACTTTTGTTACGACTTCCGGCAATGAGGGGATATCTTTTACTTTTTGCTTTATGCGCTGTATTTTAGCTGATTCTGTAAGGCTTGTAGAAACTGCCCGCATTGGTTCGCTAATTGTGATTAGCTTTATATTATTTTGTGATAGCCATTTTGAGATATTATTTTTTACTTGATCGTCTTTTCCAAATCTGTCCAGGTCTATTATTACCAGTGAGGAAAAGGACTTGAGTTTTGCATCGTTTAATAATTTTTTTAGTATAGGTTTGTTGTCAGGTCTGCTTGTCATAGGTTCTTCGTAGAGTTTTAGTAAGCCTAAAGAGTTTTGCGTGCAATAGTCTCTGATTTTCTCTTTTTGAAGTCTTGTTTCAACTTGCCAATCAGGATTTTTGACTCTATAAGAATATATATATCCTACTGTTCCCAAACTGACAAACTCCGCATACTTTGTTTTCTCTGTGTACTAACTTTAAAATATCTATTGATATTTATTCTGATTCAAAATTTATTTTAGATGGTCCTTTTTGAATATAGCCTATTTGATTAGATTTAACAAGGTTGAATAAAGTGAATTTTTATTTTTTATAGGTCGTATAAAATAAAGACAACGATAAAACTCCCTTTGCACTGCAAAAAGTTATCGTTGTAATAAATTTTCTTAATTTTTACATTAAGCTTCACTAATAATAAGGCTTTTTCTTGTTTAATCCTTCTTTTTTGCTGTTATTTATATCTATTATATTATTATTTATCTGATTATTTTCATCGCTAAAAGTATCTTCTATTTTATTTTCTTTTTTATTATCTTCTAAAATATCAGTATCGCCTGCTAAAGCAGCATCAGCCACCTTCGCAACAGCGGATACTTCTTTATAAATCTTTAAATCATCCGGCTTTGAGCTGCCGGA
>JANQLL010000178.1 GCA_028280605.1 Candidatus Gastranaerophilales bacterium
GTACTCAATTAAATTTCAGATTACTCTTTTCAGAGAATAGTTTATTTTATTAGCTTTTACACGAGTGAAAAATCTGAAAAGTATTTTTGAGTTAGTGTAACAATTCTTAGAAATAGGAATTTTATTACGAATAAGTTCTTTAAACAAATTCATATATTGAGAATAATTATTTACTTTTGATTATAATTTATTGTTATGATTAAGAATAAAAAAAGAAGGAAAAATTATGCAATTGAGTAGTCTTAATAGAGTACTGGATTCACGTACTATGAGCAAAATATTTTCTAAAGAGAGTGATTCATCAATAGTAGCAATTTCAACTCAAAAAATTACTGGACCCAAAGACTCAGTTAAAGCATTAGCAGATTATGAATATAATCAAGGTGCTCCAGAAGGATACAGCGTAAAAACTGAAATAGTAGATTATAATACTTTTAATCCTACTATTAGTAAAGATAACTCATCAAAATCATCTAAGCAAAGCAAGATGTTATTTACACTGGATAAATATTTTAAAGATGGCGATGATGAGGTAACTTTAAGTGAAAATTTTACTGGACCAGATGCTAAAACAATTGAAACAATGGTAAGGCATGAATTGCAGCTAATACGTCCAACAAAGAAAGCCAAAGAATTGGTCCAAAAGTATAACATACATTTTGATATACGGCTTCCAAATAGATTAAGCCTTTATCACAAGAGATTGACAAGGCAAGAAGACGGTGTTAATTTTATTGAAAAATATGATTCTGAAGATATTCAAACTAGCTTATCTGCCACTAGAGATGACTTAAAGTTAGATGAATATTTGCCAGATGATCAAAATCTTCAACCAGAATTAATTAGATTAGAAATAAATCAGAGCAATAAAGATAACCTCTTTAAAGCGGGTGACTTATTTTTACAATATACGTGCAATAGAAAACTTGATGACTCTCCAATTAAATCTATTTCAAAAGAAACCAAGCTCGGGACTGAAGGTATTGCAAAAGAAAAATTCAAAGATTACGCTAAAGAATTTTTTAACAGGGCTAAAGATCTATGCAATACAACTCTTAATAATGATGAGCTATATAAAAACCTTCATGATCTTGCATGCACCATAAAAAGAAGGAGCATAAGCACAAAGATGTAATAAGTTTTCTATTATGCAAGAAAAAGGCTGAAAAAGAAAAAAATAACCCGATAGGCTTTATACCAAAAGATTTAATAGATAAGATTGATCACTTTGTTAAAAATTAAAACATAAAGTAAAGAGGACAAAAAATATGCACTTAACTAGTTTTAAAGGTCTGTACCCGCACCCGCCCAAATTATTAAAGACAACATATAAATACAATAAAGGTATTACTATCACTAGCGCTAATAAAGTTGTAGATAGAGCAGAGATATATGATAATGGAGCTGTAGTTCCAGAGAGTGAACGTCCAATAGAAAAGAAGAAACTCTATGACGATGGAACTGTGATTACTTCTACCTGTGGAGCGAGCTTTGCAAAAAATAAAGAGATAGGGACCGTTAAGGGAGAATTTATAAAATTGGCTTTATTCGACAACAAGCCTTTGCGGTTAATTGGATCAAAACTTAATGAATCTAATGCTGTTCGTTCCGTTACCAATAACGAAATAGGAGATTTAAATCCATCAAAATTTACCGAGCTAGCTTTTAGCTTTTATGGTAAACTAAAAGAGGCTAAAAAATCCAATAACCTTAACAACTCTAATCTTTACGGAATTGCACTCTCTTGCTTAAATGAATTCAAGTAGTGAAAGCACAGCTGAATCTAAAATATCAATTATGTAATTGACTTACTATTGCCGAGGTAACCTATTTTGAATGCTAATTAACCTAGCCAATGCCTGCAGCAAAAATTAATATCCTGAAGATTCTGCTATTCCAGAATCTTCAGGATATCTCTGTAAAACTAAAATTTAATTTTGCACTAAAGGGGATTTTCTTACCTTGTAAATTTTCAACATTCAATTTTGACGTATAAAGTTTTTTTGCCTAGTCCACCACTCCTTTCGGTTAATTTTTATATTTTAGTACTAATTTGAATTTATTTATAGCTTCTATTATATTTATTCCCAATTTTTTTGCATTTATAACACTTTTTTTGTAATAATTAAAATAAATTAACATAATTAAAATTGAAAAATAATGGATCAAAAAATCGAAAGCATTAAAGGCTACATAGATAAAGTAACCTACTGGTCAGAAGACACAGGCTTCATTGTAGTACAAGTTATTGATGAAAAAGAAAACGAGATAACTTTAACTACTAATGGAACAAGGTTAAACGAAGGTGAAAGTATCAAGGCTAAAGGTAGCTGGATAGAAAATAAAGAATACGGCAAGCAGTTTCAGGCGTGTGATATAGCAACATCCTACCCGGAAACACCTGAAAGTATTAAAAAGTTTTTGGGGTCGGGCTTAATAAAAGGAATTGGCAGGCATTATGCCGGTATTTTAACAGAAAAATACGGGAAAAACATTTTTAGAATTTTAGATAAAGAACCTTCCAGATTATTAGCATTAAAAGGTTTTGGCGAGTCAAAGCTAGAAAAAATTCAAAAGAGTTGGAAAGAACACAAGGCAATAAAAGATATAGTCTTAAATTTCGGCAAAGAATTAACTGCTACAAAAGCTTTAAAGATTTATAAAGAATATGGTAAACATTCTGTAAATAAAATTAAAGAAAATCCTTATCAGCTTGTTGAAGATATTAAAGGGATAGGGTTTAAGCAAGCAGATTTGATTGCTCAAAATTTATATATTTCTAAATGCTCTGAAAATCGAATCAATGCCGGTATATTGCATGTTTTAAATGAAATTCAAAAGGATGGTCATTGCGCTTTTCCTTATGAAGATTTGATAAAAAAGGCTGCTTATCTCCTGGATATTAGTCAAAAGCTTGTTGCTCAGAGTGTAAATGGTATGATTAACGGTGGAAAATTAATAAAAACAAAGCTACTAGACAACCAAGAGTATGTTTATTTAGACATTATTTATAATATAGAAAAAGAAATTACTCAAAAACTTTTATTCTTAAATGAAAATGAACCGCCTTGCAAAGATGTAGACGCTCAGGATTATATAGATAAGTTTGAAAGTGAAAATGATTTTAAACTCGCGCCAGAGCAGGCAGATGCAATAAAAATGACCGTAAAAAATAATGTTTTGGTTATAACAGGCGGACCTGGAGTTGGTAAAACAACAATAACCAAATTAATATTGAATATTTATAGTGATAATAACCAGAGAGCGCACTTATGCGCGCCAACCGGCAGGGCGGCTAAAAGATTATCTGAATCTACTGAAAGTGAAGCCAGTACTATTCATAGATTACTTGAGTTTGATCCTTTTAGCGGTAGGTTTAAATATGGTGCAAAGTCAAAGCTTAGAGGTGAAGTATTTATTGTTGATGAAAGCAGTATGCTTGATTTATTTCTTGCAAATGCATTGATTAAAGCTTTACCGGAGCATGCAGTACTAATATTTATCGGTGACAAAGATCAATTACCTTCCGTAGGACCGGGAAATGTTTTAAAAGATATAATAGAATCAAAAAAAATACCTGTATGTAAATTAGAAAAGATCTTTAGGCAGGAAAAAGGTAGTAACATAGCTTTAAATGCCCAAAGAATCAATTGCGGCAGGTTACCCGATTATCCGAGAGCTAAAGTTAACGAGCCAAGCACGACAGACTTTTATTTTATAGAATCAAATAAGCCGGAAAACGCATTAAACGTAATAAAAAAATTAATAAAAGAATCTGTGCCGAATAAGTTTGGATTTAATCCATTAACCGAAATTCAGGTTTTATCGCCTATGTACAAAGGTGTAATCGGTGTAGAGTCTTTAAATAAAGAAATACAAAAAATTCTAAATCCCAAAGGGCTTTTTATAAAAAAATTTAATTCTATTTATAGAGTTAATGATAAAGTAATGCAAACCGTTAATAATTACGAAAAAAATGTTTTTAACGGTGATATTGGAAAGATTAAGCACATTGATACTGAACAAGAAGAATTAACCATCATTTATGATGAAAGCGAAGTTCAATACGGTTTTGATGAGCTGGATGAGATAACACATGCCTACGCTATAACAATACACAAAAGTCAGGGCAGTGAATATCCGGTAGTTATAATACCAGTACACAGTCAACATTATGTAATGTTGCAAAGAAATTTAATTTATACGGCAGTTACCAGAGGAAAAAAACTTGTAATACTTGTAGGTAACAAGCCTGGATTGATTCAATCAGTACGGCGTAACGATACAAAGAATAGGTTTACAGGTTTAAAACAGTTTTTGCTTAATAATGCAAAAGTAGAAAGTATTGTTCCATAAATTTATTTCTTCTACAAGTTAAAGGATATAAAAATGAGTAATAAAGATTTAAAGTTATTAATCTCTTCGTGCTCGAAAGAAAATATTGAGAATTCGATAAAGCTGGCTAAAACCCTTGGGACTGGTATAGAAATCTGTGATTTTGTTGACCCTGAAATACTGGAAAACAAATTTGAGCCTACTTTAAAAGAATTTAAAAGGGCTTTTTACTCTTTTACACCTGATATAACATTACATGCGCCATTTTATGACCTAAACCCGATAGCGATGGAGCCCGGCGTTAAAGCGTTTACTCTCAAACGTTATGAGCAAATTATTCATGCGGCACAGGAATTGTATGTTAATGCTATTGTTTTTCATACCTCGTATAATTCGCAAATAAAATTGGGGTTTTATAACAATTATTTTATAGAACGCCAAAGTAAATTTTGGCAGGAGTATATTAAGATTTTTTCTGATTTGGATATACAAGTTTTTTTAGAAAATACTTATGAGCCTCACCCGGATATATTAAATGAAATAATTGATAATGTTAATAATTCATACCTTAAGATATGCCTTGATGTTGGACATGTTAATGTATACTCAAATCTGCACATTTCTCATTGGATAGAGAAATGCGCAGACAGAGTTGGATATATGCACTTTCATAATAATTGTTCTAGGTATGATTCTCATAAATCTTTAATAAAAGGTACCATAAACTTTGTTAAGATTTCTGATTATCTACGTAAATACAAGCTTAATCCTCAAATTTCTCTTGAAATATTCGATGAGCCATCAATAATAGAGAGTATCAATTTATTAAGGTCATTAAAATTTCAAGTTGTATAAGGGCTTATGACAAATTTGGAACAAGTGCTTGTACATTTGCAGTTTCTTCTGCAGCTTGAGGTAATGCATCAATGTCGCAAGATTTAACTAAATCATATGTGATTTTATCTGCGATTAACTGGTTGATTTTATCGACCTCTACGTAGTGAGATTTTGGCAGTATGCCGTCTTCTTTTAAGCTTGTTACCATTTCGTCGCTAACTTTAGTTACATAGCCGTGTATTTCTTTACCGGAAGCTGTAATATAATTTTCAGGACCAAGTTTTTTCATTACATCAGCAACTAAACTGAAAGTTTTACTATATGCTGCTTTTTCCCACTTTGCCAAATCATCATAATATGGCACTGCTGTTTTTCTGAATTTGTCAACCAAGTTGCTTAATTTAACAGTAGATAATGTTATTGCACTGTCTTCCATAATGTCTTTCTTGAGCTCTATCATTTTAGCCATTACATTTTTAAAAGAATATTTTTTTTCTGTCATACAAGCTGAAAGTTCTTGCTCCATTTCTCCAAATACACTTTTTTCTTTTAGTGTGTATGGTTCGTGGATTTTAAAAAGATCTTTTCCTAATTTCATAAATGTGTCTGTAAGTTTTAACATTGTTCCTCCTACATAAATCTTACTTTTCTACTCGCATTTGCTGAATAACTATTCAACTTAACTTTACATTATGTAGTTTTGTAAAAAACAAAGTTTCTGGTATGCCCTTATTTTCTTATTTCAAATTGTTAATAATTAAATAGTAACTTGTCTAGCAAAATCGCAAAAAAGTTTTACAAGCAAAATTCTAGAGGCTAACGTCTTAGCCCTCTTAGTTTCATCATTATTGTGCTTTTACTACTACTTTTTATCTGTTATGACACTATTTTTCTTCTTTTCCATAATTTCGACAAACATAAATACTAATCGCTCATCCCATTTGATATTAGCGCTTTCTTTTAATATTTGCACAGCTTGTTCATGCGCCAGAGCTTTTCGGTAGGGTCGATCGCTTGTCATTGCAAAATATGCATCGATAACAGATATTATTCTGGACGCTAAAGGTATTTGACTGCCTTTTAATTCGCCAGGATAACCTGTTCCATCCCAACATTCCTTGTAGCTTTCCATAATATTAACTACACAAGCCGATGGTTTTAACGGCTCCAGAATTTCTTTTGCTGCTGTAACTGGGTCTTTTATAATTCTTTTTTTCTCTTCATCATCTAAAGGACCGGGTTTTAAAAGTAAATCTTCCGGTACCATCATTTTACCTACATCATTTAGTAGTATGGCTAGCTTTAGGCAATCTCTCTCACCTCTTGACATATTTAGCCTTTTTGCCATTTCAGCAGCTATTTCAATTTTTTCTTGTATATCTTTTCTTTGATAAGCCGGCTCAAAAGTAAATGTTAGAGAGTCAACTATATAATACAAAAAGTCCTGTAGATCCTGCTCGTCATTAGGAGCTTTTTTGAGCTTTTCGATTAAATCATCTGCTAATTCTTTGTTAATGGGCACTCTTTGCTTTGTTAAAATATCTACAAATGTAAGAAGCGCCATAACTTGCCAGTTCATTTCTTCTTTTAGAGAAGCCAATTGAACCTGATTTCTACCGTTTCTTTTGGCTTTATAAAGTGCTTGATCAACCAATTCTAATATTTCACCAATCGAATCAGTATGTCTTAAAAACGTTGCAACACCTACACTTGTTGTTATTGTCCCAACACCAGGTAATGGCGAGGTTTCAATAGCTATTCTCAAGCGCTCTGCTGCGACCATTGCACCTTCTGTATCAATCCCAGGCAGAATTATTGTAAATTCTTCACCGCCAAATCTTGAAGGTATATCAATTGATCTGGCGTTCATTTTTAATACTTCACCAATTCGTTTTATAGCTGCATCACCGGCAGCATGACCATAGTTGTCATTTATAAATTTTAAATGATCTAAATCTAATGATATTACGGAAAATGGCTGATTTAACCTTATTGCTCTATCTGCTTCGGTTACAAGGCACTGATCAAAATGTCTTCTGTTATATAGGCCGGTTAATCCGTCAGTAATAGCTTGCTCTCTGATTTGCTCGAACAAATTAGCTATAGTTACGGCTAGTTCCATTTGTCCGGCCAGCAATGAGAGAAAATTCTTTTCTGTGTTTGTTATTTCACTTCTTACTGATACAACAACCAGGCAACCAAAATCTTCGTCTTGCACTTTTATTGGAAGAATTGATATTGAGCGTTTGTTTAACAAACCGTCCAGAGCTTGTAGTTTCTTTTCTTCAATGTTTTGAACCGCAGAGTCGAATAATACGCTAAATTTTTTGATGTTAATTATATTGCTGTCATTTATAGCTTCGACCATTGCATTGTTTTTAATATCATAGCAGACTTCAATATTTTTAATATCTTCTCCAAGTATTTCATTAATTTTTTTAGCATATTCATTATCCGTAATTGATCTTACTTTTAGCCCTTTAAACGGTCCGGTTTGATTTAATTGAAAGATCATGCAGCATACATAACCAACATCATTTGCCAGGCGATTTACAATAGTTTTTAAAACCTCTGAAAGAGGCTCTGAGGAATTCATTGTTGATAATATATGTTTTAACGTTAATATGCTTTTATTTGCCTGGTTTAACTCCAGTGTTCTTTCTGCTATTTCTTTTTCCAGAACATAATTTCTTTCAAAAACTTCTTTAAAGTTGTGAACGTCATCCATAACACTATTTTCTAAGCGTCCGATGCGTCTTTGGTATCTGTTAAAGATTCTTTTCCATCTTTTATAAAAGTTTGAGAACATTATCATATCCTATCATTTTATATAATTTTTATACCATTTCATAGGGGATATGTAAACTTATCTTTGATTGAATTTAGTACTATATCAGGAGTAATTAATTTTACGCATTCCATATTAAAATCTTTTCTTGGACAACTACGCTTAAAGCAAGGTTGACATGCCAGTTCGGCAGAAAACGCAATATGTTTTTCTCCATATGGTCTACTTCTGTTAATTGCGGTTGAACCAAATATTGTAAAAATTGTGGGCTTGCCTGTTGCATCTGCAATGTGTGCGGGTCCTGTATCGGGTGCGACCATTATTTCTGTTCTGTTGAACACTTCTATTAATTGAAGCAAAGACGTTTTTCCTACAAGTGAAGTATAATTTTTTGTCTTGGAATGAGAGACGATTTTTTCTACAAGCTCTTTGTCTGATGTGGCGCCTATAAATATGACATCATAGTTATTTTGAAGCTCATCAAGTAGTACTGCCCAGTATTCATCAATCCAATGCTTTGTTTTCCATATTGTTGAAGGGCATAAAATTGCTATAGGCTTGCTAACCTGACTTAACAGGGCATCTACATGTTGTTTATCTTCTGTTGGAACAGGTGGTAGTGAAAATTTCACTTCTTCAGTGCTAGCCCCAAGGTACCTTGCAGGTTCCAGGTACCTGTCGACTACCATTCTTTCAGTATCAAATATATCATGGGCTTTTAGTTTTTCGTTAACAAAGAGATCTGCAAATTCTCTTGTTTTGGCATGTGCGATTCTTCTTGGGCTACCGCTCAGAAATGTCATTATGCCACTTTTAAAGAGTTCTTGCAAGTCTATTGCTATATCGTATTTTTCTTTTCTTAATTCTTTAATTAATGCAAAAAATTCTTTTATATTTGCCAGGTTTTTTTGTTTTTTCCATTTTGTTTTTGGCAAGATATGTACATTATTTATAAGGGGATTATTTATTATTAAATCCGTGGCTTTGTCTTCTACAAGCCAACCTATTGTAGCATTTGGATACTTGGATTTTATTGCATTTAATATAGGTGAAGAATGTACTACATCACCTATTGCACTTAGCCTGACTATTAGTATTTTTACTTTTTCTTCTGATGGTTTGTTTTCGTTTGTGCTGCTCATAGCTTATATTTTACTTTAAAATTATACTAACTATATACTATAGCATAAAAATAGAAAAGCTTAAATAATTAAAGAGTAATTAATTAAATTCTAAATAACCGCCTTGACCATTTTTGTTATTTCTCTTTATTTCCTTAATACCATTTAAAAATTAATTATGCCAATTATGAATAGTTTTTGTCGTGATGCCATACTTAGAATCTATCTCAGAGGCTGCTGACTCATCTTTTAGTAGCTCTCTATGTGAAAAACCTCCGTTTTAAATTTACTACTTTTCGGAGGTTTACACAAAATTATTTATGAATTCTTTTTATGAGTTTATTTTTGTGGCTTGTTGGCTTCAAGCATATCTTTTATACCACCTATAGAACTTAAAACTCCTGTAGCTTCGTATGGCAGATAAATCACTTTGTTATCTTGACCGGATACCATTTCTCTTAGAGTTTCAATATATTTAATAGCTATTAAGTAAGAAGTAGGATCACCTTTTCCGGCAGCAATTGCTTGAGTTATCTGTTTAATTGCCTCAGCTTCAGCTTGAGCAATAGAAATTTTAGCTTTAGCATCCCCTTCTGCTCTAAGAATGGCAGCGCGCTTGTCACCTTCTGCTTTGTTCACTTCAGATTCTTTAACACCTTCAGCTTCTAATATGGCAGATTTTTTTGCACCTTCTGATATAAGAATAGCAGCCCTTCTGTCTCGTTCTGCTCTCATTTGTTTTTCCATCGCTTCTTGAATATCAGCAGGTGGATTAATATCCTGAAGTTCAACCCTGTTAACTTTTACACCCCATTTGTGTGTTGCTTCATCAAGAATTATCCTTAATTTGTTATTAATTGTGTCTCTGGATGCCAATGTTTCGTCAAAATCCATTTCACCAATTACGTTTCGCAGAGTGGTTTGAGTTAATTTTTCTATAGCATCAGGCAAGTTTGCAATCTCATAAATCGCTCTGATCGGATCAGTTACCTGAAAATATAAAAGAGCATTAATTACGATAGTAACGTTATCCTTTGTAATAACGTTCTGGCTGGGGAAATCATAAACTGTCTCTCTCAAGTCGATTTTGTCTGTAATTGTAGAAACAACCTGAGATCGACCCTGAAAATCATTTCTAACATATCTCCAGTGAATTTGCCTTGGTTTATCTACAATTGGCCAAATAATGTTAATTCCAGAATCTAAGGTTCTGTCATATTTTCCTAGTCTTTCAATTACCATTGTTTCAGCTTGTTGCACAACTTTAACTGATTGCCATAGTATGGTTATGACAAAACCAAGCAGCACAACCAAAAAAATAAGAATTTCCATTAACTTCTCCTTTTAATTTATTTTTTCTACGTAAAGAATAACGCTTTTCATGTTTTTAACTATTACTTTTTCACCTTTTTCTATAATAGAATCATCAACAGATTTTGCTCTCCAATCATCACCATGTGCTTTTACACGACCAGCATCTTGAGAATTATCTATTGTTTCTGACACTAGCCCTTCTATACCTATTAATGCATTTACTCCTGTTTTAGCTTTATCTTCTTTTGAATAAAAAAAGTTCTTAACAAGGGGCCTGATAAATATAAGGGTTAAAATACAAAATACACAAAAAGCAATGATTTGAGTAATATAATTAGGATCAACTAAAGCCTCAAATGCTGTGAGTAACGCTGCAATACCTAGCATTCCCAGAAATAAGTCGGTTGGCAAAAGCATTTCCATAATTAAAAGCAAAATGCAAGCAATCAACCACGCTAACCAAGCTTCCATAACATTCTCCCAGATATAATATTGATTTTTTAAATATAGCTCATTTGGAAAATTTAATAATCAAGGATAAATATGATTTTTTTTGATAATAAAAAAACAGCTATCTGCAAAGGTAGCTGTTTTTTTATTACGAATTTACTTTTTTACCTTCTTTAGCCTTACTTTATATCCGCCTACTAGCTAATTTTTCTATCTGGATCATTTGTTACATCAAATGCTTCGCATTCATTCTTTGATAGTGCTCTGTTTTCAGAAACTGCTGTACCTATAATACCACCTGCATTAGTGAATGTTCCTGACGGATCCACTGTTATACCATTATCTTCAGCTCTTAATTGTATTTTAGAATTGCCATCAGGAGTTGTTATGGTTATTTGTCCGTTATCGTCAAATTCAACTTTTGAACCATCGCCTAAAGTTCTAGTTGTGCCTTTTTCTAATTTTTTACCATTAATTGAAGCATTACCATCTTTATCGAATTTTAAGTTATCTTCTCCAAGACTAACATTTGCAACTCCTATAACTTGAGGATTCTTTGGATCAGGTGCTTCTACATATTTACCACCTACTTGTATGCCGTCACCTTCAAATATATTATAAGTATGATCATTTTTACCTTTGTGATCAAATTTTATTTCTGTACCATCTTCGCCTGTTAAGTGATAATGAGGGTCACCCCAAGCGCCTTTTCCTTCTTCAGCGCATTCGGTTGTTGTATCTGATTTTTCTACTGAAGATGACTCTACTGTATCTTCTGCTGTTTCAGATTCAGCACCTTTTTTACCAAGCATGAATCCTAACATCCAAAACATCATCATTTGCATTAGATTCATTTTTTGTTGTTGTGGCTGTGAATTTCCACAAGGTGTATTTGGAGTTGAGCCTCCTGGAGCAAAAGGGTCAGGTTCCCAACCTGGCTGCCCGTATCCCGGTTGAGCATAAGCTGGTTGTCCCCAACCTGGCTGCCCATACCCCGGTTGAGCATAAGCTGGTTGTCCCCAACCTGGCTGCCCGTATCCCGGTTGAGCATAAGCTGGTTGACCATTATTTACAACAACCACAACTGATCGTTGACCTCGTCTTCTGCCTCGTCTTTTACCTCTGCCTTTATGCGCTGGCACCATAACTATTTGCTGTGGAGTTTGTCGATACGTAGAACTATTACACATAATACCTCCTCAAAGCATTTGCCTTATTACCTTATAATATTTATTAATTAATAGCTTATATAAAATTGATATTAAATATTTTTTTAATTTTGCCAAATAATTATGAATAAAATTATTTGTGTTATTTATAATTATTTCATTCTTATCTATTTGCTAAAAAATTTTAATTTGCATATGCTCCTTGACCAAATATTAATGCACCAAATAATAATTGTGGTTGTTGTGGATATGGCTGAGTATATTGAGGTTGAGCGTACTGGACTTGACCTGGTAGCGGTAGTTGATTAACCCATCCTCCTCCACAAGGATATTGTGGCTGTTGCGGATATGGCTGAGCATATTGAGGTTGACCAAATATTCCTCCTGGATATTGAGGTTGTCCCTTATTTACAATAACTGCAACTGTCGGCATTTGTCGTCCGGGCATGCCAGGATAGACTGGCGGTTGTTGATAAGCAACTGGTGAATAACTATTACACATATTACCTCCTTGAAAATATATTTAACCTTATTACCTTATAATCTTAATCATGTTTTAATTTATAGCTTAAAATTTGATACTAAATCCTGTTTAATTTTATTTAAATAATAGTTTTTATAATTATTTTAAAATTTCTGTTATCTTCTTATTAAATTAAATTATTGTTTTAGACAATCATTGGTATAAAATGAAATGCTACTGGGTCATATGGACTTTGATATCCTCTATATCCGTATGTTTAACATCTTCCAATAGTTGGTATTTGATACTCAACAGGCAGATTTGGAGAGTACATAGGATGATATCCTTTATGTCCATACATTTGACATCTTCCAATAGTTGGTATTTGACATTCAACAGGTAGGTTTGGAGAGTATATAGGTTGATATGGTAGTCCATATTGAAGCTGAGAGCATGGTGCCTGACAAGTTGGATAAGGGTGTATTTGTGGTGCGTATGGAGTTATTGGCGGAAATGGAGTTGTTCTGCACCCTTGTAGTGTTGGAAATATTGAAGGCGTAGTTGGGAATGGATACCCTCCAGTTGAGTATGTTCCACCGCCTGTGTTATATTGCGGATACACTGGATATTGTGAACCAGTTTGATAATTACAGTTGCACATAATTCCTCCTCGAAAGTCTTTTGCCTTAACCTATATACCTATACCTAATTAAAATCCAAGTCTAATAGTCGCTTTACTTACTTTATACAAAGTTTCAGTATAACTATTTTGATTGCATTATTAAAATTCGCTTGTTTACATACCTGGCTTAACATTATCTAATAATATAAAAACAAAAAATGGTCATGAATTGCTATGATTTAAGAAAATAATTTTTTTTATAAATTAAACTAAAGATTATTTAGATAAAAAAATTTCATAAGTAAAATAGTGTAATAATAAAAAACTACCTGTACTAAATAAATTTACTAGTGTATAATGTACTAAAAATATAGGCATACAATTTAGGTTAATTGGGTTAGGTAACATGGTCTAATTAAGGTTGTATTAAACAAACAAGTAAAATTAAAATGAATAATGAAAAGATATTGCTCATATTTAATAATGAAGCAGGTAAAAATAATTATAGACAAAAAAAGTACTTAATACTTAAGGAGCTTAAGGCTAAAAAGTGTTTGTTTAAGGCAATTAATTTGAAAAATTTAGAAAATGAAAATCTGGCAAACTATTCTACTGTAGTTGCAGTAGGTGGTGATGGAACAGTATTAAGAGTAATTCCATTTATTGCTAATAAAGATATACGTCTTTGTATTATCCCCTGTGGAACAGCTAATTTGTTTGCAGCACATTTATCCATACCATTTGATATAGAAAAAGCAATAAATGTACTGTTTAATGGTAAGTCATCTACTGTAGACCTTGGCAAAGCCGGCGATGAGTATTTTGCCCTAAGAATAGGGCTTGGATATGATGCTGATATTATTAACGGAACTAAAAGAGCGTGGAAAAAGCGCCTTGGATATTTAGCATATCTAATACAAGGAATTTTAAAAACTTTCAGATTATCAAATAAATTTTATAAGATAACTATGGATAATAATACGTTTGAAGTTAATGCAAATGCAATTATAGTAGCTAATGCCGGCAATATGTTTAAAAATTTTTTTACAGTAGCGCCAAAAGGTTCTGTTCGTGATGGAAAATTAGATGTTTTTATTATGGCGACTAAAAATATATGGGAGTTTGTATTTGCAATTTCTCAGATTATTTTCAAAACTCATAAAAAAACATCTAGTATTATTTATGGACAAGTAGAAAATATTAAGATCGAAGCACAGGATAAAAAATTGGTTCACATTGATGGAGAACCTTTTGCAGAATCCATTCTTGATATTAGCGTTATGCCACAAGCCTTAAAAGTTGCGGTGCCGGAATTAACAACTAGTCAAAGTTTTTATAATCAACTAAATAAAATAAGACATTTAAAATAAAAATATCTATACTCTATTTAATTTATTGGAATAAAAAAAAAAAATTAGTATAATATAAATTGTGCTTAATCTTTTAAAAAACAAAGATAAATGGTAGAGAGTAGAATTAAGAAAGTTGATCTATGAAAAAAGCAAAATTATTGTATTTATCATTGGCTTTGGCTCTTATTTTTGGGACGTCTCAAAAGAGTAGTGCTAATGTGAGCGGCTATGAAAAAGTAACAAATAATCAAAGAGTTGTCGAAGCACTGGAAATGTTAAAAGGCACAGCTGGCGAATTTTCTCGCAAAGCAATTTTGGGGCAAAATTTGACTGGTAAGCCAATGAAAGTTTTATTTAAGAATTTAGGCCAATTCTCAAGCAAGTACGCAGCAGGTGATGCCTTGGGCTGGAAAGAAAACGGGCAATTATATATTTTGATTAATCAAAAGCATAAAAACGCTCCGATTCCGGCACTGGCTAGTTTGCTAAGCCACGAAGCTTTACATCAGGATAAACATAACTCTATAAGTGAAGAAACTTATGCTTGGAGCCTGGAAGCTTATGTATGGTTACAGCTTAAAGAAAAGTATCCGAACCTTGTTAAAAATCAATATCATCCTCTGGTACAAAGAGAAAATATTCTTGGGGATATGTATGTAAAGGCAAATTACACATCTGATTTAATTAGGAAACAAATTAGAATGAATCCGGCTTACTCAGACTTACCAAAGAATTCTCCCGGATTTATTAACAAGTAATAGGTGATAAAATTAGATTTATTTTTCCTTTCTGGAATTTAAGTATACCTGGCTACCTGCAACTATAATATCGCCGCTGACAGGCTTACGTCCTCTTTCTACAATAACAATATCATCTTCGTCTTAAAATAAAAATATTTGAATCTTAATTTGAATAATAAATGAAAAATATTTAAAGTATAATCTTGACAATATATTGGTATTTTATTGACAAAGTTTTTGGCTTGCCGTAAAGTTAATAAAGTGTAAACTCATATATTTGAAATAGGCAAGAATGATTACTAATTGAAGAGATAAAATATTAAAAATTATATTAGATAAGTTTTTTTATTATCTGTTTTGTTAAAAAAACAGTCTATTTTGATAATGAGTAAAATTAGTATTTTTACAATAAGAGGTGGAAAAAATGTTAACAAAAGGAATTAATTTTAAACAGCAGCAGTATTTAAAATTAAACTTTGAAAAAAAAAAGCTAACAGCAGAGCTATTACTAAGGAGAGCAGTATAAAGCAAGACAATGCAAAAGTTTCTCTTAACCATAAGTTTAATTCAAGCTTTTATATCCCATTTAAATCCAGTAAGGTTGCAAAAACACAAAAAGTCTTAAGTTTTGGAAGTAATCAGGATATTACACATGAAGTTGCTAAAGTTCTTTATCAATATAGAAAAAATTTAGGAGAGTGTGAAGCTAAGGAGCAAGATGGTTCTTGTACAAACTGTACAAAGCCAATAGAAAATCAAATGTTACCATTTATTGAACAAAATGAGCAAATTCAGTTTATGATACCAGCCTTTCCCTTTAAGTCGCCTTCATCAGATAAATGCTTAGGAAAAGCTGCTGATAAAGCAGAAGAAGAAAGCTTTAAATATTTAAAAAATATTTGTGATGAAGTAAAGGAGAAGTATAAGCCCGGTGCTAAAATTAATATATTTTCAGATGGAAGAATTTTTGCAGATATTACAACTGGCGTAACTGATAACGATGTAACTGAATACACTAAAGGTATAAAAAAAATGATAAATGACTTAGGCGCCTCAGACTGCTTGAATATTATTACATTAGAAGACGAATACAAAAATAACGATTATTGTACGGCAAGAAATGAGGTTAGGAGCAAATACGGGCAACCTTTAGAAGAAATTGAAGAAAGAATAAATGAAGAAAAAGATCCTAAAAAAAATCCAATAGTCAATGATTATACGGGCATAAAAAGATTTGTTGAGGAGGAACTTAAAGTTACAATGCCTGAATATAGCAAAAAAGCCCGACAAAGAACAGCTAAACAAGAAGCACTTAAAACAATTCAAGCTGCTGAGGCATGGACTTGTTATATGAAAGATAAAATGCCAAAGGCAATAAGGCTTTCTTCTCATCCTCAACCTTGTGGCTCTAGTAAATTTGGCATATACATTAGTAAAAATGCGGAAGATTGGTCAAATCCTTGGAATGCTACTGTTGTAGAACTTCCTGATGGTAAGTTTATCCTTACCAAATGTAAAACAGCTGAAAATTGTGGATTAAACTTGGTACGATGCCCTAAAGGTCTTCCTTCACACTTTAAGTGTACAGATGAAATTTCCAAACAAACAATAGATGAACTTAGGCGCAAGAAGTAAAATTTATATAATCTGAATACTTTAATAATAGAGTTCAATGATCTTTTCTCCTTTATCTGTTTGGATTGAGAGAAGATCATCTTATTTTAGCAGTAATAAATATTTTTAACATTTGTAAAGAAAACAAAAATTAAAATAGCAATAAATTTATTTAGGGGGTTTTATCAATATGTCATAAAAGGGAATAACCCAATAAAGGCTATAGTCAAGAATGGATATTTTTTAATGAGTAGTACATTAATAAAGTTAAGTCAACAAAATAGCTTAAATCACAAGGCTAAAGCTAATAACAAGCAAAATAAAAATGTAAGTTTTGGCAATACCGGTTCTATGTTAGTACAGCAACAACAGCCTTTAATGATGATGTATAATCCAGTCCAACAACAATCGCAAGATCCAAGGTTAAAATGGGCAGTCGTGGCTACAACAAATCTTTTACAAGGAGGAGATGTTCTCGCTCATAATTTAGATAAGTCTAAATTATATGATAAGGCATTAGAACAAAGTGACTCATTAAGTAATCCGACTATTAAAATGTTAATTGATGCCTCTAGGGCTGTAGATGATGCAGGCGGGCATGATAATAAATTGTTAGCGGATGCTGTCCCAAAACCCGGTACCAACTGGAGACAAGATCCAAGGTTTAATCAACTTGCAGCAAAGGGTATGCAGGAATTACAACAAAAGGGTGCCTTGTCTAAACAAACTGTAGATACAATGACCAATATGGTAAAGGCATATTATACACTGCCTGAAAGGGTTAGTGAACTGAAAAAACTCGAGCTTACAGGAAATTTGGCTGACTATAATCAAGCTAAAACAAAAGGTGGCGAACTGTTAAAAGAGAAAGTTCCACCTCAGTACATTAAAGCAGCTAATCATATTGTACAAAATTGGAAAAATCTCTTAAGAGAAACTCCAAAACAAACCAAAAGTAGTTTAATTCCGTTACCTAAGCCATTTATTATACCAGGTGGAAGATTTGATGAAATTTATTATTGGGACAGTTATTTTACAATTTTAGGCTTGAATAAATCCGGTGATGCCACCAAAAAAGTTGCAAAAGGAATGGTCGAAAACTTTATGTATATGACTGATAAATTAGGCTTTATTCCTAATGGGAACCGTGTATATTACCTCAGTCGTTCTCAGCCTCCATTCTTGCCACAAATGATTGAAGCTGTACGCCCTACAGAAAAAGAGATTAAAACTGATCCAGCCTCTAAAGCGTGGATGGAAAAAGCGTATAAATCCGCTGTTCATGAATATAAGAGTGAATGGATGGATGGTCCTGAATATGTAAAAGAATATGGTTTAAACAGATACTTTGATCAAAAAGACGTAAAGAGACTTGAAAGCTGGAGTACAGATAACCTGGAAACTCCTAATACTAAAGAATTTTTTATGAATGAACGTACAGAAGCTGAAACAGGTTGGGACTTCTCTGACAGGTTTAAAAATAGATGTACTGAGCATTTGCCTGTTGATTTAAATGCTATTCTGTTTAAAAATGAAAAAACTTTTGAAAAATGGGCAAATATGCTCGGAAGAGAAGATGAAGCTAAACAATGGAGCGATAGAGCAGACTTCCGTAAGCAGCAAATGCAAAAGCTTATGTGGAATGATGCAACCGGCATGTTTTCTGATTATGATATGAAAGAGAAAAAAGTTACAGATTATAAGAGTTTAGCTGGTACTTTCCCTCTCTGGGCAGAAGTTGACAAGCCGTTAGAACAAGTAACAGAAAGAGATCACCTTTGTACTGCTAAACAAGCCAGAAAAGTTAGAGATAATCTTGTTCAGAACTTTGAATTTGATGGGGGTCTTGTAAATTCGTTAGGTACTCCTAATGTTGATCGTCAGTGGAACTATCCAAACGGTTGGCCAAGTACAGAGTGCATTGCAATAGATGGTCTGGAAAAACAAGGATTCTTAAAAGATGCTAAAAGAATTAGCCAAAAATGGTTAGACCTGAACACCAAAGTATTTTATGACCAGGGTAAGTTTATAGAAAAATACAATGTTGTAAGAAACAGTCCTGAAACAGGTGGAACTTATCCGCTACAAGACGGGTTCGGTTGGACAAACGGTGTTTACTTACATTTATTAAATAATGTAGCTGCTAAATATTAAAATAAAATTTTAGTAAATACAGAATGAAAAGCCAGAATATTTATAGATTCTGGTTTTTTATCTTTTTTTTTAAAGAAATCTTTCACCTGTTGTATAAAAGGTTTTATTTTGTTAATATGATGATAAAAATATAATTATACAGGTGCGAAAATAAATTAAAATATGGACATAATACCAATAAAGAAAAATAAAGTTAAAAAGGATGGCAGTGAAATTGAAGTTTTTACAATTCCTGCATTGAGTATAAATTTATCTGATAAAGTAACTAAAAAAGTTCCACATCCAAATGGAAACAGTACTATGTCTTTTTCTACTTTGGAAAAAGCTATAAGTGCAATACAGCTAGCGGGTTACCATTACCGTGACGGGGGGCGTGTTGTTTTGCCGCGCGCGGTCGATACAATCGGTTTGGTAGATGTAAAGCAGCCTTTAATAGCTTTATTGCAGGATAAAAGCTCTTCTGTGGTTTTATCTGCTATTTATGCTCTTGGTGAAATAAATTGTGAAGAAGCAATAACTCCACTGATAAATCTATTGGAAAAAGATGATAATACAGTTAGAGACAGAACTATTCAATCTTTGGCTAAAATTGGCTTGTCAGCTGTTGGTCCTCTTCTTGCTACCATTAATGATGAAAACTGGATAAAGCGAAATGCGGCGATTATTTGTCTTGGGGAAATATCAGAATTACACCCTCTTGACCCTCACAAAATTTTAGGGGCAATTATTAACAAACTGGAAGATCCTCAATCCGTGGTAAGAAGCTCTGCTGCTATTTCTTTAGCTAAAATTTATAAAAATACAATAACCAAATCGCATAGTGGATAACTAGGTCATAACTGGATGCAACGGAGTATAACTAATTTTTAGTTCAGCCAGATATGCGAGACCATACCTTTCAGCGACAGCGTCTGCGTTTGCTATCCAAATTTTTTCTTTTTTTTCTATAGGTGATTTAGAATCGTCTTTTGAAAAATTATCAACTTTATCTTTATTTTCTTCCAGATAATTAGCAAGTTCTTTTCTTGTTATAGTTTTTGGTGTTGCAAAATTCCATTTTGACCAATGCTGTTTTCTTGCTAGGATTCCCCATTGATTAGCAAAAATTGATGGTTTATTAATTTCTTTATATAATTTTTTATCTTCTCCTAAAAGTATTTTTGCAGCTTCTACCAGAACCACTGGATTATCCTTATTTTCTATTATTTTACTTAAGTCTTTTACTTTGAATTCACCATCTTTTTTGCCATTTGTAGCTCCGGCAACGTCAACTTTATCAAAATACTTGAATATAATTTGTACTGCCTCAGCTTTTGTCATAGTTGGTTTGTTATCGTTGTTTGATACTTTTTTTGCAATATTAGCTTGCCCGCTGAATACATTCTGAACACCCATTTCATTCCCCTTTTTAGTTTCTTATACAAAAATGTTCGCATTAATACAATATAAACTTGTTCCCTATCTATTATTTATAAAAACAAGTTGTTTTTGATAATTGCCATATGCTAACTGAAAAGAGGAATTTAGAAGTTAAGTTTAAACCAGAATAAACATAGAAAAATTTAAAATTAACTTATTTTGTAGGCAAATAAATAGCATTTTTTATATATTTTTTGTTTTTATAATTGTATAGGTTTTATGTTTCATATTTTATTTAGTTAGTTTAGTTACCAGAAAATTAAAAAGTTAGAGAGGATCATCATGGGTTTAGGACTTGCTCAAGGTATAGTCAATACCGTTTTTAGTGCTATCGGTAAAGGCAAAGCACTTAAAGGTCGCAAAGGCAAAAAACGCAAAGGTTCCAAAAGTAAAGGTGCAGCCAGTAAAGGCTTAGGGCTTGCTAACGGCATTGTTAATACTGTATTTAATGCAATTGGCAAAGGCAAGTCTCTTAAAGGAAAAGGCACTGGCAGTAAAGGTTTAGGACTTGCTAATGGCATAGTTAACACTGTATTTGATGCAATTGGCAAAGGATGCAGTTGCAACAAAGGGTCCAAGGATATAAATATTAATAAAGGTTTAGAAGTTGCACACGATATTGTAGATACAGTTTTTGATGAAATAGGATTTAGCTTCGACGGAAGCAATGGCATAGGCTTGAAAATCGAAGGAGGTGGTTTTATAGGATAAAAATGATTATTTATACTGACTCTAGAACATATTTAATTTAAAGACGATGATTATTTTAAAAGATTTCCAGATTATTTTATACAGTTATAACAGTTGAAACAACTATATAGAGTAGTATAAATTGATAAAGTGAGGTTGGCAGCTTAGCTGGTCTCACTTTATACTATTTGTAAATACTGCTTAATAATATAGATAATTTTTATCTTTTTTGTGTTCTTCTTATTATTAATACTTATTCTGATAAATAAAAAATTTCTAACGGCAGGCAATTTTTTTTATTTACATGTTTTATAATTGTACAGTTTGAATTTGAAAGTTTGGTCAGGGCTTGGGAATAAAATGGAAGTATCTTCTTTTAACAGATCATCTATCTTGATAAATAAAAATAACCAAAAATCTAATAAGAATCAGGCAAGTGTTAATAATCAATCAAATCCAGGTTTTAAAGGAGGGATTGATATAGTTACAAAACCTTGCACCTGGTTGGTAGAACATATGGAAGCGAGTAAAGCTGTTGAATTTTGTCTACTAGACGTAGTTAGTACAATACTTCCAAGAGTTTATTTTGGTTTTAAAAGAAATCAAGAAGAGCTTGGCCATCCAAATTATAAAGTTGCAACTGAAGTTGCTCTTAGAGAATTTTCAACAGGTCCAGGAATGGTCTTATTGCCGGCTTTATTTATGGGACTGTGCGGTAAATTGGCCGGTAAAGCGGCTGACCTTCAATTTAATACAATAGATAAGCTTTCTAATATATTTAAAAACTCTGCTAACAAGACAGGTAATGCTATTGAAAATTTCTACAAAGCTGTTTTAGAAAAAGCCTTTAATGGCGATAATAAGATAAAACCGGAAGACTTACCTGAATTAAATAAAATACAAGACAATTTGGTTAAATTTGCAAAAAAGAGTACTTCGAAAACAGATAAAAAAGAAGCCAAAAAGGCTATAGAAAATAAACTTGTTGAATTAAATAAAAAGTTTAATCTAAAAACACCTGACGTAATTGACTTTGGTGATGGTTTAAAGATGAAAGCCTCTAAAGTTGCTAATAATTTAACTGCATACGCAGAAGGTATTGTTGAAAAAGTTAAAAAGAATAAAGATTTTTCTGAAGAGGCGATAAAAAAAGCAACTAAATGGCCAGTTATAGGTAGAGCAATGTGTATAGCTTCTGCATTGCTGGCAACGTCCGCATTTTTATGGTACTCACCTAAAATTTATCAAAGAAGCAAAGAATATCCAGGCCTGGAGGGCTTAAACAAAAAAAATAATAATAGAAAATAAAGCTTAAGTGTGGCAGGGAAGTAGATAGAAGATGATAGGCAATAACTCTATAAATTTAAGTAAAAACAAAAATTTTGCAGCAAGGCAAAATAATACTTCTGATAATGCAGATGCTGCGCCGGCATTTAAAGGTTGTTTTCCAAGTAGCCTTACTAAATTAGGTAAAAATCACTTGGATTTTTGCGGTATAGAGATGCCATTCATAGCTCTTCCTTTTTTCACATTTGGTATTGTTCTAACTTCCAGAATTTTAAAAGCAAGGGATGAAGTTGAAAAAAGAGAAGTATTTACCCGCGATGCGGTTACTATTAGTACAATTTTATTTGGGGTGCCGGTTTTAAATAAATTATTCGCCAAGTTTTCCCGCAGTGCACTTAATGTACCAATATCCCTAAAACCTGATGTAGAGGCAAAAAACCTTTCTCAAAGAATATTAAGCCCTGTAAAAAAAATGTGGAATGAAAATTTAGCCAGCTTTGACAGGTTAAAGCACTGGTATCAATATGATGGGAGTACTTCTGCTGATAAAGACCGATTTTTAAACAATCTGATAAACATAGGGAAAAAAGGCGATGATAACAGCCTTGGCAAATTATTCAGATTCGCATCACGCTTTGATAAGGATTTAAAGAAAAAATTATTACAAACCTTTCACACTGACAATATTGCAGAATTAAAAGGAAAAAATAATGCTAGCATGAAAACAGCATTCCAGTCTAATCAAGAATTGTTTAATCATTTAGCAAATAAAGAAAATGGCTTGTTAAAATCAGCCAGGTTTATCAAGAGTATACCGGGCGTTGCTAATATTGCTATTATCGCTAGTATGCTGGGTATATTTATCCCTTGGTTCAATACCCAAACAACCAAAAAGATAATGGCTGCCAGACTTAGAGATTCTGACAGTAAAAATACAATAAATACCAGTAATAACCAAGCAAGCCACAATCTTAATGCACCTGTAGACCCTGTAAAATTAAATAAATCACAGCAAACTTTATTTAAAAGCTTTATTAAGTAAAAAAATAGCATTCAAAAATGGATGCCATTTGACATCCATTTGGTGATTAATTATACGCAAATACTATGCGACTATTCCTCCTCCTTGCTTTGTTAAGCCTGCTCCATCGGCTTTTTTATTTTTATCGCCTGCAAGGAGTTGAAGAAGCATTTTTGCTAACGCTTTAGGATCTGTTGCCTGTGCATCAGCTTTTGTTGATGCAGTTTTGCCATTACTGGGTGCAGCACCTGCACTTTTGTTGATACCATTTAAACACATATGTCTCTGTCCTCTCTAGTTGGTAATAACTGCTAAAGTTTAGAAATTGTGTGTTGTACTAACTCTCTATATGTTAATAAAAACAAAAAATATATAAAAAATGCCATTTGTTTATAGTAAAATTTTATATCTTTTCCTTAAATATCAAATATAAATGTAAAAAAATCCCCTGATGAATGTCGAGGGGAGAAGTTTTATGCTTATGATTATGTGAAAAAGTTTTTAGGGAGAGGAAATGGATGATTTATTATTGTTTTTTATAATACAATTATTGTTTTTAACAGTTCCTGCAAGGCTTTCGCATAATACATCAGAATTGTAAGTATCAGGTAGTATATCAATATAATTGCCATTGCGATATACATTTAATTGCTTTGCAATTTCTTGCTTTTCACTAAGATTTAAACTGTTGGTTTTTGCTAAAATTTCTAATTTATGTTTTAACTCTTTTGGGCTTATATCTCCACTTAACTCGTTGTCATTATCGTCATCGTCGTCGTCATCATGAGAAAGGAACGGTTGTATTTCTTGAATTTTGCCGTGAATTTTGTTTAAAGTTCTACTATCAACTGTATAATCTATGCTTTTGCCTAAATTTAGTATGGATTTAACATATAGCTTAGTCATTCTTTTAGTATGCCCGTCTGGCATATTAGCCATAGCTTTTCTAGTATCCCTTAATAAATTAAGTGCTAATTTTCCGTCTTGCGCTAAGTCTATTTTTATATCTAAATCGTTTATTGTTTTTAATAACGGGTCATTTTTGCCACTTATAATTTCTTTGTCTTTGGATATATATTCTTGAATCGATCTTTCATATGCCTTCAAGCTTTTTTGCATATTTGAGTAGTCAGAAATACTACCACCTGCAAGTTTTTCCAGCTGGCGAATAAATTCATTCATTACATCAACTGTTTCTGTTAAGTTACCACCTGATCCACCGGATGTTTGAACATAAGTTCCGTTTAACAATTTATCTTTTATTACGGTTTCCAATGGAGAAGAAGTTTTCTCGCCATTTATTTCTAAAGTTGTATTTGTCATCACAGGCTGACGACTCTTTTTTATATTGCTTCTACTTTTTTTAGATACAACAGTAGATGGATCATTACTAAATATTTGAGCAATTTTATCACCGGCTAAAGCTATTATTAGAAAACCCACCATAACTAAACAACAGGCAACTATTATGTTTTCATATAGCGATGTTCCATTTTGCTTTGCCATAAGTTCTTCCTCTATTATTATTTCTAAAATACTTTTCAGATTTACTTTAATTTAATTGAGAACCTGAATAAATATTCACCTAATTATCTTATTCCACAATTTTAAGAAAATTATTCAAAAAAAATAAAAAAGTTAACTAAAGTTTACAATATTATTTTGAAATGCAATAATAATGGGCATTAAAAAAATATAATAATACAAGCAGTTATTAAATTTGATCTTATTTTCGCTACATTTGGTTACAAACAATAAGGTTGAAAATAAAAGAATTATTTTTTTTATATAATTGACTAAAATTAGTGTGTGGCGTATCCTCATTAAGGAGACAATATGGGTAACAGATGATTGTTTATAAAGTAAGAGGAAGGGATTTAAGATGGATAGAACCTTTGTAGCTATTAAGCCGGATGCCGTACAAAGAGGATTTATTGGGCAAATAATCGAAAGATTTGAAAGAAAGGGTTTTAAGATTGTAGGCTTAAAGATGTTAAAACCCACCAGAGAGCTTGCAGAAAAACACTATGAAGAGCATATAGGCAGAGATTACTTTGAACGATTGGTTGCGTTTATGATTAGCGGTCCTGTTATAGCTATGGTTGTAGAAGGGAAGAATGCCGTATCAGTTGTAAGAAGAATGGTGGGTTCAACCAAGCCGCATGAAGCTGAGGTGGGAACTATCAGATTCGATTTTGCTCAAGTTAAAGAGATGAATATTATACATGGTTCTGATAGTATAGAGAATGCTAAAAGGGAAATTGATGTATTCTTTAGAGAAGATGAATTAGTTGATTGGCATCATGATTTGGAACTTTGGTTATATGAAAAATAAGGAGTGGCAATAAATAAGTGTCTTTTAAATATGAATTAATAAAAGAATGCCCGGAAACAAAAGCTAGAGCAGGTGTTTTTCACACTCCGCATGGTATTATTGAAACCCCTGTATTTATGCCTGTTGGAACTAATTCTTCTGTAAAAATGATGACAGGGCACCATTTAAAGGAAACAAATGCGTCTATAATATTATCTAATGCATATCATTTATATTTGCGACCCGGACATAAGCTTGTGGAAAAAGCGGGTGGTTTACATAAATGGATGAATTGGGATAAGCCTATTCTTACTGATTCAGGCGGATTTCAAGTGTTTAGTCTTGCTCATTTAAATGACATTACAGAAGATGGAGTAAAATTTAAGGATCCTAAAGGTGGAGATGTTCATTTTATGACTCCTGAGCTTTCAATGGAGGTACAAAATTCTTTAGGTGCTGATATTATTATGGCTTTTGATGAATGTGCGCCTTATCCGTGCTCTTATGAGCTGGCAAAAGAATCTATGGAGAGAACGCATCGTTGGTTGGACAGGTGTATTAAAAGTCATAAAAGAAGTGATCAGGCTTTGTTTCCTATAGTTCAAGGCAGTGTTTATGATGATTTGCGTATAGAAAGCGCTAAAGTTATTGCATCGCACGAATCACACGGTTATGCGATTGGTGGTGTGAGTGTGGGTGAATCTCGAAAGGAAAAAAATAGAATCGTTGATTTGACGGCTCCTTTGTTGCCTAATAATAAACCAAGGTATTTGATGGGCGTAGGAACACCTGAAGATTTACTAGATGGTGTTTTAAGAGGGATTGATATGTTTGATTGCGTGTTGCCTACCAGAAATGCCAGACATGGAAGTTTTTTAACAGATAATGGTCGTGGTGTAATTAAGAATAAAGAATTTGAAGAAGATTTTGGGTCCTTAATGCCCGGATGTGATTGTTATGCTTGTAAGAATCATACGAGGGCTTATATCAGGCATTTGTTCAGAGTTAAGGAAGCTACTGCGTCAATTTTGATGTCTATTCACAATATTCATTATCTTGTTAATTTAATGAAGCGCGCTCGTCAGGCGATTATAGAAGATCGATTTCATGAGTTTTATGTTGAAAAACTTCAGGGGCTAGGTGTTGAGCTTGCTCTGTAAAGGCAGATATTAATTTAAGGTCGAGCTTAGATTTGAGTTTAATATATAATGTTAACTTTTGTTTAAATTTAGCTGTCATGCTATAAATCTAGTAAATTAATTTGCCGATTTTATTTTTATAACCTTGCATTTCAGTCATAAGGATGATTTAAAAATGTTAGAAGTATGTTTAGTTTTATGCTTTATTAGTTATGATTTATTAGCACTAAAGAAAAATAAATAGGTGGCAGTCACCACCTTTTATAACTCACTTTGAGTCAATGACCGGCTTTAGGTGTACACTTTGATTATAGTGTTCTTTCAAAGTTACTGATGGAGATTGTTTAGCACTTTTTATGCGGTAAATTGACGCATATAAAAATAGCAACGCTGAAACTCCCTTTACCTAGCGGAAAGTTCACCATTGTCTATTATATTTTTAATTTTTACATCTAACCCCCTTAATAATGAGGCTTTTTTTTATTCAGTTCCTCTTTTTTGCTGTTATTTATATCTATTATATTATCATTTATCGCATTATTTTCATCGCTAAAAGTATCCTTTATAATATTTTCTTTTTTATCATCTTTTAAAATATCAGTATCGCCTGCTAAAGCAGCATCAGCCACCTTCGCAACAGCGGATACTTCTTTATAAATCTTTAAATCATCCGGCTTTGAGCTGCCGGA
>JANQLL010000180.1 GCA_028280605.1 Candidatus Gastranaerophilales bacterium
AAAATAAATCAGGAATTTTTGATACTTAAACAGTTTCTACCACTAAGAAAAATAGTACATGTCGTAGGATTTTGTCAAAATGTGCACGCTACCCCTTAATAGATGCTCTTTTATATCAACACCGCCTAAATATCCGCCTAAGCCTCCATTAGAGCTTATAACCCTATGACAAGGTAATATTATAGGAAGAGGGTTTTTAGAATTTGCATTTGCTACAGCTCTATGACCATTGGATTTGTTTAATAACTGCGCAAAATCTTTATAACTTATTGTTGTTCCATAAGGTATCTCTGCTAAAGCATTCCAAACAGATTTTTGAAATTCAGTACCCTTAATAAAGTCTGTAGCCAAATCAAATCTTTTAATATCACCCTTTAAATACTGATCAATAGATAGCTTAACACTGTGCAAAAAATTAGTGTCCTCCCTAATCAAGTTATTTAAATTTTGAGATTGATTATTAAAACTTACTCTAACAAGTTTTTCTCTATTAGAATATAAAAATAGCTTACCTATCTCCTCAAAATAATAATCAAAATAATAGATTTTACTCATTAACTTTTTCCACAGTTAACTCTTCTTCCACATATTCAGGTAAAATAAAGTAAAAAGTGGTACCTACTCCTTCTTTACTTGTAAAGCCAATCTCCCCACCCATTTTTTCGACAATAGCTTTTGTAATACTCAGTCCTAATCCGCTACCACCTCTTTTTCTTGTAGCTGAAGCATCAACTTGATTGAATTTTCTAAATAACTTCTTTTGACTTTCTTCAGGAATGCCACGACCATGATCAATTATAAAAAACTTAATGGCATCGCCTTCTTTATCAATAAAAATTTCTACAACATCACCACTTAATGTAAACTTAGCAGCATTTGATAATAAATTAGAAAAAACCTGCATAAAACGACTTTTATCTACATTTATTTTATAACCTTGCAGGTTTATATTGCTTTTCAACATATATTCCACCTGAAATTGCTTACCATATGGTCTATTCATATCTATACTATTTTTAACCAATGGTATAACTTCAGATACTTCCATGTTAAATTCCATTTTATTTTGCTTTATTTTTTCCAAATCTAATATATCGTTAACAAGATTCAACAACCTGACACTATTATTTTCAGCTATTTCAATCATTTTAGTATATTTTTCAGGAATATCACCTATTATACCGCTCAATAATAATTTTAAAGAGCCGTGAATAGCAGTAATAGGAGTTCGTAACTCATGACTTATAGTTGCAATAAACTCATCTTTTAGGGTGTCTACTTTTTTACGTTCGCTTATATCTCTGATAACTACAATTGTTTTGGTTTCATCATCATAGATAATATTTGTGAGATAGACTTCAACAGGAAATTTTTTACCAGTTTGAGTCATAGCTTCAAATTCAATGGAATGTATCTGTCCTGCAGCGTCATCTGAAGCTGTTGCTTCTAATTCTTTTATTTTTGTCTTATATAAATTTTTAAATTCAGGTATTAATAAATCAATACTATTATTTGTCAAAGCAGTTTCATTATATCCAAATATATCTATCACTCTGGAATTAAAGCTTTCAATACAATTATTATTTGTTAAGGTAATAATACCTTCCTTAATCCCCTGTAAAATAGATGTTGTATAATTTTCACGTTCTTCAAGCTTACTTGAGATTCTGTCCTTGAAAACTTTTATTAAAATCTGTTGAGATATATTATTTAAACTGTCTACCTCATCTTGTATTAAATATCTGTTCATATCATTTAACAAAAAGATACCGCCTGTAAGCTGTTGATCTGTCTTTACCGGATAAACCCCTATATAATTAAATTGTTTTTGCTTATAATAATCCATTGTTTCAATATCTTCACCAAAAAATTGATCCAAATCATCAATTCCCACAAAACCATTCATTTCTTTAAGCTTTTTGTACCAAAAATCAACTCGTTCTGTTAATTTATAATTATCTATAGATTTATTACCATTTAGATTATAATTCCAAGGCTCTTTTCCATCCCTGTCAAAAAATTGGACAATCCTTACTTCATTAACTTTTAATGTTTGAGAAATTTCTTCGCAGATATTATCTAATATTAAATTCAAATCATCATTTTTAGTTAAAATATTAGAAACTTTATGCAATAAAAGTTTCATCTCACTACGCTTTTGTAATATATTTATAGTTTCTATTTGTTTTATTGATAAATATAAATGTTCTGCAATTTCTTCAACAAGTACTTTTTCATCATTTGTCCATTTTCTCAAACTAGATTGAGTAAAAACAATTTGGCCCCATTCCTCGTTTACTCCTCTAATTTTACCTGCAATAAAAGATTTTACGCCATTCTTAAAAAAGACTCTTTTAAAAGATTCCGACAAGTTAGAATTCTCAACATCTTCAATATATAATATGTTTTTACCTAAAAATAATTTATCAACCTTCTCTTTTGGGAATTTTGCTCCGTAAATACTAAAAGGTTCATCTTCTGTATGTTCTTTTAACAATTTTAATACTAATTCACCTTCAACTTGTGAATTTTTTATTAAAATAACCCTCGATGATTTTAACAACTCTGCAAGAGCACTGCATAACTTGGAAAAAGAATCAGTATAATCAGTTGTCGATTTTACAACCTTATTTATAATTCCTGTTAATAAAAGCTGTCTTTCTGATCTCTTACGATTATAATTTATTCTCTTTTGAAGCTTCAACGCTATTATAGCCTGAATCAAAACAAAAGCAGCAAAAATAAATTTAAATAATTTAAAGTGATTTTGACTTTGTTCTCTATATTTAACGCTTAAAACATTTATCTCTCTGATAAACAATGATAATTGAGTGGATAATTTAGAATATTCTTGAAAAAAGGTTAAAGGATCGTCATTAAAAGATAAACTATCCAAGTCTAACCATGTATATTTTATTTCATCCCACAAGCTTATTAATTTGGGTGATGTTTTCAATAAATAGTTATAAAAACCATCCAGTTTATCTACCTGATTACTTATTTTATATCTTAATATAAGAGATTGTTCTTTATCTTCATGTAAAAGTGCTGTCCTTCTAAAAGTAATATATTCAGTAATACAATTTGATAATAAAGTTACATTATTTACATATTCAATTGTTTTATTCTCATTTCTATATAATTTTATTTCAAAATAAAATTGAGCAAACAAATTAATAAAAATACATATATTAATTATCAAAAGTAACAAAAAATATAGCTTAAACTCTTTTATATTAATAAGTCTGGATATTAAATATTTTGTAATATTTCTCATTATAATAAATAATCCATATCTAATTTAGTAAATACTCGTTAATTTAGTATTTTCAGACTGACATATTACTTAGCACATCACTTGCAAAAGAATTTCTTACATGACATATGGCTATTGCCATTGCATCACTAGAATCGTCCAGCTTAGGAATCTGGTCACTTCTTATAATTAACTTTATCATCTCTTGCACATCTGTTTTATTGGCCCTTCCATATCCAGTAACAGTTTGTTTTATTGCTAACGGAGTATATTCATTTATAGGAATCCTAAATTGCTTTAATGTTAATAAAATTACACCTCGTGCTTCACAAACAGGAACGATTGTTTTAGCATTCTTAAAAAAGAATAATTCCTCTACTGAAGCAACATCTGGCTTATATAAATTTATAAGATAATTCAAGTCTTGTGCAATTTCTAATAATCTACTAGGCTTATCCATAGATTTATCAGTTTGTATAGATCCTGATTCAACCACACTGTAGTGTTCTTCATCATCTATTATATTAGCATCAATTATTGAATAACCTACTATTGCCATTCCAGGATCTATACCTATTATTCGCATTATATTACCCTAACCAATCCTTACTATATATATTCTATATGCTATGCAGAAAGAATATTTAACTCATACAAGCTTAATTTTACTATATAAACACTTGTTTGAGAATATTAAAATTTTCCGTTATTATTTTTTAAATCCTGATTTAAATATTTGAAAGTTACAAAAAATTTAAATCAGGATTTATTAATGTAATGCTCTATATTATGCAATTATCTTTTCGTATAAAACTTTTAAATCTCGTTTTTTAATATCACTTGAATCAAGTTGTGACTCATACTTATTTAAAAGTTCAATCTTAGCTTTATCTGTTACGATTGCCTGACCGTCCTGAAATGCTATATATCTGTTCTCCCACAAATACCTAAGGAGAAATTTAATCATTTCATTATTGATACTAATATCATTGTGAACTTCTTTTACAAAAATATCTATATCATCACTGAAAAATTGATCTTGTGTTAAGTTATATAATCCTAAATCCAATTTATATAAAAACTTGATAAGATTTATTTCATAATTCATAATAGGTATACCTTTATTTAAATTGCTGATATAAATATAAAGATAAATATTGCAGCTTGATTGCTTTTTTAAGATTAAGTCAAGTTTAAATATTTAAAATATCTTAACATTTAACAGTAGTTCTAATTATGTGATTTTTAAATTATTTTTAAATCCGCCATTTCTACTATTTTAAACAGAGATGCAAGCATGCAAAACATATCTTTATTATATAATATACTATAACAATATTGCATTTATTATACAAATATTGTTGCAAAATGTTACAAGCTTTCTATTACGCCATGTCTATATTGGTGTTCAGCTTTATACCAATAATACTCAGCACCATTCTTAGCAGAATCACTTATACTTAATATATAAGCTAGGCAACGTACTTGTTCAAATTTGTCTTGCAGGTTAACCTTATTTTTTGAATTTAAATATTTATTTTCAGCCTCCTGCCAGTTTACAATTGGATTACTAGGTATTTCACCTAAATAATTATAATAAGCAATTAACTCAATTACTTTATACTCTTCTTCAGCTAAATACCAATTATGCTCAGGGTTACTCTTGTAGTTATCAAAAATATCATAAGCTCTTTTTCTAATCCAGTTTAATTTATTTTCAGCATAATACCAATGACCTTCTTTGCTTCGGTAGTTATTATTTATAGACTCATAATATGCTGCATCTATTAACATCAATTCTACATTTTCTGCGTAAAGCCAGTTGTCGTCGGGCAAGGATTTGACCATATAAATATCTTCAGAATAAGAAGTTGATCTGCACTTGATATTACTAACGTGATTCATATAATCACCCCAAAATTCAAACATTCCTACATTATCAGTTGAAGTTTTCTTATATTCTGCAATTTTTTTAAAAGTTAAAAAATATTTATCAGTACTAGTAATCATTTTTTTCTCTTTCGTAGTTGCAAGTTAAATATATTTTATTTATAGTAATAAAAAATTTAAAATTTTACAATTGTTAAATTTATTTTTCAAGGACTTCAAATGGACAATAAAAAGGTATCTTTTAGCTTTCCTTCTTTTGCAGATACTATTACTGAAATTATAACTGAAATAATACCTACTGAAGATAAAAAAGATAACTTCAAAAGTGAAAATAGTAATTCTAAAAAAGAAGACTTTTTTTCCATTGCAATATTTGGAAGTTGGGGGAGTGGAAAAACAACTTTAATTAATCAAATAAATGAAAACTTGTTAGAGAAAAATATTAAAACAGTAAATTTTGATGCTTTTAGCTCAGCATGCAGTTGTAAAAAAAGTGTTTTACTATCTCTATTGAACGAGATAATGAATAGTATAGAAGTTGACGAAAAATATAAAGAAAAATTTTATCCAATTATTAGAAATAATGATGATAACGATAAAAAAAATTCTTTTTTTAATAAGCTTTACGCAGTGATTTTTTTTCCAATTGCATATGTTTGCTTTAAACTTGACAGGGCTTATATTTCAATACCTGCGATATTTAACTCTATATATCAGGGAGAAATTAAGCTTAGATCTCCCGGCAATATTTTTGAGTATTCATTAAATTTAAATAGGTTGTATTTAAATTATTATACAGAAAATTCTGAATATAATGAAAAATTATTTCAAAGTTACTTGGGAAATATAATAGATTCGTGGTTGAACAATCAAGAGCTGTATAAAAATACTAAGCTAAATAGTCTAAAGGATAATGATAGTTCTTTTTTTCAATCAAAAAAAGGTAGTTATTATTCTATTTGGTTTAAAAATTTTTTCCTTAGCGATTTAATTACAAAAGTACTTAAAGATAAAGCATCTTCCATATGCATAACGATCATTTCTACTTTTATTTTCATTTTATATATTTTGCTATTTGCTAACATCAATGAGATATTAGCAAATACTCTTAAGCATTCTATTCAAGTTTTATTCGCTTTTCTTAATATATGTCTTTTCTTAATTTCACTTTTTGCCTTTATTCCATATTTAACCTATGAAATATTAACACATAATAAATCAAGTGATAGCAAGAGTCATAATAATGATAATAAAAATTCCCAGAAAAAACTTGTTATATTTGTTGATAACATAGATAGGTGTGATAGCAATGAAATTATAACATTTGTTAAGGCACTGGGAAGTTTATTTAGAATTGATAATTGTTTATTTATTGTTACTTTTGATAAGGAAAAAATTCTAAAGATCCCGCTAATGAGTGATACTAATTTCAATAATAATGATAAAAACTCAAACAGCTATTTTGATAGTAATGAGTATTTAAAAAAGATATTTAAACAATGTTTCTACCTGCCTGATAAATATCAGCAGAGTATTCATTTACATTTCACAGAAAATTTTTTACTCTATTTTGCTAGTGACATATTTTCAGAGAACCATAAATCATTAGCAAACCTGCTACTAAAAATAATCTGTCATATTACAACTAATATCAGGACAATAGAATTTCTAATATCTCAATATTGTTTTGAAGTTAAATTATTAAAAAAATTAAAAATAATTGACAAACCTGATAGTAAAAAAAATAAAACAGAGTTTATTTATTACATTTTAATATTATATTTAGTTATATTAAAAAATTGGGATAATATTAAATTCGATAAAATACAAGATTATACTGAATATCCTGATATAGAAAATCAAATCGAAGAGTTTCCAAATTTTGAATATGCTTTTACAAATAAAATAACTAAATATTTCTCAGAATTAAGATTCGTTTTAAAGCAAAAGCTAGAACATTACCGCATGGAAAAAACTTTTTTTGATGCATATAATCACATTATTAATACAATCAATAATAAGGAAAAAGTTATAGTTAAAGACAACAGGTTAAAATTCTTACTTTTATTTCGAGGCGAGGATTTAACAAAAATAGTAGAGAACTTATATGAAAATGAAAGCTTTGAAGATATTATTAGCTCTCAAAATATCAATATGCATTTTAAAAAATTAAAAAAAATTATATATCTAGATCCTTTAATTAATATTGAAGAGGTTGAAAAAAAATATATCAAGAAAGACTCTGAGGCTGAAGAAACAGCTCTTAAGGGTAAATTAGACAATATTTCGCTCATTTTTTTATTAACTAACCTCAATATCGACCTTGGTTCAAGCCAAAAGCTCGCTAAAGAAATTATTAAAGAAGATATTGACTTAACTAAAAAAGATGATAAATATACAAGGCAATTAGCTGAGCTAATTTTTAAGATATGTCACAATCCTACACCAGAAGTGAATTGGAATCTGGCAGAGAAAATAATAAATGATTATAATGATAGTAAAGATAAAAAATACTAAATTATAACTTATTTAAATTATAAGTAGTTTAGTATAGTAAATTCAGGGAGCAAAAGTGTCAGATGAAATATATTTTTATATTTTTGCTAATATTAACGCTATTGCCAATTAAAACTTTTGCAAATCACGCTAATATAAAAATCAATAATACGGAAATAACTGTAGAAATAGCAGACACCCCCAAGCTAAAAAGGAAAGGGTTAATGTTCAGAAAATATCTACCCGAAAAAAATGGAATGATTTTTCTATTTGATAAACCTCAAAAAACAAATTTCTGGATGAAAAATGTAAACTTTCCACTAGACTTAATCTTTATTTATAAAAATAAGATTATTAAAATATATAAAAAACTACCACCCTGCAAAAGCAAACATTGCCCAATTTATCCATCCAAAGTACTTACCGAATGCGTCATTGAATTAAACGGAGGTTTTTGCCAAAAATATGGAATTCAAGTAGGACAAAAGATTATTTTTGATAAAAGGCTTGAAAATTTAGTAAAAAACCTGCAAAATTATAACAAAGGAATTAAATTATGAATAATTATTTTAAAAAACATAAAAAAGCTTGCTTGCTAACACTGCTAGCTATTATATGCATATCCAGCATTTTACCGGCAATGGCCTTTAGCAAAAATAAATACAAGGTAGTTTTTTTCTATGCAAATTGGAATTCAGATAGCAGACAAGCCAAACAAGATTTATCTGATTTGACCAATAAAAATCCACACATTGCGCTCATTAATTTAAATATAGATCAAAATGCAACTTTGGATAAAGCTAGAAAACTAGGTTTAAGAGTACCTAACAAAATTCCGTATATAATAATTATGAACAACAATGATAAAATTCTTTATAAAAAGAAATATTCAGAAGCTGCTTATAAAAAAATTAACAATATTGTTTCTAAATAAAAATCTATAAACCCTTAATGCTAACTATAAAATACTTTTCAGATTATACAATCAGGTTAAATCTAATAAAATATACTAAGCTCTAAAAAAGTCAGAAATATTGATCTTGAATCAGAACAACTAAATCAATTGTAATTTATCACATTTTTTTCTGGTTTTTGCACCACAATTGAACGAGATTCATTTACTTGTACTCTTGCCTGACTTAATTTTTCTTTAATTTCATCATCCAAGCTTGTACCATTAACCATTCTGTCGATTAATCCGTTATTTAGTTTTACAGCTCTGTTAAAAGCACCTATTTGCTCCAAAACATCTTTTATCTGTTCAAATTCGTACGCATATTGAATTCTGCTTGTACAAGTTAAAACCTCACCTGTTGTTGCTTCAATATCATCTCCACCCTCTTCAAAATAAACTTTGAAAACAGATTTAATATCAAATAATTCAGCCTGTAAGGTTTGTATTGCTTGCTGAATTCTTAAATATCTTTCAAACAAATAGTTTATATTACCAACCTGAGATAATTGCCAATTATGCTTTTGATCATATAAGCCTTTTAATAAAGGATAAGCCAATGCCAACCCTCTAGCATCAGCCATGGCTCTATGTCTGGTTTCTGTTTTAATTTTAAATCTTTCTAATAAGGCTAATAGCCCGTGAGATGATTCATCAGGAAATACTTCTTTATACATTTGCTGAGTATCAATTTTTTTATTTTTTAATGAAGTACCCAATAAATCACTGCAAGCCTGATTTAAAAAGCTATAGTCAAAAATAACATTATGAGCCACCAATGGATGATCACCTATAAATTCTAAAATTTGGGGCAATACTTGTTCCATTGTAGGCTTTCCTTCAACCATTTCTTGTGAAATGCCATGTATATTCATACTTGATTGACGTATGTCTTGCTTTGGATCGATTAAAAGTTCATATTCATCTACAATTTTATTGTTTACAAGCTTTAATGCAGCAAATTCAATTATTTTTTCGCGTTTATAGTCTAAACCTGTTGTCTCTACATCCAATACAACTAATATATTATTTTCATCCATCTTAATAATCTCATTTAGTATTTTATAGTTAAGGTGTTAACTCACCTCACTAATGTAATCGCTACAAGCTCCAATCTAATTTAAGTTTATCTAAAAACATCAGAAATTAGCATTACTTAAATCATAACACAAAACAATATTTTGATACTAACATAAAAAAGAGTCGGGAGACTCTTTTTTTTATAAATAAATATATAATCTTTAAATTACTTTTCACATTGTCTAAGTTTTTTACTAACATTTAAAAACGTATCTATCTCTTCTTTCATTAACTTAGGATTAGCATATATCCCTTGGCTAATAAAGACCTTAAGCTTATACTTAGGCTCATAAAGATAAAATGAAGGAAAACCACCAATCATAAAATCTTTGACAAGTTGAATATTTGTCTTATCTTCTGCATTAATCATCACAAAATTCAGATCTGGATCGTAGTCTTTACGCAAATCATCCAATATAGGCGCAAATCTTTTGCAATACGTACACCAATCAACATAAAAATTAACTGCTATTGGCTTACCTGATTTCATTGCCTGATCCCAGGTAATCTTGGTGGCATAATCAGAAGGCAAAAGTTTTGCCTTAGGTGGTACAGCATTAACAACCCCTATAGTGATTATTGCAAAAGTAAAAAGTACACATACAATTGTCAATATTTTTTTCAACATTGGTTTATTCCTCAATTTAGATTATAGCCCCCTTTGGCACAACAGTAATACCGGATTCAGTTACATAGAATCCTCTTGCTAAGTCCTCTTCAACATTATAACCTATTTTCGTATAAGGAGGAATATCTACATTTTTATCAATAATTGCCTTTTTTATTTCAGCATGCCTGCCAATAGTAACATCTTCCATCATAATAGTTTCTCTAACATAAGAAAAACTATTAACACGAACATTTGGAGCCAACACACATTTGCTTATTTGTCCGCCACTTACAATACAACCATCTGACACTAACGAACAAGTTGCCATACCAACTCTTTCCGTTTCTTCCCACACAAATTTTGCTGGAGGATAGTTGTGATTAAATGTTCTTATCGGCCACTGGTTATCATACAGGTTAAACTCAGGTTGAATTTCTAATAAATCCATATTAGCTTGCCAGTATGAATCTATACTACCCACATCTCTCCAGTAACCCCTTTCTTTTTCCGAAGTACCGGGAACAAAGTTACGGCTAAAGTCATAAACCATAACATTACAACGCGGGAACATATTTGTGATTATATTTTTACCAAAGTCATAATTAGTTTCTTCTCTGGCAGCATCTTCTTCCAGCTCTCTTAATAATACATCTTTATTAAATATATAATTGCCCATTGATGCCAATACCAAGTCAGGTCTTCCTGGTATTGTTTTAGGCTCTTCTTTTGGTTTTTCTTTAAAGCCTATTAATCTCCAGTTTTCATCAACTTCCATAATACCAAATTCAGAAGCCTCTTCTTTTGGTATAGGAATAGCTGAAATAGTTAAATCAGCATTTTTATCCTTATGGTAGTCAAGCATTTGCCTAACATCCATTTTATAAACGTGATCACCACCAAACACACATACATGTCTTGGATTTTCATCATAAATAAAATTAATATTTTGGTATATAGCGTCAGCTGTACCTCTATACCATTCACTACCTGTTCTCATCTGAGCAGGTACAAGATCAATATACTGACCCAAAATCGGAGATGTCGGCCAGCCTCTTGAAATATGCTTATTCAAAGAGTCTGACTTAAACTGTGTAATAATCTTAATCTTGTAAAAACCTGAGTTTACAAAATTATTTAACACAAAATCAATAATACGATATCGTCCGCCATACGGAACAGCAGGTTTTGCTCTATCCTTAGTTAATGGATAAAGCCTACGCCCTTCGCCGCCTGCTAAAATCATTACTAAAACATCATCATTGTACATATGCTAATCCTAATCTTCCAAACTTAACAATGCCATAAACGCTTCTTGTGGTACTTCTACCCTACCTATAGACTTCATTCTTTTTTTACCAGCTTTTTGCTTTTCAAGAAGTTTTCTCTTCCTAGAGATATCACCCCCATAGCACTTATCAAGAACGTTTTTTCTCAGCGCTTTAACATTTGTTCTTGCAATAACCTTTCCTCCGGTAGCTGCTTGAATCGGTACCTCAAACATCTGCCTTGGAATCAATTCTTTAAGCTTGCTGGCAAGCTTCTGCCCAAGATAAAACGCACTATCCTTATGCACAATTGTACTTAAGGCATCTACTACTTCTCCAGACAAAAGTATATCAAGTTTTACAAGATCTGACTTTTTATATCCAGAATACTCATAATCCATACTTGCATAACCTTTTGACCTGGATTTTAATTGATCATAAAAATCTGTTATTAATTCACTCAATGGAATTTCATATTCTAATTTTACCCTTGTAGTGTCAATGTAGCTCATATTCAAATAGATACCTCTTTTTGTTTGAGCAAGATCCATTAATGCACCAACAAAGTCATTTGGTGTAATTACATTGACTCTTACATATGGTTCTTCAATGTGTTCTCTATGCTGAGGTGGCGGCAAATTAGCCGGGTTATCAATACATATAACTTCACCGCTTGTCTTGGTTACTTTATAAACAACACTCGGTGAAGTCGTGATCAATGGTATATTATATTCTCTTTCGATTCTTTCCTGTGCAATTTCCATATGCAACAGTCCCAAAAAACCGCATCTATAACCAAACCCCAAAGCCGAAGAAGTTTCCGGCTCAAAGACTATACTGGAATCATTCAGTCTTAATTTTTCGAGAGCTTCTTTTAAATCTGCATACTGATCACTTTCAACAGGATACATACCACAAAATACCATTGGACTAGCGTTTTTATACCCAGGCAGAGCTTCATATGCAGGCATATCAAACTTTGTAACAGTATCACCCACTAACTGTTGAACCTCTTTTATCGAAGCCGCAAGGTATCCAACCTCACCAGTGGTTAATTCTTTTGTTTTACACCTATGTGGCTTCATATAGCCTAATTCTGTGACCTCATAATCTTTGTCACAAGCCATAAATCTTACTTTATCACCTGCTTTAATCGAACCATCTACTACTTTAAAGTAAGCTATTGTGCCTAAAAATGCATCATAATAACTATCAAAAACCAAAGCTCTTAAGGGCTTATCTGATGTGTCCTTAGGAGCCGGTACATATTTTACAATAGCTTCTAGCACATCTTCTATACCAATACCTGTCTTAGCACTAGTTAGTACAGCATTGGAAGTATCTATTCCGATTATATCTTCTATTTCTTGCTTTACTCTGTCAACATCAGCACTAGGCAAGTCTATCTTGTTAATTACAGGAATTATTTCAAGATCATGCTCTATTGCCAAATAGACATTTGCAAGCGTTTGAGCCTCAACACCCTGTGTCGCATCAACTACAAGCAAAGCGCCTTCACATGCTGCCAAGCTTCTTGACACTTCATAATTAAAGTCAACATGACCTGGAGTATCAATTAAGTTTAATATATATTCTTCCCCTTGCGCAACTTTATAATCCATTCTAGCTGCTTGCAATTTAATGGTAATACCTCTTTCTCTTTCGATATCCATTGTATCTAAGAGTTGATCCATCATCTCTCTTTCAGAAATAGTCTTTGTTTTCTCTAACAATCTATCTGCAAGAGTTGATTTACCGTGATCTATATGAGCTATTATACAAAAATTTCTTATTTTATCTATCATACACAAACTTTTATTTATTATACATTTACATTACTATTATCTATACTATAGACTCACTTTACAAGAAAAAATTTTTCTTTTTTTTTAATTATTTTTTCTTTTCATTAAGTTCAAGTACCTTTTAAACAAATTATTTCTTATTTATTGTAAATTATACCCTTTTTTTATTAAATAAAAAAATACTTTAAGAATGTTAAATTCTTTATAAGTCTATTTACATAAAATTATTATGTAATATAATCAAATTTGAACTCACAATCCTCTCAACTTAGACTACAAAAATAATTAAATATTTAAAATAGGAGATAAAAACTTGGCTAATATTAAATCCGCAAAAAAGCGCGTATTAATTAATGAAAGAAACAGAAAAAAGAATATGGCGATAAAATCATCAGTGAGTACAGCCATAAAAAACGCTTTAACAGCTATCAAGAAAGGTGAAGCTGATCAGATTGAAGCTTTAATTAGTATAGCATACAGCCGAATTGATAAAGCTGTTGGTAAAGGCGTTTTCCATAAAAATAACGGTGCTAGAAAAAAATCTCGCCTAACTGAAAAATTTAACAAATTTAAAGCTACGCAAGTTTAGGCATAAATAATAAAATTTTAAATTCGTAGAAATACAATTAAATATATAGATTTCTATTTCTTAATAGTCCTAGTTCATGCAAACAGGACTATTTTTATATTTAATATTTACAAAAGCGTCTAAAATATCTTTTTCAGACGCTTTTATTATTTTTTTTATTTTTGATAATTTACATACCTATTATATATTAGAAGTAAAGCTTTGCTCATCGTCCTCCAGCTCAGATATATCAATATTAGAATCTTCTTCATCTTGCTGCTGCTGATACTGAATTGGCAAATCAATTTCAATACCGGATACTTCTTCTTCTATCATTTCAATATCTTTTTTACCATACTCTTTAATACGACCATCTTCCAGCTTAACTGCAACTTTACCGTTTAAAAAATGCAAAGAGCATACCCTGCCGATTCCATCAGGAGTCATAACACCACTACCAACCGGTGGCATTCCAACTGCAGCATCAATATATGTAGAATATTCATAATTTAAGCAACATAAAAGCCTACCGCAACACCCTGAAATTTTACCGGGATTAATAGGCATCCCCTGATCTTTGGCTAGTTTTATATTAATCGATGTAAAATCTTTTATAAAAGAGCAACAGCACAAAGAATTACCACACAAGCCCATACCTTCAATTATAGAGGTCTCATCTCTAACTCCAATATGCCTTAGATCTATTCTAACCTTTCTAAATGTCTGTGTTAAATCTTTAAGCAAGTCTCTAAAATCAATTCGATGAGGAGCCGTAAAGTAAAACGTGAGTTTTCTTCTGTCTAACGTATATTGAGCTTTTACAAGACGCATAGCTAACTTATGTTTTTCAACTAGTTCTTGAGTTTTCGTAAAAGCATATATTTCTCTTTCTTCATTTTCTTTATAAATTTCTTCATCTTCTTTACTTAGTACTCTTATAAACTGAACAGGATCAGGTAACTTATCGCCCCATTTTTTTATAACACAACCGGGAATCCTTTTGGCTCTGGCTACCTCCTCTCCTTTTTCTGTCCTTATTACAACCAATTGCATATGTTCAACATTTGCAGACTCAGGTACAGAAAGAGGATGTAGCCTATTCTTTAATAATCTTACCCCATACTTATACATATTAATTAATTCCTTTTGACTAGTTTAATTTGAAATTTTATCTTCATAACTATTATACGATTTAATTCAAATAAATAAAATTAAATAATTTATTTTTTCAAAAAAATAAAAAATATAAAGATTTTATAAACCCTATGCCGTGTATATGTTACACTTATTAAATAAGGAATAATCGGTTAATAAGCAGTTATAGAGAAATAAAAAGGTAGAACAGGCGGTAAGAATGATTCCAATTTTAGACTTAAAACAGCAATATAAAGACATGCAAAAAGATATCGAAAAAGTAGTGCTAGATGTAATGCAATCAGGCAATTATATACTGGGCAAAAATGTAAGTGCATTAGAAGAAAAAATTGCTTCTTACTGTGAATCCGAACATTCAGTAGGCGTTGCTTCAGGTACAGATGCATTACATCTGGCACTAAGAGCACTAGATATAGGTCCGGGTGATGAAGTAATTACAGTATCATTTACTTTTGTAGCAACAGTTGAGGTAATTGCCTTAACCGGAGCCACTCCAGTATTTATTGAAGTGGACGAAAATACTTTTAATCTAGACTATAAGGAGTTAGAAAAAAAAATAACTCCAAAAACAAAAGCTATCATTCCTGTACATCTTTATGGTCAACCTGTTGATATGTCCCCTATACTCAAAATTGCTAAACAATATGACTTATATGTAATAGAGGACTGTGCTCAAGCAATTGGCAGCACTTACAAAGGTAAAAAAGTTGGTTCATTGGGGGACATGGGATGTTTTAGCTTCTTTCCCACAAAAAATCTTGGTTGTTTCGGCGATGGCGGCATAATAACCACAAACAGTGACTACCTTGCTGAAAAACTTAAAGTAATAAGAAATCATGGAAGCAAAACACGCTACTATCATGAGGAAATTGGTCTAAATAGCAGGCTGGATGAAATACAAGCAGCTATTCTAAGGGTTAAACTTCCCTATCTTGACAACTGGAACAAAAAAAGAAGAGAAGTTGCAAGCTATTATAACGAGCTATTAAGAGATGTTGAAGAAATTCAAATACCTTGTGAGCTAGAAGAAACATATTGTATTTATAATCAATACACAATAAAAATACCTAATAGAGATAAAATAAATGATTATCTCAGAGAAAAAAATATAATGTCAATGATCTATTATCCTGTTCCTTTACATTTGCAAGAAGCTTACGGTTATTTAGGATACAAAGAAGGCGATTTTCCAATTACAGAATCATTATCAAAAGTTGTACTATCATTGCCAAATTTCCCGGAAATTACAAAGAAACAACAAGAAGCTGTTGTAGAAACCTTGAAAAAGGCTATTGCAAAAACAAAAGCAACTGTATAATTATTAAAAATAATAATAAATAAAGCAAAAAGACTGATTAGGCTCAGTCTTTTTGCTTTATTTAGACTCATATAAAAATTTTTACTTTATAAGCATTACTGCATTGGTTGCATATTCATAAACTCTAGCACTAACGCTACCTATTATAAAATCTTGCAGTTTATTTCTTGAGTGCGCCCCCAAAATGATAACACCTGCATCTAATTTTTCTGATTCATTTATTATAGTATCAGAGATATGTCCCATCGTTGAATAACGTTTGGTAACATTACAGCCGTTCTTGACTAATTGCTTGGTTATAACAGCCATAAATTCATCAGCCACTATTTTAGATTCTTCTAGAATCTTATCCACATCAGTATATACATAAGAATCAGGAGGTATAATTTCATATATAGGAGGAATTACATTTAATAAATGTAAGTGCGCATTAGTTTTTGCGATATAATTTGGCAAATTTGCAACTGCCTTTTTTGTTGGCTCATTATTATCGACAGCAAATAGAAGATTAAAATCTGTATTGTCAGGGACATCAGTATCTCTTTTTATTACCATAACAGAACAAGAGCAACTTCTTGACACCTTATAATTTACGCTCCCCAAGAGCAATTTTTCAATATGAGATTTGCCATGTGCTCCTAATGATATTAAATCATATTGATTATTAGCCTGTTCTTTTAATATTTCTCTTACGGCATCGCCTTCTCGGCTAATAAACTTATATTTAATGCTTTTTTGCTCTAAATAATTTTCAACCAGAGCAAATTCGGATTTTCTAGCTTCATGACCTAAGTACTCATCAGGATTTTTATAAAAGATTTCCTCTTCAATTGGGTTCGCTTCATTCACATTTATTAGTGTTATATCTAAATTATCGTGACCTAATATGTTTATAGTATTTTGTACAATTTTTTGCGCAAAATCAGGTTCATCAATTGGAATTAAAATCTTTCTCTCGCTCATGGCATTATCTCCTAATAATTCTTATGCTTATATTAACAATATCTTTAGGACTAAATTCACCTACTAAACGATAATATTTTCAAAAGTTAAATTTTATAAAGTTATTAAAATATACTAACTCTAAAATACTTTTCAGATTATTCAATCGTGTTAAAATTAATCAAACAATCTAACCTCTAAAAAGTTCAATAAACACAAATTGATGAGTAATTTAAATAAGTAAAAATTGAAATCTATAAATAAACTGCGCAATTATATTTTAGGGAGATTAATTAATTAAAATTAAAGTTCCTACTACTTTAAAAAAGTTTTTATTTGAGATTTAATTAACAATGAAAAATCATATTTTTTTATAGAAAGAAAGGTTGAAAACGTGAATGCTCGCAGAGCGGCTAGAGAACTAGCGATAATCATATACTCCCAATTGTTAAAAAATAAACATGACCTACAAAATAAAGATTTGGAGGCGTTAATATTAGAGTCAATACGTACATTGACCAAAAATGAAGAAAGTGAACTTAAGCAATGCATTATAGAGGTGTTTAAAATTAAAGAATTCATAGAAAACTATGAGTTTGAGCACCCTAATAACTTGAAAAAACCAATAGATACTAAATTAGTACCTGTTTCAATACCTCTTACATCTGATATGATTGGGCGCATTAACACTATTTTAAATGCAGCTGACAGAACATTATCAGCTATTGAAATTGCTGAATTTAATGCACTAAGTGAGAAACAAGAGGTAAAAGATTACGTCTTAAAACTTATCAATACGTACAAAGAAAATAGACCAACAATAAACGAGCAAATAAACAAACACTCAAAAGGTTGGAACATCGATAGATTGATACGTATTGACCGACATATTTTAAGAATCGCAGTAACTGAAATGCTATTCTTTGATGATGTACCAACAAGAGTATCAATAGATGAAGCTGTTGAACTAGCCAAAAAATACAGTAGTGATGAAAGTTCAAGTTTTATCAACGGCATACTAAGAAAAGTATTGGACGAAAACAAATTGCCTGAATAAACAACCTTGAGGGGTAAGTGTGGTGTTTAATTTATTCAAGAAAAAAGATGATCAACAAGATAAAGAAAAAAATAAAGATACTTTAAAACAAGAGCAACAAGCAACTGCTGTTTGTGAAGAAACTTGTATTGAAGAAAATAACAATATAAACTCAGAATCAGATGATGCTTTTGCAATCTCTGTAGGGAGCCTAAAAGAAAAAGTGTCTAAAACCAGTGAAGGGATTGTATCTTCAATTGTCTCTTTTGCTACAGGAGCTGAAACAGTTGATGACGATATGCTTGACGATATAGAAGATAAGTTAATAGTAGCTGACATCGGTATGGATACTACTGTTGAAGTTATTGAAAAAATTCGTGATAAAAAAAATTCGATTAGGCCAGACCAGCTTAAGGATATATTTAAACAAGAATTTGCTCAAATTCTAAAAGAAGCTGGTTCTAATAAGATTAACTTAAAAGAGAATCAACTCAATATAATTCTGATAACCGGGGTAAATGGCGTAGGTAAAACAACATTAATCGGTAAATTGGCGCATCGTTATAAAAGTCAAGATAAAAAAATTATCATAGCTGCTGCAGATACATTTAGAGCTGCGGCTCAAGAGCAATTAGAAATCTGGGCAGAAAGAGCAGGCGTTGATATTATTGGAAAATATGATTCAGATCCCGCAGCTGTAGTATTTGATGCTATTCAAAAAGCCAAAGATGAAAGTAAAGATATTCTTATTATAGATACTGCCGGTCGATTACATAATAAATTCAACCTAATGGAAGAATTAAAAAAGATAAAAAAGATTATAGACAGAGAAGCACCCGAAGCATTAGCAGAATCTATACTTGTTATAGATGCAAATACGGGACAAAACGGGCTTAAACAAGCTCAAGTATTTAAAGAAGCTGTTGATTTAACTTCTGTGGCGGTGACCAAATTGGATGGTTCTGCCAAGGGTGGCATAGTAATTGGTATTTCAAAAGAGTTAAATTTGCCGGTAAAACTGATAGGCGTTGGCGAGAAAATCAATGACCTTAAAGATTTTAATGCGGAAGACTTTGTTACGGCGGTGTTTGACTAATAATAGAGGTAAGTTAGAATGTTTGATTCACTATCAGATAGATTGCAGGATATAATTAGAAAAACTTCCGGGAACGACAAGCTTTCGGATGACAATATAAGCGATACTCTTAGAGAAATAAGACGTGCCCTTTTAGAGGCGGATGTTAGTTTAAGGGTCGTTAAAGCTTTTATATCAAAGATTAAAGATAAAGTGGCCGGCGAAGAGGTTACCAAAAGCGTAACCCCGGGGCAACAACTGGTTAAAATAGTTTATGATGAACTTGCTGAGTTGATGGGAGGTAGCAATACACCTATTTCTACAGAGGGTAAACCTAATATTATTATGCTATTTGGTTTGCAAGGGTCGGGTAAGACAACCACTGCCGGCAAGTTAGCCATAAAACTCAGAAAAGAAAACAGAAACCCGTTATTAGTTGCGGCGGATGTTTATCGTCCTGCGGCTATCAAACAGTTGCAAACAATCGGAAAGCAAATAAATATACCGGTATTCACTGTAGATAACAGCTCTGATGTTAGAAGTATAGTATCTTCTGCGGTGGCGCATGCTAAAGAAAACGGCTTTAACACACTGATTGTCGATACTGCTGGTCGTTTACAAATAGACAACGAGCTTATGGCTGAGTTGGTTATCCTCGAAAGATTATTTGAGCCTGCTGAAAAGCTACTCGTTATCGATGCTATGACCGGTCAAGAGTCTATCAACGTTGCGGAGTCGTTTAATGAGCATCTGGATGTGACAGGTGTGATACTATCTAAGCTTGATGGTGACGCTCGAGGGGGTGCAGCTCTTAGTATTGCCCATGCGACCGGTAAGCCTATCAAGTTTATTGGGATGGGAGAAAAACTCGATGCCCTGGAAGCCTTTTATCCCGATAGAATGGCGCAAAGAATTCTTGGGATGGGTGATATTGTAAGCCTTGTAGAAAAAGCACAAGAAAACTTTGATATTGAGTCCGCTAAAGAGATGGAAAAGAAAATGAGAAAGAGCGAGTTTTCTCTTGAGGACTTTATGAACATCCAAAAACAAATGAAATCTCTTGGTTCTCTCGATCAAATTCTTGGGATGCTACCTATACCGGGGCTTAATAAAGATGCAAGGCAAGAAATTGCCCATGTAGGCGAAAAACAGCTTAAAAGAATCGAGGCTTGCATTCAGAGTATGACACCTGAAGAAAGAAAAAAGCCGGAAATCATCAAAAGCAGCAGAAAGAAAAGAATTGCCGGAGGCTGCGGTATACCTATTGACGAAATCAACAGGTTTTTAAAAGAATTTGAAAATATGAAAAAAATGATGAAGCAAATGGCTGATATGACATCTACTATGAGAAAGAACCCTAAAAAAATGAGTAGTATGATGAATATGCCCGGCGGATTAGGAGCCTTAAAAGGAAAATTTCCTCCTTTTAGGTGACAGAATTTTTTATTATTGGTGGAGCTTGCTTTACGCTTTCCTTTCGGATAATATGCACATATAAAAATAGCAACGATAAACTCCCCTTTGCCAAGCAAAAGTCTATCATTGCAGTCAAAAATCTATATTTTTTAGATCAAGTCCCTTTAATAATGGGGCTTTTTCTTGTTTAATCCTTCTTTTTTACTATTATTTATGTCTATTATATTAATATTTTTCTCATTATTTTCATCGTTAAAAGTATCTTCTTTTATAATATTTTCTTTTTTATTATCTTTTAAAATATTAATATCGCCTGCTGAAGCAGCATCGCCCACCTTCGCAATTGCGGATACTTCTTTGTAAGTCTTTAAATCTGTTAGCTTAGATTTTGAGCTAATTTTGATTAATTTATACGTCCCCTGCTTAACTTTTTTTAGCTTATTTTTTGCACTTTCTTCCGGCTTGCGCCGGCGAGCTTCCTTCCTTGCCTCCTCACAACACTCTGCAACAAATTTGTTGCGCTCTACGGCATGTATCTTGGCAGACTTGCGACGTTTGGCGTTAATTACCCTTTGTTCATAATCACGATTTTTGTAATCCCTGTAATACTCAAAATGTTCATTGTATCTTTGCTCTTCCTGTTCCGGTGTTACAGGCTCGTCTTCCCATGTTTCGTAACTGAAATACTTAATTTCGTCTTCTTGATAAGGGTCATAATATTTATCTCGGGCTAAAGCCAGATAA
>JANQLL010000181.1 GCA_028280605.1 Candidatus Gastranaerophilales bacterium
AAAATAAATCAGGAATTTTTGATACTTAAACAGTTTCTACCACTAAGAAAAATAGTACATGTCGTAGGATTTTGTCAAAATGTGCACGCTACCCCTTAAAACAGTTTAAGATAATCTGATTGCGAAACAGTCCAATAATAAACCTTATGGCTTTTGAACGCTTTCAAGCGTTTTTCTGAAATTTTTACTCAAAAAACAAAAAAAGAAGCGTTAAAACTCAAAAAAAACGCTCCTTTTTTTAAATTAATCCAAAATACCTTTTAATTATTTATCTGTTGTATATGCTTATTTATATCTTTTTTCTATCTGTTCAGCCCGCTCCAATCCGGAGCAAAAAAATTAAAATCTTTGTCGGACAATTAGACCGATAAATAGCCTGGATCTTTTTCATTTGCTTTACAAGTAGTTATTCAATCTATGGTTTACATAAAACTTGTTACGGAGTCAACCTTTTTCCATTTTCAATAATATTGTGAATATCCCTCGGTTTAATTTTACCTTTAACCATCTGTCTTTTAAGCTTATAAGCCATAGCGTCTCTGTTAAACTCATCATTTAGTTGCTCAAAGCCTACTGATTCAGAAGGTTTATATTTGGAATTACAGTTAAGATAGTTGATAAGATCTTCTTCTGTAGCAGGAGTAACCCTAGCATCTAATTTTGCTAACTGAAATTCGCTAAGACTTACCTTACCTTCTTTGGAGGATGGAAGCATTAATTTTTGCAACTCTAGCAATGTATTATCGCTTGCTTTTGCAACAGCCTGATCAAATTGTTCTTCAGATCTCCAATATTTTTTTATTAAATTATCTAGGTTTAAGCCTCTTAGTTGATCTTTAAGTCTTAATTGCGATGCAGGTTTACTTTCTTTAAGATTTAATAAAACTTTGTTAGTAGTACCCTTGACATACTTGTCTGGATATAAAAGTTTATCAACTTCTTCTGCTTTTAGTTTACCTTTCATCATAAGACGTTTAAATTTATAGGCGATAGAACCATTTATTAAATCTTCCTGTAGCTCATCTGAGTGCTTTACAGTATGTTCTACTCTTTTTTCTGTACGCTTTTGTAGCGTTTCCAGACTATTATTTAAACCTTTTTGCAATTTTTCCAATCCACCCCTTGTCGCACTGCACATTCTCTCGGAGGCTTCGGACACTCTTCTATCAATGCTATTATGTCTAAAAGGCATTCTAATTGTTTTAAATCCAAGACTGATCAATCCAGTAGGATCACCAACAAGAGCTCTTGCCCCACTTGTTAGAACTCCAAGGCCAAAGCCTGTATTAACTTTGCCATGGGATTCTGAAGCTTGTCTTTCAAGTTGAGACATTCTACTATTATGTCTTTCTACTGTTCTTTTTGCTACCTCTCCATACTGCTCACTTAGTGTATCTGCATGGGCTCGTGCTTTTTCAGCTATATCCTCGACATAAAGTTCAAATCCTTCCCCTGGTTTTATTTTTTTAGCAGCAAGGGACTCCCCAGTATGTTTTGTTTTATCTATTATCAATCCAAGCATACCGTCCCTTTTGTCACTACTTTCAATTGCAGTTGATAATACACAAGAGTCGAAATGAGACTCTGAACGCCATAAGGGATTTAATCTTTCTACCAAGCCTGGTAAACGATCTGCGGATCTTACTCTGGCTAAAGGCTTACCCTCTATAACGTTTCTAGCAACTTTTACTGCTAAATTTCCTCCACCAAAGCTGGTATTACTATGCTTATACCTTTTTAATTGTTGATTATTACTTTGAAGTTTATTATTTAAAATCATAAAAATTCACCTTATTAAAAATTCATATATTTGACCATAAGTTTTATTTTTTAATAAAACCATCTAAAGAAGGTCAGTTACGTCAATGTCAATATCCGGCATTTCTGGTATCTCTGGAAGTTCAAGCATTTCCCCTACATCTGGTAATTCTGGCATCTCAAGCCCTTGAGTATCATGAGGAGCTAATTCTTCTACACCGGAAGTTGATGGACCAGCAACATCAGCGTGTCCCGCAAACTCATCTAAACCTGCACCACCATGATCAAAAGCTTCTAAATGTTCACTACTAGCTAATCCATCAATATTGCCAGCGTGACTATCTAGCTGTTCAAATCCAGACTCTAGCATATTATTTTCACTTAAGAGACCAGATGGATCACCATGATGTTCTCCAAGATGGTTTCCAGCTCCATCTACAGGATTTGACCCAAGTGCCTGTTTGTCAAAGTTTCTATAACCAAAATTATCTCCATAACCAGAATGTCCAAATGCTGCATAAGGATCTTCACCTCGTCCTTGAAAACTAGGTTGATGACCTGCTATTTCAAGTTTTTGTGTGTAAGGTGTCTGTTTTGTATACCCTTCATATCGGTTTAATATTTGATTATGCATATTTCTAAGGCGTATATGGGGTTCTTCTGCAATTCTGTCTCTCATAACACTTAATGCATCTCCTGGAAGAAGTTGGCCTTGTTTGAACCCTTCCGGTAGATGTCTTATGTTCGCAGGAAGCCCCATCATTGCTTTATAAGTTCCATCAAGCGTTTTAAGGTCATCATATGTAACGGCTGTTATTAATGGCTTTTCCAAAACAGAAAATTTGCTTTCTAAAGATCTTCTTCTGAATAAATTCACGAACTTGCGTAATCCGTTCTTTACACTACCTTCTACCTTCGGTTGCTCTGCTCTTGCCTTATTTGATACTAATTTAGCAATCCTATTAAAACCTCCTGTAAAGCTAATACTCAAATGACTTGAATTTTGTTGAAAATCATTGCGAGCCGTAAAAGCTTTTCTATTATTATTTATTATTTTAGGACTAAAATGTTTATTATTTCTTAAATTATATGTTTTAAAATTTGTCTTTAAAGCTATACTCATTATTACTTAAATTCTCCTTGATTATTATAATTACAAAACAAAATCTAAATTAAATAATTAGATCTAAAAAATACACATAAAATAAATAGTGAAAAAAAATAAAAATTGTTTGACTCTTGCAAAATGTTTTAATTTCAATAAGATATATAATATTCAATATTATATATCTTATTGAAATTAATAAAATAAAAAACAAGCTATAAGTCTCTTATAGCTATTTTATAATTTTAAAATAAGTATTTAAGTTTTTTATTTAATAATTCTTAACATTTCAAGTATTCTTAAATAAGTATTTATATGCATTATGCAATCACTTGTTTAAGCTCGCCTAACGATGATAAATATTCCTTATTTTTATCTATCATTTCCTTATTAGCTTTTAGAGAAATAGCAAAGGACTGATTTAAAAGTTTTTTAGCCATATTCTGAATATCTTTTGATGTAACCTCATCAATTGCTTTTAACTTTTTATTTATATAATTAATTTCATATTTGGTACTTAAACCTTCAGCCAATATAGCGTTTCTACCACAGGATGTCTCAACATTTTCTAAAAGGAGATTTTTAGCAAACTGTTTTGCCAGAAAAAGCTCTTCTTGTGTACTTGGTTTATTAGCTAAATTACTAAAAGCTTTATTTATGCCCTCAAGGGATTTTCTTAAATTATCTTTATTTGTTTTGTTATTTAACTGCACTGGGGCTTGAGTATCTACATGAATATTTAAGATCCTCCTAGCTAAATAACTTGATCCCAACGCATATGCTAACCTCTGTTCTTCTCTCATATCTTTATATAATAAAGAATCTCTACTATATCCCAAAATTTTATCTAATACCTCCAATGCTGCATCTTCTTTTAAGCTGATAGAATCATTCAATTTAAATAATTTATTAATACAAACAGTATCATCTTTTGAATATTCTGTTACAATAGTACTTTTTTTCTTTGAACTTAACAAAGTTGATATATGGCTGTTTTTATTATTATTTTTAAGCTTATTAAACTTAGGGAGACTTTTATCAATAAAATTAACTAGTTCTTTTTGGTACTTTTGAGCATATTCCCGTGGGATTGTTAGTACAGCTTTAAATTGAGAATTTGCAAGAAATTCTTTATATAAGTTATTAACATCATTTAATGTAACTTCATCAATATTTTTTAAAATATTTTCATCTGAGCCTTTACTATTCAAATCATCTTTACTTATTTCATTGTATGCTAACTCATACGCTTTACTTTTAAAATTGTGCTGTATTTCATATTTAGTATTATTTTTTGCCTTTTCAAACTCCTCTTTGGTAAAAGTGTTTTTACTAAAGACATCTTTTATTAAAGACATAGCCACTTGAGTTTTTTCAGGGAGGCAATTAAAACATATTCCAAAATTTTCTTTTTTTAAATAAAGCAAGAGGTCAATAGCATGTGTTTGACATTTCGGTGATAAATGATGTTTTTGATTTAATAGTTTGTTCAAAATTTCATAAACTCCTGCTCTATATCTTCTTGTCAACCCTTCATTTGTAACTTCAAAAGTTCCTGAAGTTACAGCAATCCCAGGGGCAGAATCAATAACTAGATGCAAATTATTATCCAAATCATATTCTTTTACACTGGATGTATCTATTTTATTTAGATTTCCACGAAAGCCAACTTTTCTTGTAGAGTCTAATTTTTTAGGAGAGGTATTTTGCCTTAATATATACTTTTGTTGTTTACTTAAAGTAAGATAATTTTTTAAAAAATTCTGTATTTCTTCAGCCTTTAAACCTTTCAAAACTTTCAAATAATCTGTATATTGCTTTATGTCTCCACTTGTTACTAACGATTTACCAAGTAGTTCCGATAACTCACTTGATGACTCAGTTGCAATTAAAAAGTCTTTTTTTAATTGCAACTGAGTCATTTTTAATGATTCATCGGAAATAGGATTTAATGTATAAAGTGCAATTAATCCATTAATAGTGTTAGTAGAGTCTTTCTCTTCATTAAGCTTGCAGATGTTTGTATATACAATAGCCTGTGGACTAGAAGGTAAATTGTTTAATGATAGAAATTGAAATCCCATAAGTGTTAAAAAATTAAATGCGTCAAGGCAAACTTTACTTTTTATAGAATCACTTTTAGGTACTAAATATCCTATTGTTGTAATGACATTATCTCCGTTTCCTCCATCTAGCTCAAAAGAGCAAGGCTCATTTATTTCTTTTCTTATTGGTTGGTAAAAACGTTCTTTATTTTTTAACCTTATATTATTTTTCCTGCCAAAATTTTTACTAAAGCACTTTATAGTTTTTTGGGGATCAACATTGCCGATAATAGTTGTAACCATATTATCAGGGTTATACCAATTATTGTAATGGTCAATTATTTTTTGTCCCGTGATTTGCTGTAAGGATTCTTCATCCCCTACAAATTTATCTTTTATCTTATTTGTGGTAAAAAATTTGCTAATCAATTTTTGGCTAAAAGATACGTCCAAATTTCCAGGGGAATTACTTTCACGAAGAACTATAGCTTTTTCTTTATCAAATGACTCTTTATCAAAGTTTTTTAAATCAAAAACTTTACTTGAAATTTCTAAAATTTTTTCTAGTTTTTTTTCACTACAATCATTACTTTTAAATTTATATTGAGTATATGAATTTGCGGTTCCTGCGCTAAAATTGACACCCATAGTGCTTATAGTATCAGTACCACTATTCGAGGTGCTTGTGTTTACCCCATTCGCAATATAATGCTCAAGCAAGTGACTAATTCCCTGAATATCCCTTGGATCATTTAAAGAGCCAACTTTAACAAATGTATTAACCACCGTTGGACCAGGCTTTGGTAAAATTATAACTTTATGTCCATTGTCCAGTTTATATATTTTACCTTCTCCTATATAAGGAGCTTTAAACGTTTTTAACTCTTTATATCCTATTGACTTCTCTTTTATTAAAGCATAACTTTTAAAAATTCTACTTAAGTTGTTAGTCTGCATGTCTTTGTTATTATAATAAACTGGTAAAAAGGCTGCATATGTTGATGATAATGTTTCTTGTTGTTGTTTTTTTAAACAAATAGAATCATTTGAGGTAAAATTTATATTTAAATAGTTTTTTCCTAGTTGCATAACCACCACCACCAGACATTCATTCCCTTCTTAAATTAAGGCATATAAATATATAAATTTTACATTTTATACCTTAATTGTTAACGAATTGTAAAATTTAACTTAGTTAAACTTTAAATTTCTTTTCCGTTCCATAAGTCTTTTAATGCCTTATTTTCCATTGTGTCTTTTTTATACTTAGAGCCTTTTTTAAATAAGCCTAAAAAAGACTTCATAAAATCACGTCTAGGATAAAAAGTTCCTTTAAAAGGGTTGCAAGTCAAGCAAAGCTCAGAGTTTAAAGCCAAGCTTATTCTTTTGGCCATATCTTCAGCAATAGATTCAAAAGGATCTTCTTTACCTCTTGAGCTTATACCAGGGATAACCTTACAAACTTTGTTTTTAAATTTCTGAATGTAAGCACGATCTGAAAGTTTTTCTAATTTACCTATTAAATCTTGAGGATTCAATTTTTCTACCAAAAAAGCGTTTTGTGCGGCATGTCCAAACTCATGGATAAAGGGTGCTAAAAAATGATTTGAGCTCCAGTAGCCTAATCGATGTTGAAACTCTGCAATTTGATCAATATTTTCCCACTTATACAACCATTTACTGGAATTAGGAGTTTTTTTAAACTTTTGCTCGAAGGAATTAAAAAACAATGTTCTTTCAGGAAAAACTTTATCAGACTTTTTAAATACACGACTTGGTATCCAGTTACAAAATCCTGTTAAATCAGGATCATCAATCTTTAGCTTTGAAAATTCCTCAACCTGTATTTGCTTTGGCAGGGCAAGTTTAAACTTATATTTTCTATTTAACTGACAAAATACATCTGCTACTTTTTTACAGCACCAAGCCACAACTTTATTATTTTTAAAGTCTGCTTTAATGCCCATTTCGTCTAGCTGTTTAGTTATTTTTTTTATATCACAACTTTGTATTTCTTTACTGATTTGAGAATTCCAGCCAGCCTTAAAGGATATTTTTTTATTGATAGAATATTCATTGTGATTAACAGATTTTAAAATCCTCAAGTAAAAGCCTCCGAGATTTAAATTGACAAATAAAATAAGATATTAAATTTTTAAAATTGCTTATAAAATTGAAAACTACATAATTTTGATTATCTTACTCTTAAGATTCGAGTTTGCTTAAGCAGTATATTTTTACAACTATTTCTGTTACTATGTGCACTTTATAATTAGGATTTCATTAGTATATGTCAGTCTGTTCTTCAATTAATGATAAATTTTTACCCTATTTAATCATTTTATATTTATATATATTTGGCTTGTTTGAGGTATCAGCAAATATAATACAGCCATCTTCTATAACGTTAAAACATTTTATTACATTATAAGTAGCTATTGTTAAAATTTCTTCGTAGTTTTTTATATTCCATACTGTGATGGATTTATCCCCTGAGCCCGAAAAAAGTAACTTACCGCTTACTCCTAAGGAATATACAGGATAAGAATGTCCAAATAGAGTCTTAATACATTTCCCAGTCTTTATATTCCATACCTTGATGGATTTATCCCCTGAGCCCGAAAAAAGCAACTCATCGCTTACTCCTAAGGCGTATACAGAATAAGAATGCCCAAATAGAGTCTTAATGCATTTCCCAGTTTTTATATCCCATACCCTGATAGATTTATCTCTTGATCCAGAAAAAAGCATTTCACCGCTTACTGCTAGGGAAAATACATCAGAAGAATGTCCAAGGAGAGTCTTAATGCATTTCCCGGTTTTTATATTCCACACTTTGATGGATTTATCCCCTGAGCCCGAAAAAAGTAACTTACCGCTTATTGCTAGGGAATGTACATAATTCGTATGTCCAAGGAGAGTTTTAATACATTTTCCAGTTTTTATATTCCATACCTTGATGGAGTTATCCCAGGAGCCCGAAAAAAGCAACTCACCGCTTATTGTTAGAAAAAATACATCAGAAGAATGCCCAAGGAGAGTTTTAATACATTTCCCAGTTTCTATATTCCATACTTTAATGGAGCTATCTGGGGTAGCGTGCACATTTTGACAAAATCCTACGACATGTACTATTTTTCTTAGTGGTAGAAACTGTTTAAGTATCAAAAATTCCTGATTTATTTTATA
>JANQLL010000220.1 GCA_028280605.1 Candidatus Gastranaerophilales bacterium
TTCACTTTTTAACACTCCCGCTTCGCAATTCAGAGAATAGTTTATTTTATTAACTTTAACTCGATTTAATAATCTGAAAAGTATTTTAGTGGGAGTATATTATGCTGATCAACTTAAGGGGGCGGGAGGGTAGATCAAAAAATATTTTAGATTTATTTTACATTCTTAATATTATTTCTGATTATAAGAAAAATAATTAAAGGTATTAAACCCAAAGGTCGATATATAAAAAAGTAAATACCGTAAACAAATTAGATTTCCCACGAGAATAGCTATAAATATCATCTCTTGAACGTAGTAAAGAAGAGGAAGATTTGTGATGCAGACTTTTTTATCATACTTTATTTTTATATCGATATTAACAGTGTTTCTAGCAACACCTGCTTCAGAAGCAAGCAATAGATATAGATTTATATCAAAAGATAAAAAAATAGTAAGCGCATTAAAATTACTGGAAAAATCTCCTCAAAAATGGGTTATTGATGTATTAAAAGGAGAAAATCCACATGATGAAATTATTCAAGTTAAATTTTATAACTTATCTGCTATCAGTCCTAAATTTAGGAACTACGAAGCCTTGTTTTGTCAGGATAACTGGGGACAATACATTATACTGATAAACACAAAAAATAAAAAGGCTCCTGTAGAAGCCATTGCCTCGTTATTATCGCATGAGGCTGTTCATCAGGATAAAGATAATTCAATAGAAGAAGAAATTACAGCGTGGACAAATGAAGCAATAACCTGGAATTATCTTAAAAAACAAAATCCTGAACTAAATAATCCAAGCTTACACAAGCACAAGCTGGTAAGAAGGTTAAATAGACTAGAGAAAATGTATTTAAGCGCTAATAAAACCTCTAACAAGATAAAAAAAGTAGTAATCAATAATTCTGCTTACAAAGGTCTAAAAAGATATTCTTTAGGTTATGGCAAATAAAATTTAAATAAAAAATTTAATTTATTCCCAACATATCTTTTATAAATCTGTAACCCTATTACTCTAAGTATATAGGGTTAATTTGTGTGTATTAATAAGCTCATTATAATTGACAACTGTTTCAAATATGATACACTTATGTTTATGATGATGATAAAAACAATAATATTATATAAAACACAAAATAATAAAGAGCCTTTTGATGAATGGTTTCTAACACTTGATAAACAAAATCGACATAAAGTACAAATGCGGTTGCAACGCTTAGAACAAGGTTCTTATGGTGATTATAAAAAACTTACTTCTGAAATAAATGAATTAAAATTCAAAAAAAGGAGTCAAAATGACCAATAATAAAGATAATCCACTGAATCTTAGAACTTTTAATGAATTTTTACTAGAAAATTTACAAGACCCTGAAAATGCAAAAGGCTATCTAGAAGAATGCTTTAATGAATATATGGAAGATGGCAACCTGGAACTATTCTTACATTGCCTTAAACCACTTATTCAATCTCAAGGTAGCATAAGTGACTTTGCTAAAAAAGTTGGTTTAAACAGAACTTATCTTTATAAAATTTTTAATAACAAAATAAAACCCGAATTTAATACAGTAATGAAAATAATAAAAGCTCTAGGCTTTGAAATTTCTTTTAATGTAAAAAATAAATCTGCTTAAGCAATAAAGAATTCAGCCCTAAAGCTTAAAAATTTTCTACGACTTACATATAACATGCCCCAAAATATCCATAAACAAAAAATAATCCTTTTCGTAAATATACTTTTTCAAGTTATTTACAAGCTTACAAAAATTCAAATCAGTTTTCTGCGGATACAAAAAGTATTCATAATAACTTAACGCATTTTTAATAATCTCTAATTCTTCATCAGAAAGATTTATATCAGACTTAAGCAAAGCTTTTAACAAGCTATAGCGCTGTTCTCGTCGTTGATTCCTATTACTTCGGTGATCAGCGCAAAGTATATAGTTATACATCCTCGCTATTTTGCCTTGAGAGACTTTTGCGCCTATATTATTAGATCCATGCTGCCTGTATGACATCAATGGCTTATCTAAATATTTAATACCATTCATTTTATGAGCAACTATCGGCAGCCACCAATCATGCTGAAAATACTTCGACGGAATGGGCAGGGCTTGCTGCGCAAGCTCCTTTGTAAACATCATTGTGCAACCATATATATTTTTCTTAAATATAAAATCACAAAAGCAACACTCACCCTCGGCAATATCTCTACATTTATTCTTAAAAGACGTGTGTATAACCTCATTTTTTTCATTCGTCAAAACAGCATCAGAATAAATTAATGAATGATCACCAATATTATTTATCAAAGCTTCAAGCTTATTACTTTTCCACATATCATCCTGATCAGCAAGTGCAATATAATCCCCGCTACATAAAGAGATTGCTTTCTCAAAATTTCTGGAAAACCCAAGGTTTGTTGGATTTATAGTGTACATCAATCCGTATTTTTTATTATATTCTTCCAATATCTCTACGGTTGAATCATTTGATCTGTCATCTGTGACTATTACTTGAATATTTGAATAACTTTGATTATATATTGAATCAAGTTGCTGCCGTAAAAACCCCTCACCATTATAAGTGGCAATAGCAACAGATATTAAACTGTTATTTTTCATTGCGGTAATAATCTCCAATTTATCATTTTTTTTGAAAGTTTAAAAAATTTATTGGTTATCTTAAAAAATATATCCGAAGTTATTAAAGAAAATTTTGAACTAGAGCTAATTCTGTTATATTTATGCCTAAACTGTAGAAACTCACCAAAGAGCATAAGTTTTTCAACCCCTTTAAAATACTTTAAATTATTCTGCGCTGTTACTGCCAAGTTTTGACAAATCAAAGCTTCTTTGTCTTTACTTTTGCTAACACTATTTGGCAAAACTCTATAAGCAGAAACAATTTCATCTATATATCCCAATAAATTTTTGGATACTAATTTTAGATAAAAATCCCAATCCTCTACTATTAAACTTGGATCAAAATTATCTATTAACCCGAATAAATCTCTGTGCATCAGATTAGTTGACCCACCCATTCCCCAGTTAGAAATAATTTCCATGCAAAGTCCTTTATCAGTTAACATTCTTTTTCTGTCCATATTTCTAATGTACGAAAGTGAACTTTCACTGATCACTTTGTTGTTAGCATCAACAACAATAGCATCACCAACAACAGCTAATTTATGAGGATTTTTTGCTAAATATTTATACCTTTTTTCAATACCGTTATTGATAGCAAAATCATCACTGGCAATAACGCCGAGATACTCCCCTTTGGCCATATGTACCATTTCATTTATAGTGGCAGATATCCCCTTATTTTCTCTATATTTATAACTGACAGGTATTCTATCTTTGTTTTTTAAAATCCAGTTAAGCACAACAAGATCAGTGTTATCAGAAGACCCGTCATTAATGATAATAATTTCTTTATTAGGATAATTATCATTAATTATACTGTTCAGACATTGCTCTATATAATGTTCATGGTTAAAAGCCGGTACTAATATAGAAATAAGTGGTTTATTCTGTTGCATGTTGTGTACCCCTTAAAAATAAAATATTTCTAAATAAGAAAAACATTACAATAAAATATAAAAAATAATTTGCAGCATAAGCCTGTGTAGCGCCTATTGCCCCAAATTCTTTTACAAAATATAAATTTAATAAAATAAAAGTAATAGAAAATACTACTTCTGTTATTATAAATTTTTTCATCATAGCCTTTGCAACCATCACAAAAGACAGCAACCAAGCCAGAATTTTAAAAACACTGCCGATAAGTTGAAATTGAAACAATTCTGCCATTGGCAAAAATTCTTTTGAAAATAAAATTAAAATTATAAAATCTTTTAGGAAAAATATAAGAAGAGCAAGCACAATAATAATTGGTGTAATTATTTTGTACCCGCTTAATATTTCTTTTTTCAGCTCATGATTTAATTTTAATTCAGAGAGCCTGGGCAAATAATATACTGCCAAAGATGATGTAATAACCATCAAGTATAAATCACATATTCTCCAGACTCCTTGCCAATAGCCCGCAGCGTCCATAGATAAATTTTCAGCGATATGATTTCGTACAATAATTTGAGCAATAGGTGCCATAATAGCAGAAATTATTGCCATTAAAGAATATTTCCCAAGTTTTTTAAAATATTTTGAACTTAAGCCTGCCATAAAGTTGTTAATATTAAACCAATTGCTCTTGAGCGTAAAAAGCAAAGTAATAAAAAAGACAAATGATTGAGCTAACACACACGATAACAAAGCCCCATATACACCCATAAAAACAACTAAACCGGCTGTTAAGACCAAGCCGGTCAAACTGGATGCAATATGAACAATTACGTACTTTTTTACTTCCTGAAACCCGTTTAATATAGATATCAAAATGCTGTTTAATGCAAAAAATATTAACGTACATGAAAAAACAACAAAAATACTGCTATAATCAGGACTTTTAAGCAAAAACTCTGATAATTGCTTGTTAAGTAATAAAATCGCTATTGCGGATATTATTGAACTTACAATGCAAATAAACAAAGCAGCACTGTGTACACGAGATAATTGTGCCACGTCATTTTTATATTCAGATGTGTACTTAACGACGCCAGCTGTTATAGCACCACAAGAAAGATGCTGAGCTATTGTTATAAAATTTTGCAATTGCCCTAGCAACGCAATTCCGTTTGGACCTATGTATATTGCTATGATTTTGCCTACTACAAAGCTTGATCCAAGTTTTACAAATGTTGATAATGCTGTAAAAAAGCTTGTTTTTAATAATTTCATATAAACTATTTTTCTTAAACTAAAATACATTAAAATTATTCACAAACTGTAATATTTCAGTAAATTAGCTGACTATACTAACCCTTAGCTAGTTTTTAAAAGATACAAATTTTTTAATTTTGTTTAATAAAATAAAAAAAATTAAAATTAACCAGTCATTCATAAACATAAAGCGGATAAAAAATAAAAAAAAACTTCGTATAATTCTTATGACTTGTGGGGTAATTCTAGTAATTCATTAAGCGAGGTAAAACATGGCAAATAAAAACGAAAAATTAATAATAATAGGTGACGGAGAGTTTGCTCAAATAGCTTATGAGTATTTTACTCATGATTCTTCTTATGAAGTTGTAGGATTTTCAGCAGAAAGAAAATTTTTAAATAAGTACGAACTTTATGGGTTACCGGTTGTACCATTTGAAGAATTACAAAATATGTATGATCCTCAAAAATACAGTGTATTTGTTGCCATTACTTATACTCAACTTAATAATGTAAGAAAAAGGCTTTACTATGAGGCAAAAGACAAAGGCTATAACGTAGCATCCTATATTAGCTCACGGGCATTTGTCTGGAATAATGCACACATAGGGGAAAATAGTTTTATATTTGAAAATAACGTAATTCAGCATCATTGCAATATAGGTAATAACGTAGTACTATGGAGCGGCAATCATATAGGCCATCGCACAGAAATAAAAGACCATTGTTTTTTATCCTCTCATGTTACGGTATCAGGATGTTGCCAAATAGAAGAAAATTGCTTTATTGGCGTCAATTCAACAATTGCGGATAATCTTAAAATAGGTAAGTTCAATTTTATTAGACCCGCATCTGTTGTACTAAAAAATACTGCAGATTGCAAAATTTATCAGGGCAATCCGGCAGAACCGGCTAAGGTTAGCAGTCTTAGATTTTTTAAAGTTAAAGAAGAAATTGAAAATAAGTCAAAAGAACAAGTAAAAACTAAGTAAAAACTAAAAAAAAGAGTATTAGTTTATTCTATTAATACTCTTTTTCTATTAATATATTTGCTGTTTTGCAGTTATGAGAAAGAATCTAAAAGATTACATTCTCTAACTTTCTTTAGGTCATTCTCACTGACCTTACCGTCAATTTTGCCATTTTTGGCAGAGTCGATAATATTAAATGCTGATTGATTATCCAGGAAGAATTGTACAGCTTTCTTCAATTTTTCATTTGCTTTTTTATCATTTGCAACTACTAGTAAGTCATTTCTGCCAAAGCCATTATCTCTTTTGCCGCCATCAGCTGTATCCAGGACCCTAATATTTTCTAACAAAATCAGAGCAGCTTCTTCACCCGTCATTTTCTCTTCTGTCTCAAGATATTTATCCAAATCAGGAAGGCTTATATTGCCGTCTACCTTACCGTTAGTTTCAGAGTCAAGCACATTATACACAGCTTCATTATCTAGCAGGTATTGTGCCGCATCTTTTAAATTTTGAGGCAAACCCTTATTTTTACCTTCACCGGCAATAGCTTCTAAGTTTTCTTTGTTAAAAATGCCGTTTCTATCTTCACCAAGTGCAGTATCAAGAAGCTTAAAATTAGCTTTTAATATAGTAGCTGCCAACGGAGGAGTCATAATATCCTTACAGGATGCAGTTGCTACACCCGCAGAAGAGCTGTCATAATAATTAGAAAAATAACGATTTCTTTTATCTAATGCTAACATTTCCTTCTCAAACAAAGAACAGTTACTATCATAGGAACTGCCTTTTTGAGAGCCACTTGAACGTCTTACTGCAACTGGTTGCGACTGACTGGTCGGACCAAATGAAAAAGGCGTATAATTAAAATTTTGCTTTTGCTGTGGATATTTTGACCTATCTAAAAGACTAGGGCTGGTTGTAAATAAAGATTGATACGTATTATCCAGGCTATTTAGTTGACCACCATAGCCATATGGGCTATACTGATTCATACCTTGATTTGGGTACCCACCCATAGAGTAAAAACCTGCATTATAATTAGCCATAATATCTTCCCCTAATTTCCCTTGTTTATTTCATTCCCCGCATTTATATAAAAACAAACAATATTAAAAAATTGCCTAATAATTATAAAAAGATTATAAATGCCATCTAATCAACATTGAAAAGGGCTTACTAAGGCCTCAACCATTGTACCAAGGCCTTTACCTATCCCGTCAATCGGTTTAACAATAAACCTGTGCCCTATAGATCCTGCATCACGACCAACTTTTTTAAAGGGATCAACAAAAACTTTATTGAACCCGTGATCTATTCCTCGACCAGCTTCTTCAAACATACCACGAGATTGGCTACAATGATTTGAATGCTTGTTATCAGCTCCATAATCAGTATAACCACAGTCACCATATCCGTTGATATAGGGATTTATTCTGTTATAAGCACAGTTATTGCCACTATTTAGATTATTAAAAGTGAATCCGATATATGAATCATCGTAGCTGTTGCCGCCTAGGTAGCCAGCATTACATCCTCCATAAGAAGATGTAAAAACACTTTGGTCCCCTCCTCCAGGACCAGAACTTTCATATCCGTAAGGACTTGCATAATCACTATCACCAGGAGCATTTGGAATGCTCTGCGTTTTTATGTGCGTCATTACATATATCCCCCGACATATCCTAAAAATAAAAATTAAATTGATGATCAAAATAAAAACTCTATCATCTTATATTTTTTAGTTAATAATTTTTTATTACTTTCTACTATACTCCTCATCAATTAAATTTTAGATTACTCTTTTCAGAGAATAGTTTATTTTATTAACTCTAACTTGATTTAATAATCTGAAAAGTATTTTAGTGTAAGTACACTTCCAAAATTATTCCCATATTTATAAAAACAAAAAATATTAAAAAATTGCTATTCTCCTAAATATAAAATATTAAAAAACACCCTAAATTCATTGCA
>JANQLL010000015.1 GCA_028280605.1 Candidatus Gastranaerophilales bacterium
CCGGTCTCAGTTCAGGCTCGATAAAGTCAAGCATAACATCTGTTATAAAGATGATTATCTTGCTTTGGCAAGGGACAAATACTATGATCCCTATCAAGAGGATGAAATTAAATACTTTAGTTACGAAACATGGGAGGATGAACCTGTAACAGCAGAGCAGGAAGAGAAAAGGTACAATGAGCATTTTGAGTATTACAGGGATTACAAAAACCGAGACTATGAGCAAAGGGTAATCAATGCCCAGCGTCGTAAATCACGCAGACTAATGGCGATAGAACGCAACAAATTTGTTGCAGAGTGCTGCGAAGAGGCAAGGAAGGAAGCACGCCGGCGCAAGCCGGAAGACCGTACAAAAAAGAAGCTAAAAAAAGTTAAGCAGGGGAAGTATAAGCTTATTAAAGTATCCGGCAGCTTAAAGCCGGAGGATTTAAAGGTTTACAAAGAAGTATCCGCAGTTGCGAAGGTGGCTGATGCTGCTTCAGCAGGCGATACTTGTATTTTAAAAGATGATAAAAAAGAAAATATTATAAAAGAAGATACTTTTAGCGATGAAAATAATGAGATAAATGATAATATAACAGATATAAATAATAGTAAGAAAGAAGGATTAAACAAGAAAAAGCCCCATTATTAGCGGGTTTTGATGTGGAGATTAAAAATATAATAGACAATGGTGAACTTTCCGCTAGGTAAGGGGAGTTTATCGTTGCTATTTTTTATATGTGTCCATTATCCGTATAAAAAGCACGAAGCAAACTGCACCAATAATAAAGAATTCAGTCGAAAATCGTTGAGTACATCTTAAGCCAATCGATGACTCAAGATGAGTTATAAGAGGTGGCGACTGCCACCGGCACCTATCCCTGCGAGATAAGCAGAGGACCAACATGCCTGTAAATTGAACCCCCCGGTAAACCCGTCAATATCAAGCACCTCTCCGCAAAAATAAAGCCCGCTGCAAATCTTGGACTCCATTGTTTTGGGATTTACTTCTTTCAAGTCAACACCGCCCGCAGTAACTATTTCACTGTCAAACACAGGAGATACAGCGCAAAACTCAGAGTATACAAGCATATTTACTATTTTATTACGCTCCTTTTTGGATAGTTCAGCAGCTTTTTTATCAGGATTTAATAAATGCTTGTCGAACAGATAATCAGCAATACCACCGGGTATAAGCTGCTTGACAAGGTTTACAATATTTTTCTTAGGGTTATCCCTTACTAGCTCTATAATTTCCTGATTAAGCGTATCAAAATTTTTATCTTTTAAAAAATTTATTTTTAAAACTAAAGGCTTATCATTACTGAAATCTAAAAAAGCGCACGCCGCAGTAGTCTTAAAAATAGCAGGCCCCGATACGCCTTTGTGGGTAAAAATAAAATCACCCGATGTTGTATAAACTTTTTTATTATTAAAATAAGTGTCAATATTGGCAGACTCAATACTAATACCTGCAATCTTGTTAATATTAGGTTCTTTTAAAGTCAAAGCAAATAAGGACGGCTTTAATTCAGTGATATTATGCCCCAGGTCTTTGACCAAATTGTATATCTTCGGGTTTTTATGGTTGCCCCCCGTAGCAATGACAACCCTATCAAAGTTTACTACCCCATCAGCGGTATAGGCTCTAAATTTATTAGCTACTTTTTCGATTTTTTCTATACGCTGATTTTCTTTTATTTTAATTTTATATTTATTTAAAAGCGATAAAAATAAATCTCGTACGGTATGCGCATCATCCGTAACAGGAAAAACCCTATTATCTATTTGTATATACAACTCTAAACCATGATCATTGAACCATTTAATGGTTTTAGGCACATCAAGCTGACTAAAAACAGAATATAAAAATTTTTCACCTCTCGGATAGCTAGAAGCAAGCTCTTTAAAGTTTGTTAAGTTATTAGTTAGATTGCACCGCCCGTTACCTGTATATAAGATAGTTTTTAAAACCCGACCTTTATCAAAAATAGTAATATCTACCGGCTGTTTAGAATTTTCAGCAGCTACAATTGCAGCCATTACTCCGGCAGGCCCACCGCCAATTATTGCAATATTACCCATTTAAGATTTTATCCTTATGCATATAGGCTATCTATAAAGTCAGATACCAAGCTTAATATTTTAGATTTGTTGTCCTTATGCCCATCAATGATTTTAATAAACGCACTTCCAATAATAGCCCCCTGTACACCAAGATTCTTTAATTCTTTTATATGCTCAGGCTTTGATACACCAAATCCAACAGCAACAGGAGTATTTGTATGTTTTTTAACTTCTTTTAAAACATCGCCTAACACACCGGAGAATCCTTCTCTTACTCCGGTCACACCGGTAGACGAGACCATATATATAAACCCTGATGAGGTTGTAACTATTTTTTTAATTCTCTCCTCGTCAGATGTAGGAGCAACAAGCATAATAAAGTCAATATTATACTTCTCGCAAAGCTGCTTAAAGTTCTGAGCCTCTTCAATAGGCAAATCCGGTGATATAATACCTGAAATATTCAACTCATTAGCTTTTTTAACAAAGTCTTCCAATCCGTAATTCAGGATAATATTAAAGTAAGTAAACAATATGATCGGAGTATTAAAGTTATGCTTGATGTTTTCTAATAACTCAAAAATCTTATTTAAGGTAATGCCGTTATCTATTGCATATTTGGATGCCCCTTGTATTACCGGTCCATCTGCCAACGGGTCAGAAAAAGGTATACCAAGCTCTATAGCAGCAACATTTTTTTCCTGAAACTTATATAATAGCTCCTTCGTTATTTCCAAATTTGGAAAACCGGCAGTAATAAACGGGATTAAAGCTGGTTGTTGATTGTTTTCTAAAATAGACTGTTGTATCTTATTTTTAAAATTCAAGCCCTCTGGTGCCATATAAATATACCTCCTCCGGTGCCGGTAAACAACTGTGAATGTCTAAAAGAGACTTTTTTAAAATAGGGTGAATATAATCAGGATCCAGCTCCAATAGAGGTACAATCATAAAAGCTCTCTTATCCAGCCTGGGATGTGGAATTTGAAGTGAATCCGTAGCTAGAATAAGTTTATCATAAAATAAAATGTCTATGTCAATTGTTCTGGGTCCCCACCTTGACGTTTCAGGATCTCGAATTCTACCTAAGATTTTTTCTATACGCTGACATTCACTCAATAATGCATCTGGAGAAAGCGTAGTTTCAGCTTCTAAAGCTGCATTGACAAACCAATCTTGCTCTTTTACTCCGCAAGGCTCGGTTTCGTACAGACTGGAACTATTTGTTATTTTAATTTCGGGCGTGTCATTAAGTAACTTGTGTGCCTGTTGAATATAACTGATTTTGTCACCTATATTTGAACCTAGCCCTAAATAAACAATAGGCATATTATGCACCTTTTTAATACTTCACTTTAACTGTTTTTAAGCGGTTGGGCGAAAAGTAATCTAAACTTTAATTTTCTAATCTAACCTTTTGATTTAATAATTTTATAATTTTTTTCAAAGAAATTCAATTCATTGTTAATACAGGTTACAAAAAATTAACTACAAAATATTTTAAAGTTTGTACGTAAAAATTAAAATATTTAACCTCAAAAAAATATACCGGCAATCTATTCAGATACCGGCTGTGTGTAGATGTTTTAGCCTGGAAGGCTAGCATTATATATCTTAGCTTAAAAGGTTATCTATCGATTAGTGTTTAAGCAGTTTAAGCCAAATAAGGTTATTAGGTATAACTCAGATTTTTCAGGGTACTCTGTACCGCATGCACCATACAGGTTACATAACCTTGATTTATTATAATAATTTACTTTGCCTTTTTTATTATTATTGTAGTTTTTCATTTTCTTTCTCCTTTGTTATGTTTTCTAGTTAATTTTATTATACCTCTATTGAGAAAAATTCTCAATAAGGAAATTGTCTTTTATTACATAAATTAATAAAAAAAAATATTTCAGGTTAAAACACTACTCTTTAAAATTAATAAATATAAGGGTGATTTTGTTAAAAAAAAAATTAATAGTGATAACTAAGGAATCAAGGAGAAAATTAAAATATAAGAATAAAAGTATAAAAATGAAGAATATAATCAAAATAATATCAAGAAGAGAAGTAATATTAACCGCTCCAATTATATTGATATTAATTATCGCTTTAATTTCTTATATAACATACACTTCTGTTATTGGATTTAAAGTGAAGTATACTAATGCAATTAAAGCTGTTACCGTAACCGGGTTAGTCAAATCTAAAAAGGACATTGAGTTAGCTCCGGAAATAACAGCTAGAATAATAGCTCTTAATGTAAAAGAAGGAGATTTTGTCCAAAAAAATGAATTATTAGCAGTCTTGGATTTAGGAGAAGCTGTGGCAGAAAGTGAAAGAGCCAGAGGAAGATACGAAGAAGCAAAAGCAAATCTGCAAAATCTTTTAACCGGCTCAAGGGCTCAGGAAATAGATATAGCAAAAGAGCAAATAAAAGATGAGCAAGAGTCTATAAACATCTTAAAAAAACAGCTTTCAACAGGTAAAATTCAATACGATGACTCATTATCACAAACTAAAAGGTTTTATAAGCTTTATAAAGAAGGGGCAATAAGCTACAGAGAATTTGAAAAGTCAAAATTTGAAACATTAAGGGCAGATATCGTACTAAATACTGTTGAAAATCGAATAAGGGCAGCAGAAGCAAAGCTAAGACAAGCAAGGTATAACTTGAGCTTAATAGAAGAAGGCCCGAAAAAAGAAGCAATTATAAGCGCACAAGCCAATGTATCAGCCGCAGAAGGAAACTATAAAAAAGCACTCTCGGATATTGAGGATTTTTATATAAAAGCCCCGGTAGACGGTTACATTATTGATATTATAAGGGAAGAAGGCGAAATAGCCACCCCCTCAAGGCCTGTTATAAGAATGGCGAATCTGCAAAATATATCTATAAGTGCTGATATAGAAGAAACCGAAATAAGAGATACAAAGCTGGACCAAGAGGTTCTATTAATTTTTGATGCCTATCCCGATGAAATCTTAAAAGGCAAGATTTATAAAATTTTAGAGGATGTAAACCCTTCAACAGGTACTTTTATAGTAAAAATAACACTGCCGCAAACAGATAAAGCAATATTCATAGGCATGTCAGTAGATGTAACAGTTATACAAGAACGAGTTGATAAGGGAATAATAGTCCCGGCAAGTTTTGTTTTTTTAAATGATAATAAAAGATATGTATTTAGGCAAGTAGGCGCAAGTGCTTTTAAAACCTATGTAAAAGCCACTATTTTTAATAATAATAAAGTCTATATAAAAGAAGGCTTAAATGAAAACGATGTAATAGTAAAGCCGGTAAAGCCCGCCAAATTAAGGCACAAAGAGCGAATTAAAATCGTTGAATACCAAAAAGGATTATAAATGAAATACTACGAATTATTTATAGCCTGGCGTTATATGAAGGCTAATATTAAGCAATCTGTAATAATATCAGGTGCTGTTGGTATTGGAGTATCTATTATAATATTTGTTCCGTCTATTAATTTAAGTTTTTTTCAAGATTTAATAGATAAAACTATATCAAGCTCCTCTCATATTACTATTACAAAAGAATTAGAAACCTTTAAAAGAGATGATCTGCTTCTTAAAAAGAAATTAAAAGAAATTTTTTTACTAAAAGACCAAACTCTGGCACGAAGGCGTAATATTATTTCCTACAAGCAAATAATAAAAAGTATAGATTTTATTAAAGATATAGAGGAATTCTCCCCGTTTGCAAGGGGTCAAGCCATTGCAGTAAAAGGCTCGGAAGACAGAGGAATAACTTTAATAGGTATTATTCCGGAGAAAGAAGTTAAAGTTATTGACATTGAAAAATATATGATAAAAGGAAGCTTAATGGACTTAGGGCTTCAAGGTATTGCCATTGGCAAACGCCTTGCAGAAAAGCTTAAAGTAAGATATTCTGATAAAGTAAACGTTGTAGGCCCGCGAGGTATAGAGAAAATATTTACAATAGGGGCTATTTTTTCAACAGGCTTAAGAACAACAGATGAACAAAAAGCTTATGTAACATTAAAATCCGCCCAGCAAATTTTTGAGCTGCGTAATGAAGTTACGGGTATCGGGATAAAAGTAAATGATATTTACCAAGCTGATATAATAGCAGAAGAAATAAGAAAAATAACCGCTTTAGACGTTAAAAGCTGGATGGATGATAATAAACAAATACTTGAGCAGATTACCAGGTTTAAAATTATCATAGCTTTTATTAATTTTTTAATAATATTTTCAGCAGCATCAAGCATAACTAGTGTTTTTATATTATTAATTGCATCCAAGTCAAAAGAAATAGGTATTTTAAAGTCAATGGGCGCACAAAACCTATCTATAATGATGGTATTTTTAACTCAAGCTGCGGTTTACAGTTTATTGGGTTATTGTGCAGGATTAATAGGCGCAAAAGCTTTGATTTCGTGGTATAGTTATATACTTAGCACCCAAGCCGAGACGTTTTTAACTACAAGCATACCCGAACTAAAAGTTAATGTCCAGTATGCGTTGCTGGCACTGGTTTATTCGTTTGTCACAAGCTTGATAGCAAGTATTGTTCCTGCTTATCAGGCGGCCAGGCTCAATCCGGTCGAGGCGATTAATGAATAGTCCTAGCCATTAAAGTAATAAGCTAATTAAACAACTCTTTTAGCCAATCCGCAAAGTTATTAGCAAGCTCGTTATCAGCGGTAAATTTTTTTGCTGTTATAGCATCTTTCAATGGACGGCCGGGTTTATCTTGCCAGGCCAAATAAGTATGCACCACCGCTTTAGAGTGATGACCATCTTTAAATGAAGTAATCCCAGCTTCTTTTGCAGTAGCAATACTATTTTCTATAATATTTTTAGCATCATTATTTATCGTGGCAATTAAAAAATCTTCCATCATGCCTGATTCTGTGTTATTGGGCATAAGCCACACCCCGATTTTTATTTTTCCTCCAGGCAAAATGGTCCCCTTCTTGTCAGGTTTTTCGGGTACATTCTTGATATTCTTTTTTTTTAAAATATTTGCTACTTGATCCCATCGGTTCTGAAGAGGGTCACCTCCTGGCTTATTAGTATTTTTATCCGCATCAATAATTACTCCAATAACTTCATGCTTATCTGATGACGGTATTAATGCTTTTAATAAATTATCTAACTTATCACATAACTTAGAATCACCCTCACAATCTATAATAGAATCTTCTGGTATTGATAATTTAAACTGCTCACACAAAGCCTTTACAACATTTTCATCTGTTTTTCCTTCAACTAATAGAATCTTTTTACGCATTTATCTAAACTCAACTCCTGTTATTAGAGTAGCATTGAGGGTATCTCTGTCGTAATGTACAGCCTCAATATTCGGCGAATCCTCTTCTTTTTCCAGCCTGTAAAAACAACCCTCTTCTTCATGTTCACCCCATATTTGATTAAACCCCCTTACACAATCCAGGCTGTGAGATGTTGCAAATACTTGAATATTTAACTCTTTTGAAAGTTTAAATATTATTTCCCATAACTTAGGATGAACTGACCAGTGCAGACCGTTTTCCACTTCATCTATCAGGACTATACCGTCTTTAGCATTAACCATTGAAAGTATTATGCCTAGCAAGCGTGACATTCCATCCCCGTAGGTTTTTAATGAAAGTCTTTCTTTAGTTGCTTTACTTTTTACTACAGGAATCCTTGTGCTAATATTCCCCATAAAAGCTAGTCCTGCAATGCTTGGCTCAATTAGCCCTAAGCAATCTATCACAATATCTTCCAAATCTGTTAAGTTTATATTATCCCATAATTTTGATATTGTCTGGTTATTGCAATTAAAAGAAGAAGCATATTGTACTTCCGTTAAATTAATACGTTTAATTTCTAATCGGGGAAAAAGACTTGTTTTCACTTTAGTTCTTAGTTCAATACGGTCTTTAAATGTTTTAAATTGATTTATATAGTTATCTTTATCAAGTTTAATAAAGAATTCATTTTTTTCTAAAGTACCTATGTTTGTTATACTTATACGAAAACTGTCAGTATTTTTTCTTGCACAAATATCTTCATCATCTGGCCTTGGCTGAAACACTCCAGCCACTTCTTCTTTATTATTTGAACTTATGATTATTTCATTTTCAAGTAATTCATATCCGTAAAAAATATATTTTAAAGGATGATCTATCGTTTTAAAATTCTCTGCAATTTCAAGTTCCCAATCCTGCTCCCTCTCTTTAATTAACTCTCCAATATTAGAAAACTTCATTGCATACGACTGCACAGCCTCTAATAAACAGCTTTTGCCAGTATTATTCTTACCCACAAACAAGTTTACATTACTGAGTTTCGGTACTTTTAATTCCTTAAATATTTTAAAATTTTGAACAAAAAGGGAATCCAGCATGCCACAATATCCTATTAGTCTTTTAAAATTTTTATATAAAAAATTATATTCCTAATATTAAAACTTATCAACCAACATATCTTTGTACAATAAACTCCTAAGCAATGCTTTATTAAAATTTTTTAATTATAATTAATTATTATCAAAAAAAAATAAAAAAAAGGAGTATATTATGATTTGCGCAGAAGTTTCAATTATACCAATAGGAACAAATTCAACAAGTGTTAGTGACTATATAGCAGAGTCAGAAAAGGTTTTAAAAAGTTACTCCAATATCAAATATAAATTAAACGCTATGTCTACAGAAATAGAAGCTGATAATATAGATACACTCTTTAATGTATTAAAAGATATGCATATGGCACAAATTGATAACGGCGCACAAAGGGTAAGTACATCCGTAAGAATTGACGACAGACGTGATAAAGACATAACCCTCTCAAGCAAAGTGGAAGCTGTTAAAGCAAAACTTTAATGGATGAAAACGGCTTAATAAGACTGGAAGATATAAACAAGATTTATTCCGGTATTTATCCTGTTTATGCCTTAAAAAATATTAATCTGTCCATTAGCAAAGGTGAATTCATAAGTATTGTTGGGCCAAGCGGCTCAGGCAAAAGTACGCTTATGAATATGTTAGGGCTTTTAGACCAGCCAACCTCTGGCAAATTATACTATGCGCACGAGGAAACTTCGCAATGGGACAATAATCGAAAGGCTAAGTTTAGGAACAAGGAAATCGGTTTTATTTTTCAAGCGCATTTATTGTTACCAGAGTTTAGCGCATTGGAAAATGTCCTTATGCCTGTTTATATAAGTAGGAAGGTGCAAGAAGAAAAAATTGAATATGCTAAATATATTTTGAATACAGTAGGATTAGGAGATAAAATGCGGAGTCTGCCAACACAGTTATCAGGCGGACAAAATCAACGGGTTGCAATTGCCAGGGCTTTAATTAACAAGCCTTCTATTATATTTGGAGATGAGCCAACAGGTGCTTTAGACCAAAAAACAGGTCAAGATATATATAATCTTTTTAGAAAAATAAATAAAGAAGTGAGTATGACTTTTGTTATAGTCACACATGCCGTAAATCTCGCCCAAAAAGCAGACAGAGTAATAGAAATAGTCGACGGTAAAATAGTAAACGATTCTTAAAGTGGAATATTATGTATGATCTTGCTACCCACTTTTATTTTAATGAATATTTTTGCTAGACTAGAGTTGAATAAGTATAGAGGTTTATAGAGAATTTTTTATGCCAGAAACATCATTTTTACTAGAAATATCATTGATTTTTATCCTAGCTACTGTAGCAAGTGCAATATTGAGTAAATTCAAACAACCATTGATAGCAGCCCATATTTTAACAGGTATAATACTTGGTCCACATGTTTTGGGACTGGTTAGAAATATGGAAGCTATACACCAATTATCAGAGATAGGGGTTATAGCCTTGCTTTTTACTTTAGGGCTTGAGTTTAGTTTTGATAAATTTAAGAAAGTTAAAGATATCGCTATATTTAGTGGTATATCTCAGATAGTTTTAACTATTTTGACAGTATTTGTTATTGCAAAGTTATTTAGTTTTAATACAGCACAATGCTTTTTATTAGGTTGTATAGTAGCACTTAGCAGTACAATTATAGTTCTTAAAAGTTTAACAGACTGCGCTCAATTAGAATCAATACACGGAAGAATCATACTAGGTATGCTTATTATACAGGATTTAAGCTTAATACCTATTATGATTATACTTCCTCAAATTAATTCTTCAGGAGATATTTTTATTCCATTGATTTTTGCTCTTTTAAAAGCTGGAGTGTTTTTATTGCTAGCAATTTTAGCAAGTATAAAATTTATACCGCTTGTAATGAATTTTATTGCATCAACCAGCAAAGAAGCTTTAATTCTTTCATCAGTAGGTATAGCTTTATCTACAGCCATAATCGCCAGTAATTTTGGAGTATCTTTAGCTCTTGGGGCATTTATCGCAGGACTATCATTAAGTATTACGGCACATAGCAAACAGGTTATCGCTGAGATTATACCTTTTAGGGACGTGTTTGCAATGGTATTTTTTGTATCAATTGGTATGTTGATGGATCTTCAATACTTTGTAGCTAATATAATACCAATATTGCTTATTGTTACAGGTATTATTTTTGTCAAATCTATAATTTGCTTTTTGGTTGTTTATCTTGCCAGATACCCTGGGCAAACAGCATTATGGACAGCTCTATCAATTTTTCAAATAGGAGAATTTTCTTTTATTTTAGCTCAAATGGGTAAAGATGAAGGTGTTATTTCTTCTGATTTATATTCTTTAATAATAATTTCGTCTTTAATCACAATGCTGCTGACTCCTTTTATTATCAGAAGCATTCCTGATATTGTTTATAAGCTTAATTCAATAAAATTCTGGAATAAGCATTTTAAGGGCAAGGTTAAGGTCATAACTGAAGATTCTGCTATACAAGGGCATGTGATTATATGCGGATATGGTCCGATTGGCAGAAATATTGCAAAGATACTTAAGCTTAACTGTGAGAAATTTCTTGTTATAGAGCTGAATAACAAAACAATTAAAGAATTAAAGTCAAAAAGCATACCGGTAATCTATGGTGATGCTACTCATAAATCCATTTTGAAACATGCCGGCGTGGAGACAGCAAGGATTCTTGTTATAACATTGCCTGATAATAAAAGTGCAGAAATAACAATAAACAATGCAAGAAAGCAAAATGAAGATATATACATAGTTGTAAGGGCTAGATATCAAACTGAAATCGATAGGCTCTATCAAGCTGGTGCAAATATAGTTATTTATGAAGAGTACGAGACTAGTATCTCATTTATTGACAATGTTTTATTCCATTTAGGCTACAACTGCGAGGAGATTGACTCTGTATCCCAATTAATCCGTGCTAATAAGTGTCAGTTATTACAAGAGGGATACCGCAAGCAGGATTTTGCATCCGGCAGGATGAGTATATTTTTAAATAATGAAATTGAATGGATAAAAGTTCTTGCCAAAAGTCAATTTATAGGTAAGCAAATAAAAGAAACAAATATTAGAGCCTTAACAGGAACTTCTATAGTTTCAATTATAAAGAAAAATCAAAATATCCCTAATCCATCACCTGAAACCATTATAGAAAGAGGTGATATATTAATTGCACTTGGTTCAACCGAACAGTTAAAAATTTTGAGGGATATTGTAAATTAAAGCATTTCCAATATTTTCAGTTTAAATTCAATGCATGTTTTAAATAATACCAAAAAGCTTTCTGTCATCAACAAAGTATTGATGAATCAATTTAATTTACTTAAGTAATTTTTGTTATTAATACTTTGTTGAATGGAAAT
>JANQLL010000051.1 GCA_028280605.1 Candidatus Gastranaerophilales bacterium
ATGGAGCCTAAAGAAAATGACCCCTGTTCAATACAGAGATCATTTACTTGTTGCTTAGGTCTTTTTTTAATCTGTCCAGTTTTTGGGTCTCAGATCAAAGTAAAAAACCTTTTTCTTATTCATAAAATATTTTTTTAATATAGAATACTAACTTTTTTCTAATTCACTATTAATTATATTCACAACATGCTTAACAGCTTCATCTTTAGAAATTTTTATTTGTTCGCCGCTCATTCTTACTTTAACTTCAACATCGCCTTCTTTAATAGTTTTACCAACAGTTATTCTTACAGGGAAACCTATTAAATCAGCATCTTTAAATTTAACACCGGCTCTATATTCTCTATCATCTAAAACAGCTTCAATATTTTGTTGTTTTAATTGATCATACAGCTCATTAGCAACAGCCCATTGCTGTTCATCCTGGACATTTACCGGTACCACAATCACATGATAAGGAGCAATAGACATAGGCCATTTAATACCGTCTTTATCATGATATTTTTCAATAGCAGCCGCAGCAGTCCTGGATATGCCTATTCCATAACATCCCATTATATAAGGTTTTTCCCCACCTTTTTCATCGGTAAATTTAGCATTCATCTTAGCAGAATACTTTGTACCTAACTTAAAGATATTACCTACCTCAATACCTCTGGTTATATCAAGCTTAGCATTACATTTTATGCATAATTCATCACGTTGAGCCAGTCTAATGTCGGCTACTGATTTAGGTAAGTCTAAATCTACGCCCCAGTTAGCTCCAGCCAAGTGCTTGTCATTTTGGTTAACACCAACAACAAAATTCTTAAGGCCTTTTACGCTTTCATCTGCAATAACTTGAGCTTTTATTCCTTTAGGTCCGATAAAGCCGGCTTCAGCCGTCAAGTTGCTTTTTTCCATTAATTCTTTTATTTCTTCATCAGTAGCAATTCTAATCTCATTGCCGTCAATAAAATTCTTTAATTTTGTTTCTTCTATTGTTAAATCGCCTCTAATTAAAGCAACAACTATTTTTTTATCTACTATATACACGAGTGACTTACAAATAGCAGAAGGTTCAATATTAAAGAATTTTGTTAATTCTTCTATGCTTTTAACATTAGGAGTATCAACAATATTAGATTCTTTAAACTCTCCATCTGTTTTACACTTAGGCAATATTGATTCTGCCCTGTTAGTATTACCTGCATAATCACATTCTACACAAAAAACAACATCATTTTCACCGCAATCAGTCTCCGTTAAAACCATATATTCATGGCTTACATCTCCGCCGATAGCTCCGCTGTCACTTCTAACCATTTTGGTATCCAGGCCACATCTGATAAATATTTTTTCATAAGCTTGAGCCATAACATTATAAGCCTTATCAAGGCCTTCTTCGTCCACATCAAAGCTATAAGCATCTTTCATAATGAACTCACGACCTCTTAACAGCCCAAAACGCGGTCTTCTTTCGTCTCTAAATTTACTTTGAACCTGATATAAATTAATAGGCAATTGTTTATAAGAAGATATTTGATTTTTAGCTAATAAAGTAATAATTTCCTCATGCGTCGGGCCAAGAGCCATTTCTCTGTCGTGTCTGTCCTTTAATCTCATTAATTCTTTGCCGTAAGCTTCCCATCTGCCAGACTCTTCCCAAACTTCTTTTGGTTGTAAAATTGGCATTAATAACTCTTGAGCCCCAGACTTATCCATTTCATCCCTTACAATGTTTTCAACTTTTTTAAAAACCCTAAACATTAAAGGCAAATATGAATATATCCCGGAAGTAAGCATTCTAATGTAGCCGGCTCTTATTAAAAGCTGATGACTAACCACCTCTGCATCAGCCGGAGTTTCTCTTAATGTTTGAACAAACATTTTTGACATTTTCATGGCATGTATCCTTCTTTTTTAATATATTTTTTTTATTTTAAATAAATAATATATCAAAAAAAATAGTAGTGGTATAACTCTCATTAAATAAATCTGGCAAGGTAAATCCCCAGCCCCATAAAAGCTAAACCTAGTACAATACTTAATGCAATATAACCAATACCTGTAAATATTTGTCCTTGTTTGATGAGGCTGATAGTTTCATAGCTAAAAGTACTAAATGTAGTAAACCCACCCGCAATGCCTGTGACCATAAAAAGCTTTAAACTATTATGCAGCGACCCTGTTTTATTCATTAAGACTGTCAAAACAATACCCAAAAACAAGCACCCCAAAACATTTGTTATAAGCGTACCAAATGGATAATTAACACCTAAAAGCTTAGCGCCTAAAATGCCTACATAGTATCGTGCACAAGAGCCAAGCCCCCCACCTATAAATATACAAATATATTTAAGCATAAAGACCTCATATGTTAATAAAACTACTATACTGTAAACATATTTTAAATAATTTTATTTTTTTCCTGTTAAATACTGGCAACAAAAATTTTTTTTTGTTTTAATCTAGATATAATGTCAATTTTAATCAAACTTAAAATCCTTTCACGATAATAATTTTAAATCAAATTTTAAGTTATAGTAGAGTTTATTTAATACACAAGTAATAAATAAGATATATGCATATCACTCTGAAGACACAGATAAAGACCTAAATAAAAAATAATTTTATTCAGTATGAATATGGCTAAAGGCTTATTATTACCTGCTTAATATAATAGATATAATAGAAGAGAGTAATAGGAAAGGGACATTCTATGAGAGTTATTTTACATGGTGCTTTTATGCACCACAAAAATGATATTTCTAAGGCAAATGTTGCACAAGCAAAAAAAGAATTAAACAAGACCGAATCAAACCCAAATAATCAGGCATTTTTTACAGGAGCTAATCATTATCCTTTAAGCTTACATCCTTCCAAAATAGCTTTTAAAGGTATAAAAAAAAAATTGTCGGATGTTCCTACAGCAGATCCTTCAGAAATAGCACTAAGAGTAAAACAAGCAAAAAAACAGCCTGTGCTGATTTCCGACTTTGATGGTACATTTGTAGGCTTTGCTGAAGACCCCAATAAAGTTATGAGCACTGAGGAACTGAACAAATTTAACATAATGTTAGATAATCTCAATAATCAATTCAGTGTTGATCCTCCTATTCTTGTAACAGCAGGTAGTTTAGATAGATTTGAAAAGATTTTTGGAGAGGAGTCCGCTAACAAGCTAAATTCAATGGGATTAAAGGGAAATCAAATGAATCTGACTGTTCCTAATGACAAAGCTGATAAATTTATACAAGAATGGACATCAGAAAAAAATGCTCACGTTCTAGGAGAGCAACAAAATGCCAATAACCCTGCTTATTCAATTAAAAAAGAAGATTTAGGTAACGGACAAACAAAAATAAAACTAAGACCTACTGACTTACTAGGTTTTTCTCCTGAAAAATCTAACTTTGACACTAAACTTAGAGAAAACTTAGAGCCTCTTGGCTTTAGAATAGAAAACTTAGGTATGATAATTAACCTGCACTGGCGTGGACTATCAAACAAGTGCGAAGACACTCAAGGTCCGGTTAAAATACAATTAAAAAAAGAAAATGATAGCTTATTTAACGAAATAAAAAACAAGGCTCACTCCTCAGAAGCAAAGAAGATCGAAATTTCAAACAGTAAAAATGAAAAATTTAACGTATCATTTGATGACCTGCTTGAGTTTGGAAAGCAAAAATTCAAAGCAATAAGTGAAGATAACCTGGGCAACAGACTCATTAATAAAGATCAATTGGGAGGTCTCTCTAATGATGATATCTATAAAAGTGGCAAAGCAATTATAGTAGAACACAATGCAAATAAAGCATGGGAACTTAGCGACGTAAAAACCCAAACTTATAATAAAGGTGAAGCTGTAAAACAGCTAATTGACTTGTTTGGCGGCAAGGATAAAAACCTCCCTATTTATTTGGGTGATGCTGTTGGAGAAGAAAAAGGGGTACTAAAAGATGATGAATTTGCAATGAAGGCTGCTTCTGACCTGGGAGGCATAGGGATAGGAGTTATGCATAGGGATCAAAGTGAAATAGATAAAAATCCTGCGTCAAGAGCAGATATAAATACAGAAGCCGACTATAAGCTTAGTTCATTTAAAGATACAATCCCATTTATAGAAAATTTAGCTAAAGAATATTCTAAACAGCCTATAACTGCTTAAGTAAATAGCTTATAACAACTTAATTAAAAGAGCCTCAATTTGTAGAGAGGCTCTTTTGTCATTAAAATAATTTATTAATATAATTTTGTTTTTATACAGCAAACCTAAAATGAACAACGTCCCCGTCTGCCATAGTATATTCTTTACCTTCAAGCCTAACAGAGCCTTTTTCTTTAGCCACGTTATGAGAACCTGCCTCAACAAAGTCATTATAACCAATAACTTCAGCTCTAATAAAGCCCCTTTCCATATCAGTATGTATAACACCGGCTGCCTGAGGTGCTTTTGTACCTTCTGTGATTGTCCAAGCCCTAACTTCTTTTTCACCTGCTGTAAAATAAGTTAGCAAACCTAATAATTCATAAGTACTTCTTATCATTCTCTCCATACCAGAGCTATCAACACTAAGCTCTTCCAAGAATTCTTGAGCCTCTTCTTTTGTTAATTCAGCTAATTCAGCTTCTATCTTTGCACTTACAACTACAACTTGTGCAAGATGAGTCTTTGCATATTCTCTAACTTTATCAACATATTCATTTCCACCGGCAGTAAGATCAGCTTCCGATACATTTGCCGCATAGATAATTGGCTTGGCGCATAAAAGATGTAAATTATTAACAAAAGGCAGCTCATCCTTGGTAAAAGACTCTAAAGAGAACGGCTTACCCTCTTCAAGAAGAGCCAAAAGCTTTTCCAAAACAGCATTTTCTGCGATAGCTTCTTTGTCTCTAGCTTTTACTTGTTTTAAAATTCTATCTTTTCTTTTTTCAACTGTGTTCAAATCAGCAAGAGCCAATTCCATATTAATAGTTTCAATATCATCAACAGGGTCAATTTGACCTGATACGTGAACTGTATTTTCATCTGCAAAGCATCTTACCACTTGAATAATGGCATCTACTTCTCTAATATGACCTAAGAACTGGTTGCCAAGTCCTTCACCTTTACTGGCGCCTTTTACCAATCCTGCAATATCAACAAATTCTATAGCGGTTGGTATTACGGTGTTTGTTTTTACAAGATCTTGTAATATATATAGTCTATCGTCAGGTACGTTTACAATTCCTACATTAGGTTCTATTGTACAAAACGGATAGTTTGCTGATTCTGCATTTTTAGTTGAGGTTAAAGCATTAAATAAAGTTGATTTTCCTACATTTGGAAGTCCTACAATTCCAGCTTTTAGCAATTTTTATTCCTTTCCCTTCGTTAAAAATTAATTTATATTTAATCAGATAAGTATTTTAAGGTTAATCTAAAGCGTTTTATTAATCTTAGCTAATAACATATCTACTATATAAAAACTTATAACATAAAGAATTTTGTCTTTACACCTTATTCAATATGTCACTACTATATTTTGAAATAAAATAAAGATATTTTTCAAATTTCTATAAAAAAATTCAATTTGCCACAATTTTATTTTTTACCTGTTTTTTAAAATTGTCAGTAATAATTTTTAAAAAAAGGTAATGTTTATTTTTTTATAAACAAATAATATATAAAAATGTATTTAAGTAAAAACAAAGTATCTTTTGGTGCAGGCTGGAATGCCAAAGTCGCTAACAAAATAAAGAAGTGTGATATTAAACAAGTTGTAAAAAAAATGCAAGCTTTGGGTATAGAAGAAGTCGATTTTCATGGAAATAAAGAGCTGGCCTGGTGCTGTTACCGAGTTGCTAAAATTTTTAATAAGTTAAATAAAAAATACAAATTAAACTTAGGCTTACCAAGAGCAATATTAGTTGAAGATTTTTCAAAGTTAAAAACCACTAAGCAAACGGCTCATAGCTTTTGTAATATGTATCCTGTTTACCTCATAGAAGGCTCGGACAAAGTTGTGAAAGAAAGAACATTACTTTTTAACTCATTCTCTAAACAACTGGAGCATACTCCTGAGCACGAAAAATGGCTGTATCAATGGAAAAATATTGATGCTATTTCAGAAGATCTATATAAAAACGGCGCCTTAAGCAGTAACCACTTTTTAAATTTGATTATCCATGAGTTTTCTCATGCAGCGCATGATAAGCATTTATTAAAAAAACACAGAGTAGATGGCAATCATCCCAAAAGAGCAGAAAAGTTTTTGGCTAAGCTAAGAAAGCAAACGAGCCTCGAATATTGCGTTGAATTCGCAAGAAAGTTCGGGGATGCTTTGTCAGAAATATGTACATACGCTACGTTTGATCAATTTGAAGCAATTGCATATGATATGGCTCAAATGATAGACAGAACCATGGATTCTACTAAATTTTATCCAACTCAAAATCCGTTTAAATCAAGCTCTTATCCCAAGAGTAATGTTTTTTTAACTGTTAGGTCATTTTTTAAGCCTAAAAGTAAAAATGAATTAAAAAGAACTACAACAGCTTAATTCTACTCTTACCAGAGAAGGACAATTTGTCCCACCTCTAGTAGTTAATAGAAGCGGAGCGTTAACAAAGGACGCTAAAGCTAATACAATACACCGTATTCAAAATTCACATGCTGCTGATTCATCAATGAAAAACACGTTAATTGGACAGGTAAGAAATGCAAATCATTTTGCCAGACTTCCTGAAGAAAGCAGAGGTATTTACCATGGGCATGCTCACTTAGCCCATCAAGCAGGTCCCGGATATCATTCAGGATTGAAAGAGGAATATGCCCATCAAGCAGGTCCCGGATATCACTCAGGGCTAAAAGAGGAATATGCCCATCAAGCAGGTCCCAGATATCACTCAGGGCTAAAAGAGGAATATGCCCACCAAGCAGGTCCCAGATATCACTCAGGGCTGAAAGAAGAATATGCTCATCAAGCAGATCCCAGACATCCTACAGGAGCTGGCGTATCACAAGCTCATTATGATGGATCAGGTTATCACTACGATTCAACTCATCATGCTGGAGCAGACGCATCACATGGTCATTATAGTGGAGCAGTTTATCACTATGACCCAACTCATCATACAGGAGCTGGCACAGGTTACCACTATGACCCGGCGCATCATACAGGAGTAGATCCAACACATGGTCAATACGGAACAGGTTATCATCATGCTCCAATGCATCCTACAGGAGCAGGTTCATCAAACACTCATGAGGACCAAGGTCTGTGGGATGCGTTGACCGGCTGGCTTCGATAATTATGGAATCCACTAATTTGATACAAATAAAAAAATAATTAAAAGTGAAGAGTAGAAAAAACTAAGGAGAAGAAACAACAATGTTAAAAAGTACTAACATCTTTTTTGAAAGGCATAAGAGCGAAAATTGATACAGAATCTTGTGAGAAAAAAGGAAAAATCTATGCAGAATCTGAAAAGATAAGAAATGAGGATCCAGCTTGGAAAAATTCCGAAACAGAAAAAAAACTAAAAGCCCTAGCAATGGAGAAAGCTATTATAAATACTAGGCAAAATGTTGCTTTAAAAATGCTTAAAGACTTAGAAGGAACAAACAAAGAGGTTAGCTTTAGAAGAGTTTGATAAACAAGTTAAGGTTGCAAATACAATACATAAGATTAAACAACATATTGTAAGAGGAACTCTTTCATCATATGATGTTATGAGTTTATGTAGCAATAGGGCTATTGCAGATAGGGATATGTATTATTAAATTAGAAATTAATTATGACAAAACGTAAATAATTGATTTTGCTATTAATTTTTTAATTTAATTGTTTTGTTTTAATATTATTGGATAGTCTAAAAAACATTTCAATAAAGGAAGTGACATGAACACAATTTCAGCTCAAAGGCAATACAGTCCGACTTTTAAAGGAAATTCTAATAAAATTAATGACCCTGACAATATTAGAAAGCTTGTCAATGGGACTGCAATAGGTGCAGCTGCAGGAGCCAGCATTGGTTCTATTGGAACACTTATAAAAAGGGAATGCAATGTAAGTAATCTACATTGTCAGTTTGATGCAGGTGTAGAAAATTTAAAATTATTAAAAGAAAATCAACGTATATATGATATTCCAGTGGGACTTAAAGGATTTTGTAAAAGCCTTTATAACCCAGATGGCATTGCCACTACAATTAAAGAAAAAAATAAGACTATAGAATATTTTGAAAATAATGCAAAAGGATTAAAAAAATCCCTATCTAAATTATATAGAAATTTCTATAACAAAAAAATCCTAATCGGTAGTGCTATAGGCTTAGGTGTTGGAGCTGCTGTTGCATCCACTGCAATGCTGCTTAAAATCGTAAATACACCCAAGCAAGATAACACTGAGCAAAGCTAAAAATAAAATATCATAAAAAACAACTAACCTCCCTACTGCACACAGCTGCAAGTGGGAGGTTGATTGTTTTTTGTTAAATTGCTATCTGTATCTGTAAAATTTTTATTTATAATAATTTTTACGTACCTTGAAAATAAAATATATCCGGAAGCCTGGCTCCTGGGCGCACTCAAGCCTTTATATCCTTTTAATAAAGGCTTAAGCGATGCAAAGCTTGGCAACTTTGTATTAGTCATTGACTGCCTGGAAAGGAGCAAATAGTTATGGCGTTTAAGCTCTCAGATAAAGCTTTTATAGCTTTATTGCCGGTAGCTGTTTTCGTATTTTTGGTATTTATAAACAAAGATACCGCTGCGATAACAGCGATACCCATAATAATTGCATTGTTTAAATTATTTAAGTGATTTAAATAATTTGACGCCGGGTGGGGAGTTGCCGCTCCCTTTCCAGTCATATTTTATTTTTATATTATAAAACATTTTTTATACAAAGTTAATACTTCGGGGAGTCTTTTTTTACTTTCTTTAATAACTTGGGGGCTCCACTTTAAAAATTTCAAAACTATGTTAAAATAAGAGAACAAGGACAG
>JANQLL010000098.1 GCA_028280605.1 Candidatus Gastranaerophilales bacterium
CCCCTTAAAATGTTTCTTTCCTGTTCTGTTAACTTTAATCTTTCCATACTTCTATTTTGGAACATTTTACTAAAAAAATCACAAATTTATTTTAGAACCGGTTAGAACCAGTATATACGCCTTCCTTTATAGGTAAATTGAAGAGAATTATACAAAATTTTGTATATTCAACTCAAGATGGGGCTGACCGTTTGGGATGTTTAATAAATTCTTAAATTTCTGGACTCAAGGTGAGTTATAAAAGGTGGCGACTGCCACCTTGTTTTAATCAGAAGTTTTTTATAAACTAGAAACGTGTTAATTATATATATTTAAAGAGTACATATATGTTTGATTTAAAAAAAGATTATAAAATCTTAAGTATAGACATTGCAGAAACCCGAAACGGGAAACTTATGGCAAAGCTAAATCTAAAATGCGCAGATAGTGAAAATGTTTTAAATGCTGTTATTTGGCAAGAAGCTCTTAATAATATTGATAAAGCTATTTTAAAACCTGGAAATATTGTAAAAATATTTGATGGAGCCTATAATTCTCAGTATAATAATTATTCAATAAATGATATTCGCTTGATTAAAGAAGCAAAAAGCGGGCTTGACGAAGCTGAAAGGAAAAACTTTTTTAATCAAATTTTAGAAGAAGTCGAAGAATTTAAAGATGAGAATTTAAAATCTACAATTTTACAATTTTTATTTGAAAATGCCGATAAAGTAAAAACAGCACCAGCAGCAGCAAAAATACATCATAATTATATAGGCGGATTGTTACAACACATTTGTGAATGTATTAATATAGCCAAAGCTAATATAGCAGTGATTGCTGTAAAAATTAACCAGGACTTAGTAATTGCCGGATGTATAATGCACGATATAGGAAAAATATTTGAATATAATTTAAACGAAGAGACATTCGCAATATCTAAAAATAAAGACTTTCAAAAGGTATGGATAAACCATTTGCACTGGGGTTTTTGCTGGGCAAATAAAAATGACCTTAGTGAACTAGCGCATATCATAGCATCTCACCATGGCACCAGAGAGTGGCATGCCCTTGTAGAACCCATGACCAACGAGGCTGTGTTAGTGCATCAAGTTGATATGATTTCATCTCGTTTAGGTTTAATTCAAGTTGATCAGTTAGAATCAAATAATCAAATATTGTAGACTATATTAAAGACATAAAAGAACTTCCTCATGATAGGGTGATTTTTTCTCCCTTTTTATAGGTATGGATAATGATTAAAGAAATAAAATATCTAAGTCATCATATCGGAAACAAAGTAATAAAAGATGAAAGCCAAAGCTTAGCCGCAGAGATAGCTTTTAATTTTTTATTATCTATTTTTCCTTTTTCATTATTTATAATATCTGTTATTGGCTTCTTTGGCTCCGATGAAAATATAGAGCAGATTATAAACTTAATAAGCACTCTTGTACCTAGCGAAGTGCTTTATATAATAAAAGTTACCCTTAAAGAAATTGTAAAATCTATATCTGGCGGGACCTTAACAGTAGGTTTGATAATATCTTTATGGGGGGCCTCTAACGTAATAAGAATAATAATGAAAGCTATAAACAAAGCTTATGGAGTTGAAGAGACCCGTTCTTTTTTGAAAAAATCAGGACTTTCTATGTTAGTAGTTCTTTTATTAACACTTGTTATGTTTATAGCTACTAATATTGTATTTTTATGGTCATTTGCCATTAAATTTCTCACAAAATTTATAGCAAGCGATATTATAAATATAACTCTTTTTGTTAGATGGCCTATTTCGTTTGGGGCTTTATTTTTTATACTACATATAATTTATTACTTTGCTCCGAATATAAAAGCTCCTAAAAGGCTTAAAATTATTAGTAGTATACCAGGTGCTTTGTTTTTCTGTATATTTTGGTTGTTTGCATCGTGGATTTTTAATATGTACATAGATAATATTGCGCCATACAATGCACTATACGGAACATTAGGGACTTTTATTGTGTTATTAATATGGATTTATTATACATCACTGATTATTTTGGTAGGTGGCGAGATTAATTCAGAAATTTTTAAATATTTAGAACGAAATTATTTAAAAATAAATGACCATGATATTTAATCTTTAGTTAATTATTTCTAATAGATGATTCTACAATTTGAAAATATTCAAGCAGGTAATTTTAATATCTTTAGAAAAAAATAAAATAATAATCAGGCAGGACAGAATAAAAATGAGGACAAATTAATAAACTCTTTGGTTCCTATGTTTAACAGAAATACTTTTTAAAATAAGCAATCAGTATATGAATATTTAGACACTTCTTGTTAATTTTTTCTAAAAATTAAATATTGACAACTCCTCAAGGGTATCATAACATTATAGTAGAATAAATATTCGAGGCGACATGGCCAAGTGGTAAGGCAGGAGTCTGCAAAACTCTTATTCCCCAGTTCGAATCTGGGTGTCGCCTTTTTATATGGGCAATTGGCGCAGTTGGTAGCGCACTTGATCGACATTCAAGTGGTCGCGTGTTCGAGTCACGCATTGCCCACCATAACTAAAATATAACTGCATTCCAAGGGTTTGCAGTTTTTGTGTAATTATTAAGATTGTGTAATATTTGTGTAGGCAATGCGTGATAATATCTAATAATTAATAATCATTTAAAATATTAATTGCTCTTAGTTTCATCTCAGGAACAGGGTGTGCATACCTCATTGTTGTTTTAATATCTGAGTGTCCCAAGATATCCATAACAACTATTAAATCTACCCCCTTTTCAACCATTCTAGTTGCAGCTGTATGCCTTAAATCATGAAATCTGAAGTTTTTTATTTGTGCTTTTTTTAGAAAATGCGGAAAAATATCATTAATATTGCCATGCCTATTTTTTGTAATAGGATTTATAAAAATATATTCTTTTATTTTTTCTTGGCCTTGTAGTGCATCAATAAGTTTTTGAGAGATCGGTATTTGTCGAGACTTACCGTTTTTAGTTTGCAAAATTGTTATATATTTTTGTGTAAAATCTACACAATCCCAGGTGAGATCCAGTATTTCTGTTTTTCTCATACCAGTTTGAAGCGCACAAATTACAATAGGCTTGATCCAGTGGTCATCAATTGCTTCAAAAAGTCTTTTTTCCTCATCAGAGGTCAAATATCTTATTTTTATATTTTCTACTTTTAATTTTTGAACACCTTGGCAAGGATTTTTTTCAATATAATTATTATTTACTGCTATTGAAAACATTTTA
>JANQLL010000106.1 GCA_028280605.1 Candidatus Gastranaerophilales bacterium
CAAAAATCATTGCAGTCAATAAATCTTTAATTTTTACGCAACACACAATTGAATATTTTTTTTGGCTCTCTTTAAGGCTAAAAGAAGCGGATTTTGTAATGGATGCTTTTCTGACACATAGAAAGCATCCATTTTACATTGGTTTATTAAGCTTTACTGCTTTGCTTTAAGTTGCAGTTAGCTTCAAAATCTTCTATTATAGATATTATAAAAAATAATAAAGGATATAATTTTGAAAAGCAAAGTCAAGCATATAGTTAAAAATTTCAAAACTAAGATTGAAAGCATATATCAAGACAGACTATCCAAAGTTGTTTTATTTGGCTCACAATCAAGAAATGAAGCTGTTGATGGCTCTGATATTGATATTCTGATTGTACTTAAAGATAAAGAAGTTAATCCATCAGAAGAGTTGAAAGTGACTATAGATATTATAGCCAGTTTATCTTTGGAGTTCGACAAAGTAATCTCCTGTATCTTTGTATCAGAAGATCGTTATTTCAACGAAAAAAGCCCTTTACTTATTAATATTAGAAAAGAAGGTATAGCAGTATGAACGAACAGCAATTTCTTCTGTTAAACAAAGCAAAAGATAGCTTAAAAGCTGCAAAAATATTGCTACGAGAGAATTTATGCGCTTTTTCTGTATCAAGGTCATACTACTCTATGTTTTATATTGCAGAAGTTTTTTTATTAGAGAAGGAATTGACTTTTTCAAAGCATTCTGCAGTAATATCAGCATTTGGACGTGAGTTTGTTAAGTAAGACAAACAAAGTTCCCACAAAATGTCACAGATATTTAATAAACTGGGAAACAATTAGAAATAGAGCCGATTATGATACTGTTTCTGTTACTAGCAAAGAAGAAGCTGATGAAGCAATACAAAATGCAACTGAATTTATTGATTTCACCGAAAATTATCTGAGTTGAATATATATCCAGATGTTAACTTTACCTGCTAACGTTGCTAATTCGTAGTTTAAATAATCTTTGCGCATTGTCAGTAGTAGCCTCAGCAAGCTCTTCCAATGTAATATCACGAAGCTTTGCTATTTCCTCAGCAATCAAAGGTATTTTAGCAGGAGAATTAAGCTTGCCCCTAAAAGGATGTGGCGCTAAAAACGGAGAATCAGTCTCTAATAACAACTTATCTAAAGGCACAGACTTAGCAACCTCCTTAGGCTTCTTAGCATTTTTAAAGGTAACAGGTCCCCCCAACGCAATATAAAAGCCCTCTTTAACGCACTCCATAGCAAACTCAGCACTGCCCGAAAAACAATGCATTATAACGCCAAGCTCGCCAGCGATTGTTTCCCTAAGGATATTTATAGTATCAGCGTGAGCATCTCTATCATGGACAATCAAAGGCAGTTGAGTTTCTTTTGCCAAGCGTATTTGCTCCTTAAAAACAAACTGCTGTTGCTCAACAAAAGACTTATCCCAATAATAATCAAGTCCCACTTCTCCAATAGCAATTACTTTAGGGTGCTGAGTATATTCTTTAAATAATTCATAAGTCCCATCCTCCCAAGACTTAGCCTCAGAAGGATGCAACCCAACCGCACCATAGAATATATCATATTTTTCAATAATATTAATAACTCTATCTATATCAGAAATAGTAACACCGGGGACTATAATTTTCTCAACCCCCGCATCAATGATTTCCTGCACAACTTTATCAAGATTAGTCTCATAATCCTTAAAGTCCAAGTGTGCGTGTGTATCAATAAATTTATTTTGCATTTTGTTTTTTCTTTTTGTCCTTATCTGCCAACTCAGAGTCTAAACGTAAAAATACAGGCTTTACAGTTTCTTTAGATGCAATTTTACCGGCTTTTAAGCCACCCCAAGATAAAGCATCCCATGTTTGACAAGCAACCTCGCCTTCTTGAGAAAGCTGCTCCCACATATCAGATGAAATATTAGGGATATAAGGAAATAACATAATGCTAACCTGTCTTAAAGTTTCCAATACATCATAAAGAACTTGTCCACATTCATTTTTAGTCTCTTCAATTTTCGCCAAAGCCCAAGGTGCCTTATCATTAACATATTTGTTAGCTTCATCAACTAATGTAAATATAGCCTCAGCAGCTTCAGCAATTTTATATTCACGAAACTCTTCTTTTACCTTGTCACTGGTAGTTTTACACAACTTAGCAAGTTTATTATTCTCTTGCCGGGTAATTATATCTTCATTAATATTCCCGTCATAATACTTTATAAGCATATTTAAGGTTCTATTAAGCAGGTTGCCCAGATTATTAGCCAAGTCAGCATTTACTTTCAGTTTAAAGTCTTCATCATTATAATTACCGTCACGACCTAAGCTAGCGCAAGTAGCCAGATAATATCTAACAGCATCAGCATTAGGCAAATCAAAATTCTCTAAAATATACCCCGGACTAATTACATTACCCACAGATTTACTCATTTTTGTTTGATCAACTGTTATCCAACCGTGAGCAAGTATGGTTTTTGGCAATTCGACTTCTAAAGCCATTAAAATACCTATCCAATATATAGAATGGAATTTAAGGATATCTTTACCAATCATATGTACATCAGCAGGCCAGTATGCTTTAAAGTCCTCTTCGTCATCTGAGCCATAACCCAATGCAGTAATATAATTAGACAAAGCATCAATCCATACATAAATAACCTGATCCTCATCACCAGGCACAGGCACACCCCAGCTAACAGCGCAGCGGTGCCTGGAAACACTAATATCTTCTGTATCTTCTAACTGATTAATAACTTCATTTGCCCTAAATTGAGGGAGAATAAATTCAGGATTATTTTTTATATGCCCTTTAATTCTATCTTTATATTTAGATAATCTAAAAAAGTAGTTTTCTTCTTCAATCTCTTGCGGCTTTGCCTGGTGATCAGGACAAAGACCATCATCGGTTAAGTCACGCTCATTCAAAAAGCACTCACAACCGGGGCAATATATGCCTGTATATTTGGCTTTGTAAATATCTCCTTTATCCAGAAGCTTTTTAAAAATGTCTTGTACAGCTTTTTCATGAAAGTCCGCCGTAGTTCTAATAAATCCATCATAATCAACACCCAGTATTTGCCATGCATTTTTAAAAATTTGAACAATAGAGTCACAAAACTCCTGAGGCTTCATATTGTTATTCGCAGCTGTTTTTTCTATTTTTGTGCCGTGCTCATCGGTGCCTGTTAAAAAGAAAGTATCAAATTTTCTTTGCCTAAAGTGCCTTGCAATGATATCAGTAAGGATTTTTTCATAAGCATGCCCGATATGCGGCGGGCCGTTTACATAATCTATTGCGGTTGTGATATAAAACTTATCCATGAATTTGCTTTTAACTCCATCTTACTATATTAAGAACTTTTTGTTTATTCCTTAATGTTTAATATATACTTAGTTTTAGAAAAATATTTATTATAATTATCTCAAAAAAGTAATTATTTGTTAAATAGAAAGTAGTAAAAATGTTTGCAAGAAGTAATAATAGAGCACACGATGAATTAAGGGAAATAAAGTTCACAAGAGAATATACAAAACATGCCGCAGGCTCCGTTTTAGTAGAATTTGGGGATACAAAAGTTATAGTAACAGCCAGTATAGACGAAAAAGTACCAAGATTTTTGCAAGACACAGGCCAAGGGTGGTTAACGGCAGAATATTCACTTTTACCGGGTTCTACAAATGTTAGGGTAAACAGAGAAAGAGGATCTCACATATCCGGCAGAACCCAAGAAATACAAAGATTAATAGGCAGAAGCCTAAGGGCAATAGTTGATCTTAAACAGCTGGGAGAAAGAACTTTAATCGTGGACGCTGATGTTATTCAAGCAGACGGCGGCACCAGAACCGCAGCTATATCCGGGGCGTATGTTGCAGTTTTTGATGCACTAAAAAAATTAGTAAATGACGATACCTTAAAAGAAATGCCGTTAAGGGACTCAATAGCCGCTATAAGTGTAGGCTCAGTTAAAGGTCAGGTTTTATTAGATCTTGAATATATGGAAGATTCAGCAGCAGATGTGGATGCAAACATTGTTATGACAGGTTCAGGCAAAATTGTAGAATTTCAATCCACAAGCGAAAAAGTACCCTTTAGCAAAGAAGACTTGCTTAAATATTTAGAATACGGTGAAAAAGGCATTAACCAAATTTTAAAACTGCAAAGACAGGTTTTAGGACTATAAAAAGGAGAAAATAAATGATAATCAAAGCTCCAAAAGGCACAGATGATATCACTGCTCAAGATTCATATATATGGCAGTTTATGGAAAATAAAGCTCAAAATTTGTTTGAAAACTCTAACTACAAAGAAGTTAGAACACCAATATTTGAATCCACCGAACTTTTTCATAGGGGTGTAGGGGATTCTACTGATATTGTAAATAAAGAAATGTATACGTTTGTACAAAAAGAAAGAAGCCTGACCCTAAGACCGGAAAACACAGCAGGAGCAGTAAGAGCATATATTGAAAACGGAATGCATCGCTTGCCCAGTCCTCTAAAACTTTGGTACAAAGGTCCAATGTTTAGATACGAGCGTCCGCAAGGTGGAAGAAAAAGACAGTTTCACCAGGTTGGGGTAGAACTTTTTGGTATACAAGAAGCAATTGCAGACGCAGAAGTTATAAAGCTTGCAATGGAATACTTGGACGAATTAAATATACCGGAATTATCGTTAGAAATTAACAATATTGGTTGCCCTGAGTGCAGGAATGACTTTAGGGACAAAATCAGAAATGCTGTTCAGCCGGGTTTAGAAATGTTTTGTGCAGACTGTAAAGTTCGCTACGATAAAAATCCACTAAGAATGCTCGACTGCAAAAACGACACTTGCAAAGAGCTCTTAGACACAGATGAGTTAAAAGAAACTATTAATTCAGATTATATTTGCGAAGAATGCTCTACCCACTTTGACAATTTAAAAAAATATTTAAATATATTAAATATAAAATATACAATAAACAAAAAACTCGTAAGAGGTCTGGATTACTATACAAAAACCGTGTTTGAAATAACCAGTAATAATCTGGGCGCACAAAACGCAGTATGTGGTGGCGGTAGATATGATGGTCTGGTGGAAATGCTGGGTGGTAAACATACCCCTGCCGTAGGCTGGGCAATGGGTATGGAGCGATTAATGGCAATTATGCCGACTCCTGAGCCTAATAAAATCAAAGCTTTTGTTGTGTCTAATAATACTTATAAAGCCTTAGAATTGGCATTTAAGCTAAGAAGCAAAGGCATAAGCACAGATTTTGACTTATTAAACAGAAAATTTGTAAAACAATTAGATAAAGCATCTAAACTTAATGCTGATTATGCTGTTCTTCTTGGCGAAGATGAAATAAACTCTGGTACAGTTACTGTTAAAAACTTAAAAACCAGCGAACAGCATACCTTATCTCAAGATAAAATATTTGATATTATAGAGTATTAAACTTTTTAAAGGTGAATTTACAAAAAATAAAATGCTCTACTTTTATAGATAGAGCATTTTATTAAATTAATTTTATTTAAATAATACAATTCAAAAATTTAAACAACAAAGTTTAATTAACTCATCCAAACTTAAAACATTTTCATTGCAGGTATATTAAATGCTTGACATTACTAATATAAAACAAATACTAGTGTATAGCTTTTTATACTTCCTTAGCTATGTCCAAATTTTAATCTAATTTTTTGCTTTAAGCTGTTAACTTTTTTCATTGTCGATTTAACAATGTACTCGATGCCCATCAAAATAATCATAATCCTAAATCTCCTTTGTAATTAACTTAATTTAGTGTAACTTGTGCCATTGAGCTAGTATACCGTTGTATATTTATAAAAACTTTAAATTGAACATTTATTCAGCAAAACTTACTTTTTGAAAAAAAACTTTACGAAAATGCACAATTTGCAAACATTTTAAATGTCAGAAATACAATAAATACTTTTAAGTTGTAATAAATAACACTATACAAAATCGCAAAGTATAACAATAATAATTAATCAACGTAACTCATAAATTCTATATACTTACCCAATTTTCTCTTATTTACACCTCCCTATTTATAATTAAATTGTAAATAACGAAAAAATTAAATCAAATTGAAGCCATTTTATACATTATAATACATTTTTTATTTTGAAGCAATTTCTTTTAATTTTTGTATAGATGGCCTAAACTCACTTTTTTCGTCAACACCTTGCTTCAAAAATTGACTAATGTCATCGTTAAGTTGAATCGCCTTATCTATCTTGGGATCAGTACCCTTTACATATGCACCTATATTTATTAAATCATAATTTTTCTGATAAACCGCCATAAGCTCCCTAATTTTAGCAACAGCTTCACGATGCGGCCTACCGATAATTTCTGGCATAACCCTGCTAACACTACTTAGCACATCAATTGCCGGATAGTGATTTTTGTGAGCTAAATCTCTCGATAATAAAATATGCCCGTCTAAAATCCCCCTTACTGTATCAGAAATAGGCTCATTAAAGTCGTCACCCTCTACCAATACAGTATAAAGACCTGTTATTGTTCCTTTATCATTTGTCCCTGTACGCTCTAACAACTTAGGCATTAAAGCAAACACACTAGGTGTGTAACCTCTTGTAGCTGGCGGTTCACCAATAGCAAGACCAACTTCTCGTTGAGCCATAGCTATACGAGTAACAGAATCCAACATAAATAATACGTCTCTGCCGCTGTTTCTAAAATATTCAGCAATACTTGTAGCAACATGTGCAGCTTTTATCTTAACCAACGACGGCTGATCAGAAGTTGCAACAACGACGACCGAGCGACTTAAACCTTCAGGACCAAGGGAGTTTTCTATAAATTCTCTAACTTCTCGCCCCCTCTCTCCTATTAATGCAATGACGTTTAAATCTGCATTTGTGTTCCTTGCAATCATTCCCAAAGTAGTACTTTTTCCTACGCCACTACCTGCAAAAATACCTAACCTCTGGCCTTTTCCTACTGTTATAAAAGAATCAATTGCACGAACCCCCATTACAAGCTTTTCTTCAATTCTTTTTCTGGCTAAAGGGTTAATTTTTTGTATTTTTGTTGAATAGGATTGTCCTGAGCGTATATTTCCAAGTTCATCGATTGGATTGCCTAACCCATCGACAACACGTCCTAAAAGCTCTGAGCCAACAGTAACTTCCATTGCACCACCGGTATTTATCACAATCGCACCCGGCTTTAATCCCTCCATATCACCTAGAGGCATTAAAAGTATATTTTTATCTTTAAAACCAACAACCTCCGCCCATACAGGAGGTTCTTTCATATCATTATAAATATAGCAAAGATCACCAATACTTGCAGAAGGACCATCAGATTCTATTACTAACCCTATGATTTGTTTTACCTTACCGATTTCCCTGTACAAATTGGTTGAGTCAACTATATTTTTGTACCTGGTTAAATCTATCATTGGTTATCTTCCTGCCCCTTATATTCATCTACTTTTTGTCTAATTTCCGGTGGAAGTTTATCAAAAACAGGATTTGTAGCAGCTTCGGTTATTAATAATTTTGTAATTTGCGCTATTTGAGACTTTACCCCTACATCCAAACGCGATTCTATTGATTCAATAATAATTCCATTTTTAGATACTGTTTTATCTTCTAAAATTTTTATATAATCAAGACCATTAACTGCTTGCTTTATTTCATCTGTAAAATCATAAATATAGCTTGAAATTTCAGGATTTAAAAGCACTTTAATATCATCTTTATCCTTAATGTCTCTTATAGCAGCTTTTATAATATTTAAAATGACTTCCGGCTCTATGTCTATCTTTGTTTTTAAAATTTTCTCAGCTATTGCAGAAGTTAAATACAAAATCTCACGCTCAGACGATTGAATAATTTCTTTTCTGACTCTATTCGCAGCTTTTGCTGTTATATCTATAGCTTTTACCTGATTTGCCAAATTTTCATGTACTTTGTTATGACCATCATTGTAACCGGTATTATAGCCGGCTTGATAACCGTCTTCATTAGCTTTTTTAATAATTTCATCCGCACTTGCAACAATATTTTCCGCATGCTCATTAGCTTTTGCCATAATAGCATCTGCTTTAGCCTGAGCGTTAGCCAATAGCTCATCAGCTTGAGCGCGAGCATGCTCAATAATTGCTTGTTCTCTCGGGTCAACTTTTTTTTCAACAGTCTTTAATTGATAAGCTTCCCCAAACTGAACTGAAGAACCTATAATCCTACTCAATGAAGTCATCCTCCGAATCTTCTCTGGAAAGGACTATTTCGCCTGTAGCTTCTAATGCACGTATAATAGATACAATTTTGGTTTGACACTCTTGAACTTCTCTGGCTCTGACAGGTCCCATGTATTCCATATCTTCTTTTAACATACCAGCTGCCCTCTCCGACATATTGGTAAATATTTTTTCTTTAACTTCTTCATTAGACCCTTTAAGCGCTAAAGCAAGTTCTTTTGTCTCAACTTCACGAAGAACACGCTGTATTGATCTGTCATCAAGATTTATAATGTCTTCAAATACAAACATTAACTCTCTAACTTTTTCAGCAGTATCAGGATCTTCATCCTCAAGTTTATCCATAATTAATCTTTCTGCTGATCTGTCAATTCTGTTCATTATATTAGCAAGAGATTCAACACCACCAGCTTTTGAAAAGTCTTGAGAAACAATTGACGCAAATTTACTTTCAATAATCTTTTCTACTTCATTTAGAATTTCCGGATTTGTCATATCCATATCCGCAATTCTTTTAGCCACTTCTGCTTGAATTTTTGACGGCAAATTATTTAATACAGCTGCTGCTTTTTCAGATTTTAAATAAGCTAAAATTAAAGCAATCAGCTGTGGATTTTCATTTTGAAAAGAAGAAGCTAACTGAGTTGGGTCTGCTTCGTTAAAAAATTGAAAAGGATTGGCATGTAGTGTAACCATTAATTTTTCAAGAATTTCTTCTGCTTTTTGGTTGCCATAAGCTTGTTCTAGCAATTGCTTAGCATAGTGCATACCACCATGAGCCAAGAATTGATTTGCCTGAAATAAAGAATGAAACTCTTCTAATATATCTTCTAATATTTCTTTAGGTATTTTATTTAAACTGGCAATCTCTAAAGTTATTTGCTCAACAAGATCTTCTTCTTCTATATTTTTTAAAACTTCAGTTGCAGTAGCTGGTCCAAGTACAATTAATAAAGCAGCTACTTTCTGAGAATTTGACATATTTTTATAATTTATGCTGATTTTTGCCATAATTTTTTAGTCCTTAACATAAGATAATAATAACCTAGCAGCGTCACTTGGATCTGTCGAAATGATATTGTTTAAGTCAACCTTCATTCTTTCTAATTCGGGTTCAAGTTTAGCTTCAATAACAGGTATTTGAGGCATTTCTATCATCTCTGGATCTGGTATAGGAGCCTCTCCGGGAGGACCAGTAGCATCCACATCAGATCCGCCATAATCAGCTGGAGGATAGTAATCTCCACCGCCTTCATAAACTTGTTCGCCAACTAAAGGCTTCTTGAATAAAGAGTTAAGCACCATCAATGCAGTCAATCCCAAGATTAAAACAACTAGTAACGGACCGACATTTCTAACAACCATTTCTACTATAGAAGCTGTTTGCATTTGCTTTAGCATAACACTAGCTTCTTCTGCCGATTTATCAGCCGCAAATTGTATACCTGTTACAGTAATAAGATCGCCTCGTACTTCATTTGCACCACTTGCAGACATTACTAGCTTTTTAATCTCTTCTTTTTCCTTAGAAGTTAAAATTTTATTTAGTGCAACAGCAATTGTTAAGCGCTCAAGTGTACCTGGCGCATAAACAACTTGTTTAATTTCTTTTGAAATATTAAAGTTTTTAATTAATTTATTTTTTTGATAATTTTTTTTATTTTGATTTACACTCTGGTCTTGAGATTCTGTATTATTGGTATTAGTGTTACCATCAGTATTATTCTGGTTTTCTATCCCCCGGCTTTGATTATTATCAAATGCTTCAGTTTCTGATTGAGTAGAAATCAGAACACCCTCAGCACCAGAACTAGTATTATTAGCCGGTAAATATTTTTCAATAGTCGCTTTTGCACTATCAAAATTCATAGTAGCAGTTACTTCAACACTAACATTGTTGTGCCCTACCAGTCTTTGCAGAACTTTTGTTACTTTTTTGGAAATATGCTTTTCATATCTAATTCTATAGTCATTTATGTCAGAAGAATGACTACTTACTTCATCACTCAAGGGTTGACCATTCTGGTCAGAAATAAATACTCTATCTGCATTCAGCCTGGGAACCCCATAAGCAACGATGTTTTTTATTGCTTTTACCTGATCTTGCTTAATACGCTTACCCGGTTCAAGTATTAACATAACAGAAGCGCTTGGCAGCTCATCTTTGTCCGCAAAAATTGATCTTTCCGGGTTTGCTAACTGTATTCTGGCTTTTCTAATGCCATTGATTCTTTCAATTGTTCTTGTTAGCTCACCTTGAAAAATTCTTTGCTTTGTTAATTTGTTTTGAAAGTCAGTAGCACCTATTTGGAGCTTATCTAATAGCTCAAAGCCTGGTGTGCTATCATGTATAACATCATTTTCCGCAATCAATAAACGCAAATCTTCTTTTAGTTCTGCCGGAACCAAAATAGTTTGACGATCATCACTAAGTTTATATGGATAACCTGCTGATTTAAGATTTTCTATTACAGCAACCGCATCAGTTTCTGCTAAATCACTATATAAGACTCCCCAGTTAGGCTCTGTTGATTTAGCTGCAAAATATACAATAGCAGCTATTGTAGCCATTATAAGACCAATTATCGCTAGCTTTTGTAATAAGTCTAACCCGCTCCATAAATTTTTTATGTCTTTACTTAGCAAATCAAAGTAATTATTCAAAGCCTGACTCCCCTTTGAATCTTCGAATCTATTTTCCCGTTAATATATTATAGTTATTAAATAAAAAATATTCAAAAATGTTAAGAAATACTAAAATAATAAGTGAAATCAAACTTGTGTAGATTGTATCTGCTTATATGCCTCTAAAACTTTATTTCTTAACTGCATAGTCATTTGCATTGCCGTACTTGCTTTTTCAGATGCAATCATTATACTGTGAATATCAATATTACCGCCGGTTATAAATGTCTTGGCCTTGTCTTTATAGTCATTTTTAAGATCAGTAACATCATTTAAATAATTATTAACCATTGAAGAAAAAGTTTCTGCCGTTTTTTCAGTGCCGGAAAGTTCAGTAGCTTGCACACTATTTTGCAATGCTTCTATATTTAGTTCATTATTACCTGTCAAAGTCTGAAGATCTTTTGCAAGCTCAAGATCACTTTTTAACATATTGGGATCCAGGCTTCCAAGTCCATCAGCAGCTTTGTTAATTTCATTCAAATTACTATCAAAGCTTTTCATGAAATTACCCATTACGTCCAGATTATTCATTTTTACATTGTCAAACATACCCTATACTCCTTATCAAAGGTATTTTTATAGCATTTTTATAGTTTTGCTTAACTATTATGCGCCAATTTTTATTTTGTTTTATTTATATATATTTAAAATGAATGTAAATAAAAACTTAAATCCTCATCGCAGCAGAAATGATATTTTTAGTGGTATCTATAGATGTTACACTTGCCTCATAAGCCCGACTCGCCTTAAGCATTTCTACCATTTCTGTTACAGGATTCACATTCGGATAACTTACATATCCATCATCGTCTGCATCAGGATGCGAAGGGTCATGAACTTTTCTTAACGGAGTTGTAGTATCCTCTACTATTTTTACGACTGATACACCTTTTGATATTTGAGACTCATCATAACTTACCATCCCTTTTAGTAAGCCATTCATCGGACTAATTGGCTTTCCTGCCCTTATCTCATGTATGCCATAATTATTCAAGACATCATTATATTTAGTTTCAAATATAACTTGTTTTTTTCTATACACCCCCGGCGAACCATCCGGGTTGCGTGTTGTATTTGCATTGGCAATGTTGCTTGAGATTGTATCTAGCTTTATCCTTTGTGCATACATGCCTGATGCACTAATATCAAATGATTCAAAACTCATTATGCGCTAGCCCCACCTTTTATTACTTCTTGTAACCCCCTGAATGTTTTTTCTTGCAATGTAGCCACAATCGTATACTTAGTCCCGTTTTTTGCCAATTCCGCCATTTCATATTCTATGCTTACGTTATTTCCGTTTGTATGAAGAGAAACCTCATCATTTGTTTTTATATCCGGCTTAAATTCTTCGTAAGTTGTTTTATACGCATTTATAGATATATGACGCGGATTTTTCAAAGTATTAGACGGCAAAAGAGTATCCGGCTGAAATTTCAAACTTGCCCCCGGTTTTTTTGACTTTTGGGAATTAATTATTTGAGATAATTGATTTTCAAATTCAAGATCAACCCGCTTGTAGCCAGGAGAGTTTATATTAGAAATATTAGAAGCAATAAGCTTGTTTCTCAATGCCATTGCATCAAGAGCTTTCTCATTTATTTCTGCCATTTCTGTTGTAAAGAAATCCATATTATATAACTCCCCCAACAACTAGTAAACTAAGAAAAAGCTAAATCTTCAAAGTGACACCCATTACCGTTCCTTTAATACAAGATGAAAATAGTTGCATAGTTCCGCCATGAGCTTCAATTATCTTGCGAGACCGTGCCAATCCAAGTCCTGTACCTTGCTTTTTGGTTGTAAAAAACGGTGTGAAAATTTTATTTCTCACTTCCGGTGCGATACCATCACCCTGATCAGAAACTTTTATAACTATTTGATCATTTTCCAGATCACCTTCAATGTCTATAGTAACAACATCATTCTCAGTTGAAACTTCAAGTGCATTCTTAAGCACATTTAAAATAGCCTGAGAAATTTTTTGTTTATCAAACTCTAATAATATGGAATCATCGATTCCATATTTAACTTTTAGGTCGACAAACTTCTCATCAAAGCCAGGTTTCACAAGATTCACTACAGAGTCAATCACATCACTGATTTTGCAATTCTCAACCTGTATTTCCATTGGCTTGGAATAGTCAATTAATTCAGTTAACAAGCCTTCTAAATTTTCGGTTGAATCCAACAGAACATTTGTTGCATTAATTATAGAGTTTAAGGATTCCTGATCTTTAACATCTTTTTCAATTTTTTCAACATTACTACAGATAACTTTTGCATAAGTGGCCATTAATCCAAGCGGATTACGAATTTCATGTGCAATAGTAGAACATAACTCACCTATTGCAGAATTTTTTTCCTCGTGTAATGTTTTCTCATTAAATTCTTTCAGTTCAAAGTTAGCACAAATCAAGTCTCTTTGGTTACTTTCGATACCAGCAACTAACTTACGCAAAATGGTTGTAAATTTCACGTTTGCACGTCTGTCTCTTTTTATGTCTTGAAGCACAGTATCTAACTTTTTAGAAGGTGCTATATTTTGCAAAAAGTCTTGAATTTCGTTTGCTTCATATGGATTTAGTGAAGTAAAGCCCTGACACAAACCAAATACATCAGCTGAACTTTCATCCCAGTACAATGTAGAAGAAAATCTATCTGCAATAACTATCAAGAATTCATCGTTAGTTAAAACATTTTTTGGCAAATCCGCCTTTAAAAACTCGTCAAAAATTGCAGTATCAGAATAATCTACGACATTTACACTTGAATATTTTAACCTATTTAACAAACCTGTGTATTCATCAGGATTATGTAATCTAAGTAATACAACTGATTCAACGTTTGCTTCGATTATTGTCTCCAAAAGACATCTAAACAAGTTTACAATTGTCTGCTTTGTATACATTTCCAGTGTTATATAATCGACTAAATCTTTAATTGAGTTACATTTCTTGTATCTTATTGATTTTTTCATTATCCCAACCTTAGTAAATTAAATTGCTAAAAAAAATAAAAAAAAGCAGCAAAATTATACTGCTTTTTTCATTCTTTTCTTACCTAAACCATGATTAATTGCATACAAAACAGCTTGAGTTCTGTCATTAACTTGCAACTTTTGAAAAATATTATTAACGTGAGTTTTAACAGTTGTTTCGCTAATAAATAATCTACTTGCTACACCCTTATAAGTTATACCCTGTGTTAGCAATTCAAGAACCTCTTCTTCCCTTTGAGTCAAATAGGATAATAAATTTTCTTCTTCTTGCTTAGCTTTAGCTTCGTCTTTGAATGCATCGTAGAAGTAGTCAAAAAACTTAGTAGTAAGCATCGGTGGTAAATAAATTTTACCATTAGCAACTTCTTTAACAGCCATAATCAATTGAGTAGCGGCCATTGTTTTTAACACATAGCCACGCGCACCAACTTTCATTGACCTAAAGATCAAATCAGAATCGTCATAACCTGTAACAGCAATAAACTTACAATTATCAGCGATACTTCTGATCTCCTGAATAGCTGTTATACCGTCAACTTCAGGCATATTAACATCCATCAATACAATATCCGGCTTAGATTTTTTCACAGCCGCTACAGCTGCTTGTGCATTAGTAACAGTCCCCACAACCTGGTAGTCGCTCTCAATACTTAACAACTCTCTAATGCCCAGCCCATGCTCATAGTTGTCATCAACTATGAGCACTTTTACATTTGCTTCCGCATCAATTCTTCTCATTTAAAGCCTCCCCAGAACACCTAATTCTAATCTCTTACATTAAAAATATTACCCTGTTATCATCACAGACTCATCGACTAGTGGATTTAAATTCATCCTTTGATGGGCTTAAAAGTGGGCTTAAGCCACTTGATCTATAAACAACCTTACGGATAGTCATACAGTAATATTCAGAAGATTCAAAACTGATTTTCAAACAATCAAAAGATTTTTAGGAGATAAAAATAAAAAAACAAAAAAACGCACTAAAGCAAAATCCCCTCCAGCAAAGCTGTTGAATAACAATATAATATTTTCATCCAAACAATGCACTAATACCCGAATAATACTAGAGTATAAAATCTAATACGTATGGATTTTTATGTAATACTTCTGCTCTACATTATTCATTCTGGAGAGGTGTAAATAGGAAATAAAAAATAAGTTTTCAAATTGAGACAAAAAATATAAAAAGCTAATGAAAAAAAGACTCTATAGCCTCTTTATGCTAATATTTTGATGGGGTGTCACTACTCCATATTTATTCTGAAACAAAATTAAATTTCAGATCACTCTTTTCAGAGATTAGTTTATTTTATTAGATTTAATACGACTGAATAGTCTGAAAAGTATTTTTGAGGTAGTATAACTGACAAAAGAAAAAATAAGAAATATGAGCGAATCAAAATACATACTTGCCGGCAAAACACTGGAAGAACTGGAAGAATTTGTCCAACTAAACAACGAGCCCAAATTCAGGGCAAAACAGTTGCACTATTGGCTATACAAAAACTGCGTCAAGACTTTTGACGAAATGACAAATTTATCAAAAGATTTTAGAAATAAATTAAAAGAAATAGCAGTAATATCAGAAAATAAGATAAAAGAGCGCTTTATCAGCAAAGACGGAACTATCAGGTATCTAATAGAACTAGCTGACCAAAATGTTATAGAAACGGTCCTAATGCGCTTTGACCATAGGCCTAACTTAACGGCATGTGTTAGCAGCCAAATAGGCTGCCCAGTTGGTTGTATATTTTGTGCAACAGGCAAAATGGGGTTTATAAGAAACCTCACCGCCTCAGAAATAGCGGATCAACTTTTAACCATACAAAGGGATACAGGTCTGGAAGTAACCAATGTAGTATACATGGGGCAAGGCGAACCCTTATTAAACTATGATGAAGTTGCTAAATCTATAAAAATAATAAACAAAGAACTGGAAATCGGTAACAGGCGTATAACAATATCAACAAGCGGTATTATACCGGGAATCCATAAGCTGGCAGAAGAAAACAGGCAGCTAACGCTAGCCCTGTCCCTACATGCCCCTAACCACGAACTAAGAAAGCAACTTATCCCCATTGAAAAAAAATACCCGTTAGATGAGCTTGTAAAATCATTGCACGCCCTAACCCATAAAACAGGTCGCCGTGTGACTATTGAATACACACTAATAAGAGACGTCAATGATGATTTAAAGATGGCAAAAGAGATGAATTACTTGCTAAAGGGCTTAAATTATAATGTCAATCTAATACCATACAACCCAACGTGCAACGACAAGCATCAAGCACCAACGCAAAGGCGTATAAACGAATTCATGTATATATTGGAACAATCCGGTAAAAAAGTTACCGTCAGGCTTGAACGAGGCTCTGATATTAATGCCGCCTGCGGTCAACTAAGCGGACAATATCAAGATAAGACTTAAGCCATTTTTTCATTTTAAATAAAAAGAAAAGACTAGTCTGGGAGTATAGGGAAAAAGAAGAACTTTATATATATCATCTGATTTTAATAAAAAAGCAGAATTTTTTGTTTTATCATTATTTTGCTAATATGTTTGGTATAAATTTATTTATTTGTTAAAATGAACTGGACAGAGTACGTGGGTAGGAGATTATAATGAAACTTCTTTTTATGCACAGGAATTTTCCGGCACAGTTTAGACATTTGCTTAAGCACTACACAAGTGACCCTAATAATGAAGTTGTTTTTTTAACAGCTAGAGAAGAAGGTCAAATAGAAGGCGTAAAAAAAGCTGTTTATAAACTAAATAGGGATCCAAATCCTAATATTCATCAATATTTAAGATTTTATGAAGAATCAATTTTGCACGGTCAAGCAGCTGCGGGTGTAGCACTAAAATTGCGTCAACAAGGCTTTATTCCTGATGTAATATACGGTCATACCTGGGGCCCTACGTTATTTATGAAAGAAGTTTTTCCAGAATCTCCTTTATTATGCTATTTTGAATGGTTCTATAATGCAGAGAATTCAGACGTTGATTTTCCAAAGGGCAAGCAACTTACTGTTGATACAAAATCTAGGCTGCGTATTAAAAATTCGCATTTATTAGTAGATTTATATACTTGTGATAAGGGTATTTCCCCTACATTCTGGCAAATGAAACAGTTCCCTAAGGAGTTTCAGAAGAAAATATCTGTAATTCACGATGGTGTGGATGTTGATTATTATACAGCGGATCCTGATGATAAGTTGGTTATACCTGAGTTAAATCTTGATTTATCTGATAAAAAAGAAATTATAACTTACGTCGGCAGAGGAATGGAAGAATATAGGGGCTTTCCTGAGTTTATGAAGTCTATTGAAATAATTCAGAAGCGCCGTCCAGAAGCTCATGTAGTAATTGTAGGGCAAGATAGAGTATGCTATGGCAGAAAACTTCCTGAAGGCCAAAGTTTTAAACAAAAAATGCTGGAAGAAGTAGATTTGGATATGTCCAGAGTTCATTTTACAGGACTGTTGGGGCCAGAATACTATAGAAAAGTATTAAGAAACTCTTCAGCTCATATTTATTTAACATATCCGTTTGTTCTTTCCTGGTCGTTAATGGAATCCTTAGCAGCAGAATGCTTGGTAATTGCATCAGATACTCAACCTGTAAAAGAAGTTATTCAGGACGGTCATAATGGTCTGTTGGCAGATTTTTATTCTCCTGAGCGGATAGCGGATAGAGTTGATGAAGTGTTTGCAAATCCTGAAAAAATGAATTTGATTAGAAAAAGAGCAAGAGAAAAAATAGTTAAAAACTATGCTTTAACCGATTTGTTACCAAGGCATATTTCTATAATAAATGATTTGGCCAAAAAGAAAAACGGTAAGAAATAAACCTAGTACTTACTGAATAAGGATTTACTAAAAAAATATAAAAATAAAACTTTATTTATAAGCCTTAGCCCATATATACAATTTATTGGGACTTACAACAAGTTCAATATTTTTAAACCCGGCTTGTGACAAAAAATTATTTAATCTGTTCGGCGTAAAAGCAGTTTTATGAGCCATTGATGCAAAACCATTTTTTAAAGAAGGACCGTGTCCAAAAAGAATATCAATTGCAGTAATCGGTCCAGCCGGTGACTGATAAACCACACCGTCTAAATTATCTTTTGTTAAGTATTCACCTAAAACTTGTATATTTGGTAATGTAATAAGCAGAAATCCGCCTTCTTTTATTACCCTGTAAAATTCTTTTAGTGCTGTTGGCACTTGATAGTCATAAACATGCTCCAAATTATGAGAGGAGAAGATTGCATCAAAAGAATTTTCTGCAATAACATGCATATCTAACATATTTCCAACAATATCAGGTTTTACAGATTCTTCTATATCAAATCTAACCTCTTGCCACTCTTCTCCTTGAAAAGTGCTATGTAGCTTTTCAGGATTATATTGACCACAACCTACATGTAGTACGTATTTTTTTGTTAAAGTATTTTGCTCCATAATAATTTTGCCCTCTATTTTTTTACCCTACTCTTCAACTTAATTAAATATTAATTTATGTCGATGTTTTTTAAATCCTCAAGAAGCTGTAAAGCCCGACAATATTTAATAATTTTTTAACTATATTTTTTATTATTATACTACTTCTAAAATACTTTTCAGATTTTTAAATCGTGTATACCAGTCACAGAATAAAATTCAGATTTTTTGATAATTTAGCAGGTGAAGCTTAGTTCCGATAAATCGTCGCAACTCATCCTTGTATTGATGGAAGT
>JANQLL010000161.1 GCA_028280605.1 Candidatus Gastranaerophilales bacterium
TGAGCATTTTGAGTATTACAGGGATTATAAAAATCGCGACTGTGAGCAAAGGGTAATTAATGCCCAACGTCGCAAATCACGCAAACTAATGGCTGTAGAACGCAACAAGTTTGTTGCAGAATGCTGCGAAGAGGCAAGGAAAGAAGCGCACCGGCGCAAATTGGAAGAAAGTGCAAAAAAGAAGCTAAAAAAAGTAAAACAGGGGAAGTATAAACCGGTCAAAATATCCAACAGTTCAAAGCTGCTGAATTCAAAGACTTACAAAGAAGTATCCGCAGTTGCGAAGGCGGTCGATGCTGCTTCAGCAGGCGATACTGATATTTTAAAAAATAATAAAAAAGAAAATAGCGTAAAAAAAGATACTTTTAGCGATGAAAATAATCAGATAAATAATAATATAATAGATATAAATAACAGTAAAAAAGAAGAATTAAATAAGAAAAAGCCTCATTATTAGAGGATTTCAATGTTGTCATAAAAAGTCAGGCAATGATAAGCTCTTTATCTTACAAAAGGGGAGATTTTGTCATTGCTATTTTTATATGCGTCAATTTTCCGCGTAAAAAAGCGCATAACAAAGTCCACCAGTAACGCTGAAAGGCTGCTATAGTTGAACGGTACACCTAAAGCCAGTCAACGACTCAAAGGTAAGTAATAAAAGGTGCTGACTAGCACCCCCCCTAGATGCCGGCTCCATCGGTAAAGTTTTCGTTTTCAGACTCATCTTTATGATTTATCAGATCGTATTTAACCATCTCTTTAACTGATTTTAGCTCTTCAGTAACCTTATTAAGCGCATCAACTATAGGATCTGGAATATAATCATGTTGCAATTGACTAAGTTTTTGACCTTTATGCATAACAACAACTCCCGGTATTCCAACAACAGTAGAATCATTAGGCACATCTTTAATAACTACCGAACCTGCCCCAACTCTAACATTGTTGCCTATTAATATGTTACCTAAAACCTTTGCCCCAGAGCCGACTACAACATTATTTTGTATTGTAGGGTGTCTTTTACCTTGTTCTTTGCCGGTACCACCAAGTGTTACCCCTTGATAGACAAGAACATCATCCCCAATAATTGTAGTCTCTCCTATTACTACACCCATTCCATGGTCTATAAAAAATCGTCTGCCAATCTGAGCCCCCGGATGTATTTCAATACCGGTTATTGATCTGGAGAAATGAGATAATAACCTTGGTATTAAAGGCACATTGTTCTTATAAAGTTTATGAGAAACCCTATGAATCAAAAGGGCATGCAACCCGGGATAGCAAATAAGCACTTCTACTATAGACTTTGCCGCAGGGTCCTTTGCAAATATAGTTTGAATATCTTCTTTTATTCGTTTAAAGCTCATTTTTCACTTGATTTCATTAACTCTTGGTATAAAAACGTGCTTAAATATCTTTCTCCGTAATCGGGCAATATAGTGACAATTAACTTATCTTTATTTTCTTCTCTTTGCGCCGCCTGTATAGCTGCAAAAGCTGCCGCCCCACATGAAATACCGGATAAAATCCCTTCTTTACTTGATAATTCTCGGGCTGTACTTATAGCATCATCATCAGTAACGCAGAATACTTCATCTAATAATGTTACATCAAGCACATCCGGTATAAATCCCGCACCAATACCTTGTATTTTATGAGGGCCAGGCTTTCCGCCTGATATAACACTGCTGGATAAAGGTTCTACCCCGATAATTTTTACATCTTTATTTTTCTCTTTAAAATTTTTGGCAATACCGGTAATAGTACCACCTGTGCCAATTCCGGCTACTATAATATCAACCTTGCCATCAGTATCGTTCCATATTTCTTCGGCAGTGGTGTTTATGTGTACTTTAGGGTTTGCCTGGTTTTTAAACTGATAAAGAACGTAAGAATCATTTATTTGCGAAGATAGCTCCTGAGCTTTTTCAACAGCTCCTCTCATTCCGAGTTCTGCCGGGGTTAATATAACTTCAGAGCCATAGGCCCTAATAAGCATTCTTCTTTCAACGCTCATAGATTCCGGCATTGTTAATATTAGCTTATAACCTTTTACAGCTGCAACAAGTGCAAGACCAATGCCGGTATTACCGCTTGTGGGTTCTATCAATGTTGTTTTACCGGGTTCGATAATTCCTTGTTTTTCTGCCTCTTCTACCATGCTTATTGATATTCTGTCTTTAACGGAATTTGCAGGGTTAAAGCATTCCAGCTTTGCTGCTATTTGAGCTTTACAATCTTTTGTAATTCTCTTTAAATAAACGAGTGGCGTGTTTCCTATTAGCTCTGTGATATTGTTTGCTATTTTCATATATAATGCTCCATTTTATTTAAGCTTGGGGCTATACAAATTTTCCATAATATATATGCTTTACTAATAAAATATAAGAAACTCATAAAGATTTCAAATAAATTATTAAGCTTCTAATTTAATAATAAATATAAAAAGTAAAAATAAAAAAGAGGGAAAAAGCCCTCTATAAAGAGAAATGTATATAATATGATTAAAAAAAATATAATCAATTAAATACCTGTTTTACACAAATACCATTCTTTACACTCAGCGTGTTCTTTATGCTTTCTTTCGTCAGCTTCTTTAATAGTTTTTGGCGGTGGAATTATAACATCATCACCCGGCTTCCAGTCTACAGGAGTTGCCACATTTTCTTTATCCACAACCTGTAAAGCATCTATCATTCTTAGTATTTCTTTGATGTTTCTGCCTACGCTGGAAGGATAATAAATCATTGTTCTTATAATTCGATTAGGGTCAATAATAAATATTGATCGAACCGGATGCACATCGCTAACAGAAGGATGTATCATACTGTAAAGATAAGAAACCTCCATAGGGATATCTGCGATAATGGGGAATTTTATCTTTACTTCGAATTTTTCTTCAATATTTTTAATCCACGCAATGTGTGAATATACGCT
>JANQLL010000168.1 GCA_028280605.1 Candidatus Gastranaerophilales bacterium
ACTTCCAAAATTATTCCCATATTTATAAAAACAAAAAATATTAAAAAATTGCTATTCTCCTAAATATAAAATATTAAAAAACACCCTAAATTCATTGCAATAAGGGTGTTTCAGTTTATAATACCTTAATTTATATATTTTCGTTTATATTTAATCCCTGCTTCTACCAAAGAATACCCATATCCAGTAAAGTAATTCTAATAGTGCATAAAGAGCAGTAGCTACATAAGTCATAGCCGCAGCAGAAAGAACTTTCTTAGCATCACCAACTTCACCTTCTACAAGATAACCGCCATTAGCAAGAGCTTTTACAGCTCTAAAACTTGCATTTAACTCAACCGGCAATGTAACAAGATGAAACACCACCACAGAACCGTATAATGCAATTCCAGCCAGTGCAATTAAATCAGTTAATCCGCCAAAAGTGGAGTGCATAAAGAATCTAAGCATAAGACCACCCATTAATAACAACGGTCCCAATGTTTGCCCTAAATTCACGAGGGGTATAAATCCCGCTCTCATTTTCATAGGCAAATATCCTTTATTATCTTGTATGGCATGCCCCACTTCGTGAGCTGCCACACCTTGAGCTGCAATAGAATTTGCGCCGTATACACTTTCTGAGAGTCTTATCACTTTATCTGACGGATCATAATGATCTGTCAGCTCGCCTTGAACCGGCTCAACTCTAACATCATATATGCCGTTATCTCGTAAAATAGCTTCTGCTACTTGCACACCTGTCATACCGGTTGAGCTCTTGACTTCTGAATACTTAGAATACGTACTTTTCACCAGCATTTGCGGTATAAATACCAATGCCATCCCTACAATAGCCAGCATCATATAAATAGGATCATAAAACATTGTTTTTGTCCTCCATGTTTTTGTTAATTAATGGAATTTATCCCCTGTATTTATCCTTGCACCGTTACACCAACTAACAGCATCCATAACTTTTTTACCGGGTGGTTGAACTCGCTTTACAACAAGAATTTCATGTCCTGTTGCAATTTCAATTCCACTTTTTATTATATCAAATATCTCGCCCGGATCAGCTTTTTTAATATTTTCTTCATTTTTTACTTCAGACTCAATTATTTTTATCTGAAGATTACCCATAAGTGCATAAGTACCCGGCCATGGATACATTCCCCTAATCTTATTGTGAATAGTTAAAGCATTTTCTGACCAGTTGATATGGCTATCATCTTTTTTTAGCTTTTTAGCATAGGTTGCTTCATCGTGATTTTGAGGCTCTGGTGTAATAGACTTGTCATTAAGGCCAATAATACTATCATAAAGCACTTGCGGACCAATATCTGCAATCTTATACGCAAGCTGCTCAGAATTCATATTGCTATCGATTTCTATTTCTTTTTTAATAAGCATCGGTCCCTCGTCAACCCCAATGGCAGAAAGCATAGTTGTAACCCCGGTAACCTTATCACCATTAACAATTGCCCACTGAATAGGATTAGGTCCTCTATATTTAGGCAATAATGACGCATGAAGATTAATAACACCCAACCTTGGTATATCAAGGACTTCTTGGCTTAAAATCTGACCAAACGCTACAGTAATAAAAACATCGGGCTGCATATCTTTTATTTTTTTTATTAATTCTTCATCTTTTTTAATTGATAAAGGTTGATAAACATCAAGATTATTTTCTTGCGCCAAAACTTTTACCGGCGGAGGATTAAGCTTTTTCCCTCTTCCAGAAGGTCTGTCAGGCTGTGTTATTACAGCCAAAACTTCAATATCTTGTTTATCTATAAAAGATTGCAAAGAGGGTACAGCGATTTGCGGTGTACCCAAAAACACAATTTTCATACCTTCTCCTCTATTAATTTATTCATGGATTTCTGCTGCAGCTGTTTGAGCATCTTGCTCTTCTTGCAATTTTTTTTGCTTTTCTTCTTCAGCTTCTTTTACTTCTGCTATTTGAATAATATTTTCCATTTCATCTTCATTTAATAAATTTTCATCTTCTATAGGGGGGAGTTCGTGTTTAGCCAATTCCGCATTAGCTTCAAATCTGTTTCGAGCATGATCAACAAATAGAATACCGTCCAAGTGATCTGTTTCATGCTGTATAGCTTTTGCCAGTAATGTACCGTCTGTAGCTTCGAGCACAAAAGGCTTGCCTTTTAAATCTTTTGCTTTTACCACAACATTTGCATATCTTCTCACATTTGTATATGCGCCCGGAAAGCTTAAACAACCTTCATAACTGTTTATGGGATCAAATTTTTTAACAATTTTGGGGTTCACAAACACTAACGGATTAGCAGGTTCGTTTTCTTCAGCTACATCAATTACAAATAATCTATACCCCTCGCCAACTTGAGTTGCAGCCAAACCCACACCATTATTAGCATACATAGTTTCTATCATATCTGAAGCGAGCTTTTTTATTTTAGAAGATATCTTGCCAACTTCTTTTGTTGGTTGTCTTAATAAGTCTTCGCCATACCTTACAATTCTTAATACTGCCATTTTTATTTCCTAAAATTGTCTATTATCTATAATTAATTTAAATTTTGACTTAATTATAATAATAGCATATTTTTACTTATTCTGTGCCCTGTGTTGTTATACGGCACGTTTATTTTATATATTTTTTCGTTTTCTAAATTTAAAAATTTAAAAAACGTAATAAAAAAAAAGTAGAAAAATAACAAAAAATCAATTATTAACTCTAATAGATGCATAAAAAATTTCAATGTTTCTAATATAATATATTTAGTATTAGTAGTTGAATTTCGGCAGAGGTTAAAATTTATGAGTGATAATATAACAATTATTTCTTCTGATACAATAACAAAAACAGTTTCCGAACTGTGCAGATACGCCAATATATATGTTTATAAAGACTTGTACGACTCTATTTTACAAGCCTATAACAAAGAAACTGCCGAAAGCGCTAAAGATATACTTGGCCAACTTCTACAAAATATAGAACTCGCAGCAAAAAAACAACGCCCTATCTGCCAAGATACAGGAATGGCTGTTGTATTTGCAGAACTTGGCCAAAATATTGTAATAAAAGGTGAAAATATAGAACTAGCCATAAATAAAGGCGTTGAGAATGCTTATAAAGAAAATTATTTCAGAAAATCTGTAGTGGATGATGCAGTTTTTGAAAGAAAAAATACCGGCACAAATACACCTGCCGTAATTCACTACGAAATGATACCGGGCGATTCAGTCAAAATAACAGTTGCCCCAAAAGGTTTCGGCAGCGAAAATATGAGCGCAATTGCAATGCTAAAGCCCGCAGTAGGAGAAGAAGGCCTAAAACAATTTGTTATAGAGTCAATTAAAAAAGCCGGTTCAAATCCCTGTCCTCCTATCAAAATTGGCATTGGCATTGGTGGAACATTTGAAAAAGCTGCGCTTTTATCAAAAAAAGCTTTGTTAAAACCTATAAAGTCCGAAACAGAACTAGTTAAAAATCAAGAAACAGACTGCTTTGCAAAACTAGAACTGGAATTAACAAGAGAAATAAACGGCCTAAAGATTGGTGCCGCAGGTCTTGGTGGTGATACAACCTTATTAGGAGTAAGCGTCTTAGGTTATCCTACCCATATTGCGTCTATGCCGGTTGCTGTTAATGTTTGTTGCCACGCCGCAAGACATGCCACAGCAATAATAACAGGTGAAGAAGTTGACTTTTTATTAGACGAATTGAAAACAGATTTTCATAACGGGGTAGATACAAAATTAGAAGGTCTGAAGGTCAATGCTGATGATGCAGAATTAATAAAAAAACTTAAAAAAGGTGAAAAAGTTCTTCTAACCGGGGAAATTTATACAGGTAGAGACGCAGCTCATAGAAAGCTTGTTGAGCGCATTAACAATGATGAGCCCTTACCATTTGAGCTGAAAGACAAATTAATATATTACGTTGGTCCTTGCCCATCTGTGAATGGAGAAATAATTGGTCCGGCCGGACCTACAACTGCCTGTAGAATGGATAAATATGCACCTGTTTTAATGGATAAAGGCTTATTAGGTTCCATAGGCAAAGGAATGCGTTCTTTAGAAGTAATACAGTCTATAAAAAAAAATAAAGCAATATATTTTATAGCAACAGGCGGAGCAGCTTCTTTATTAGCAGAAAAAATATCTTCTTGCGAGCTGATCGCATACCCAGAACTAGGACCAGAGGCTATATATAAAATAAATGTTATTGATTTTCCGTTAATTGTTGCTATTGATAGTAATGGGGACAGTATTTACTAAATATTGTCCTGTAACTTTAAATATTAAAAGTATTATTTGAAATTAATTCGAGAGCCGAACCGCCGGCTCTGTCAAAGTATATATGAAAAATCCTTAAGTATACTCCCTATAAAATACTTTTCAGATTATTAAATCGAGTTAAAGTTATTAAAATAAACTATTCTCTGAAAAGAGTAATCTGAAATTCAATTGATGAGTAGTATAAGTATGAATTACCTGATGCAAATAATAGCTGCGGGATAAAAAAAAAAATCACTTACAAAAAAAATAAAAATGTAGTATGATTTATATATAATAAATATAATAAATATGATTGTAATATCGCACAATCTTTAGTATAACCCAAATAAATAAAAGGAGTGTTTAAGATGAGAAAAATTTTTGAAATTTCTAAAAAATTAATGAATTTATTAAAGTACAGAGATAAATTCATTCTTATATTTGCTACAATAGCCCTATTAGTTGCAGGAGTAATGTACTTACTATTATCAAACTTATATTCACAAATTGAATTTAATGCAAAAGAAAATCTTGGAGTTAGATATATCAGGCCTCTAAAACTACTTTTAACGGATATGCAAAACAGTAGATATGAAAGTTTTTATTTTCATCAGGGTGATATTGAAAAAAGAGGTATGGTAACGAAAATTCAGCAAGATTCTAAAGAAAGACTTAAAAAGCTAAATAAGATTGACTTTGAATTAAACACAAAATTAAAAATTGATGATAGACTTGAAAAAGTAAGTTTTCAATGGAACAAAATAATAGACGAATGGAATAAATATCCTTCAGAGCAGAATTATAAAGCCCATACCGATACGATAAATAACACAATAGCACTTATAGCATACGTTAATGATACATCAAACCTAATTCTTGATCCTGATCTTGATACTTTTTACCTGATGGATGCTTTTGGTCTCAAAGTTCCCGACCTAATGGAAAAAATCAGCCTTGCAAAAATAGAACTGATGAAAAGTGTTAAAGATGGAAAAGATAACAAGACAGAACTAATTAAGTTGTCAACATTAATTGAGCAAATAAATGAACAGTTAAAGTCCGGGGTTGGAGTTATTTATGACAACAATTCATCCTTAAAGCCAATATTAAATAATAAATTCAATAAAATGTATGAAGCAAATACTCAGCTTATTAATATCTTAAATTCTGTTATAAATGATAAAAAAGTTTCCATCGACACAGTTCTGAATATAACTGAAAATTCATATGCTAATACAATTGAACTATATGAAATCTATGCAGAAAACTTATACAGTTTAATTGAAAAACGTGTAAAAAAATATTCTGACCAAATTCCAATTTCAATAAGCTTTACTTTATTAATCTTTCTTTTAATAGGTTATATATTTATCGGCTTTTATTTTTCTGTTGTTGATTCAATATCATTATTAGTAAAAGAAGCCGAAAAAATAAGTAATGGTGACTTAACTGTTAATATATCGCTTGATACAAAAGATGAAATCGCCGACTTATCTGATTCACTAAATAAAGTAGTTAAAAACTTGGGACATCTGGTTAATAATGTGGTTAAATCTGTAGAAAAAATATCAACAGCTACAGACGAGATGTATGCATCAGCAGATCAGACATCGCAAGGATCACAACAGACAGCAATGAGTACATCTCAACTGGCTCAAGGTGCTCAGGAAATTTCAACTAACGTTGATCAAGGCGCAAATACAATCGATAATATGAATAAAGTTATTCAAGAAATTTCCAGAAAGGCGATTGATATAGCTAAACTTGAAAATGAAACTGAAATAAACGCAAATGAAGGAAGCAGTTATGTCCAAAAAGCTGTTGGAAAAATTAATAATATTAAAGCAGTAGCAGGTGATATTTCAACAACAGTTTCCAGACTAGGAACATTAAGTTCCGAAATAGAAATCATAGTTGATTTAATTAAAAGTATAGCCGGACAAACAAATCTTCTTGCTCTTAACGCTGCAATAGAAGCAGCAAGAGCAGGAGAACACGGTAAAGGCTTTGCAGTTGTAGCAGAAGAAGTTAAAAAACTTGCAACACAGTCTGCAGAAGCAACTGATAAAATTACATCGATGATTAAAGAAGTACAGTCAGAAACAGGTTTAGCCGTAAATAAAATGGATAAAGCCACAAATGAAGTTGAAGAAGGTGTTACAGTTGTAAATGATGTTGGAACATCTCTGAAAAATATAATCAAACAGGTAACAACAGCAAATCATGAAATTCAGGGAATTACAAGGGAAATCGAAGGTTTAGCACAAAATTCTGAATCAGTGGTAAGAATGGTTGAAAATATATCAGCTATTACAGAAGAAACAGCAGCTTCAGCAGAAGAAATTTCTTCAATAACCGAAGAGCAAAGTGCAAATTCACAGCAAATAAGTGCAAATTCACAAATTTTGACTAAAATATCTGAAGAAGTTAATAAACAGCTATCATTATTTAAAATCTAGCTTTTAAACTCTGAACTTTTATTTAGCAAGCCTCCCGGAATAATTTTGAACAAAGTTATTCCGGGAGGTTTTACTCTATGTGCGAAAGCTTAGATTAAGTTAAGTTATGTTACAGAATTTTCAAAAAACTGAAATAACATATATAATATATATTTTATATATATACAAAGAACAAACATTTTTACTAAAAGTTAAGCGCAAGTGTAATTAAATTTATCATCTGTACCAAGCACAAATTTTACTCACTACTGTATTCAAGAAAGGGACGTTATTATGAGAAAGTTCAAAGCTATGTCTGTAAGTGAGATGAGCTTTATAGCTATAACAGTATTCTGTATGTCATTTATGGCTTTTGGATTATTTGGAGACGGCTTATCAGCTATATTTTCCTCGACAAGACTAACCAGTCAATTTGCCGGCCCTAGCAGAATATTACAGCCGGAAGAGGAAGAATTCCAGCTAAGTAACAAGACTTTTGCATTCAAAGGTAAAGAATACAGATCTCCAATAGAAAAAGTTATAATAAATGGCCTTAGAACAAGAACTTTCTCAGAAACAACAGGCGCTCGCGGCAATGTAAAAGAACTTACAAACGTAATGACAGAATATACTACACAGATTGAAGAATTTATTCAAGATATACCTGAAGAATACGACACAACAGATTTTACTGAAGCATTTGAAGCTTATAAAAAGACTGTACAAAAATACGTTGATAATAATAATAAACAAGTATCAGGAACAGATGACCCGGTTGTAAAAGTTCTCTTTGGTATTGATATGTCACTTACACTTGATGAAGATGGTGATGCTGCAACAAAATTAAATGAAGAACTTATAAACTTAACGTCAAGAATGCCTGATAGCGATACAAAAAGACTACTAAGCGCTTATACTGATGATTTACAAAACCTTGGTAAAAGTATTGACTTCACGCTTGATACAAGAGCTCTAGATTTACTTGGACTTAACAAATCTTCTAAATATCACGAAGTTAATGACTTATTAAAATCCGCATTTGACTTTGACCCTGGTTCTTCCGGTATAGATGTTACATCTGACGTAGGTAATATAGGTATAGATGCAACAGATGCCCGTAAGTGTGAAGGTTACTGTATACGTGAAAAAGACGAAGATTCTGCAGTCCTCAAATTCCTGGCATACCTCGAATCAGTAGGCAAGCGTGATATCGTTGATGATTGTACAAACAACCATGTTATGAGAAAAGCTTGCTGGGACTTCTGGAAACTTCCTTATAAAAATTTAAACGGCGAAGAGTTTAACCCGTACAACTATGATGATGGTCAAATATTACTAAAAAACGGAGTGTCTTTAACATTTGAGCTTGATACAAGACACGACTCCAAAAAAGCGCCAAGATATATATTCATTGATGTAGATGGTCCATTCAAAGGCGATAATGTTATAGGCAAAGATGTATTTGTATCAATGATATTCGGCAGCACAGTTGTACCATACGGTCACCCTGATTATGAATGGACAGTACCAATAAGATATACATCAGATGATTTTAGTAAAGATCAAACCTGTATCCCCGGAAATACTGATAAAAACAACACTGGTTGGCCTTGTGCATATCAGGCTTATGCTTCAAAGAATCAAGTTGATAAAGAAGATTTACGCGAAAAAGTTACAGAGTTTATTTTAAACAACCCTGATCAAGCAGATGAATTAATAAAAGGCATAAAGGTATACAGAAACGGCAACTATAACGAAATCGCTAAAAATACATACAATACACAAGTACTTTGTGAAACAATGAACTCCAACATCGAAGATAATAAATGTACATTTGAAAATATTAATCCTGATCAAAATCTTAACTCTGATGTACATATTAGCTCAACGGATAATGTTTTTGCTCAATAATAATTGATATTGGCTATATATATAACTAAAACCTCCTGATCTTTTAAAGCGGGAGGTTTTGTTTATAATTTCTATAAATTTTAAAATTAATAAATAAGCTAAAATACTAAAAAATATTTATGATAAAATTAAACACGTAAGGACTAGGAATTCTTAATCATCTCCCGAGAGAAACGACTACAAATCGTGATATTCTTACAAAAGGAGGTGATTTAAATGAAGGTTAATCTTGAAGTCGGAAAGACCGAATTGTTAATTATACTTTTAATAATTCTCGTACTAACTGACAAAAAAGAGTTAATACCTAAAATAAAAGGTATTAACCCTTAAAACCTTTAAGTAAGAATTCCGAAAGGGTGTTGTACCACCCACGTCCTTACACCCCTATATTAGCACATTCTCAAAATATTTAAAGTCTCTAATTTTAAAATTAATAAGTAAAATCAGCTATTTCTTTCTTTGTATCTATTTCAATATTTCTTATAGTTTTGTAAAGAATACCTCATATTATGTTTAAAAATTGTAATATCGTGGAATATTATCTATGGAATCTATTCAAAAAAAATAATTCAAATTTTTATATAAGAAAGGAAAGTTAGTATGATCAAACGTAAAGGACTGTCGATTACAGAGATAGGTTTAGTAACAGCGACAGTTATAGGCGTATCATTTGTGGCTGTTAACGTATTCGGAGATAATTTATCAGCTGTATTTTCTTCAAGAAACGTAGCTAATCAATTTTCTGAAGATAGAGTAATCAAACCAAAAGCTAATGAGTTTTATATTAGCAAAAATAAAATTGATTTTAATGGTAAAGAGTTCAAGTCACCTATAGAAAAAGCAGTTATAGAAGCTCTTAAGTCAGGTGAAATTATAAATCAAGCAGGAACCCGGGGCAATATTCAAGAATTGTCAATAATTATGGATGAATACTTGATACAGCTAAAAGACTTTATGAAAGAAGTGCCGGAGGAATATGACACCACAAGTTTTGAAGATGCACTTTTAAATTACAAAAAATTAACAGATGATTATAAAGCAAAAAATAATACAACGGTTAGTGCAGGAACTGACCCGGTAGTAAAGCTTATATCAGGCTTAGACTTATCACTTAATTTGGATGAAAAAGGTGATGCCGCAGTTAAATTAAATGCAGAGCTTGTAAGCTTAACTTCTCAATTAAAAGATGAGAACCTAAAAAATTTATTAACTGCATATACAAAAGACTTGCAAAACCTTGGCAAGAGTATTGACTTTACGATTGATTCAAGATCTTTAGAAATACTTGGCATTGAGCCGCAAAAGTCTAAAGTGCAAGAGATGACAGAATTACTAACCACTGCACTTACATACAGCACAAACGCCTCTGCCCATGACACATTAGATGAAAGCATTGTTAATATGGATGCTACGGATTCACGTAAAGGTTGTAGTGGCGGCTGTATAAGAGAAGAAGACGAAAATTCTGCGGTATTAAAATTTTTAAAATACTTTGAAACAGAAGATAAAACGGATATGGTGGCTGAGTGCACCTTTAATTATGTCTATAGAAAAGCTTGTTGGGATTACGATAAAATTCCATATCACAACTTAAATGGTGAAACAATTAGTACAAGAATACTAAATGACGGTCAAATTATGTTAAAAAATGGGGTTTCTTTTACAGTTGAAATGCACACCGGCTATGATGCCGTAGCAGCCCCACGATATATATATATTGATACCGACGGACCGTTTGAAGGTGAAAATACAATGGGTAAAGATATTTTTGTATCTATGGTTTTTGAAGATAAAGTTGTTCCATACGGACATCCTGATTATCCGATGAACGTACCTATTCATCATACTAAAGATCAATACCCTCCAAATCAAACTTGTGAGCTCCAAAGCGCTGCCTCTATTAATACAGGTTGGCCATGCGCTTATCAAGAAATTGAAAAACAAAATATAATTAATAAGAAAAATACGCGTGATAAAATTTTGGATTATGTCGAAAAAAATCCTGATGATGCAGCCGAATTATTAAAAGGCATTAAAGTTTTTAGAAATGGCAACTATGGAGAAATCGCCAACAGCACATATAATACAGATGTGCTTTGCAACACTGTAAATGCAGAAGTTAAAGACAATAAATGCACAATTAATCCATAAGATATAGGAACCCTACGCGGCACCGCTAAAGTATTTTAGAGTTGGTGTATTTCATATTTTCGCACTGTTTTATTTGTAATCAAAACAAAAATCATTTTACTAATTAAGACATTTTGCTGTAAAAATATAAAATAAAAATAATACATATAATAAACAAATATATAAAATAAATATTTTTATAACAAATTAAACTTAATAAAGCTTAATAAAAACACAATGAGAGCCTGCGGAATTTTTTAAAATTTGCTATAATAAATATACAATAAATATATAGGATAAAAATTTAACTTACCGGACTTAGCAAAAATAAAGGTATTTTGGGTTGAAAGAGCAAGCTGCAAAAACTGAAGACAACTCCCAAAAGGATAATGATAAATACGCATCTATTTTATATTACAGACTGCGTAATAAAATAGTCCTGCTGCGTCGCTTTGCCGGGAATTGTGACCTAATGGGCTACAAAGACCGTCTTTTAGAGGCTATCAAAACCACTGAAATGCAATTTGACACAGTTGGCAAAGAATATATGCACATCATGCGCACCGGAAATTGGAGCAAGTTTTTGATTCAACAGATGGAATTTATAAACATGGGTCTTCAATCCTTTGCAATGAACATTATAGAAAGCGTAGAAGAAAGAAGAGCAGCAAAAAAATGGCATAGCAGAAAGCCAAAATCTGATAGATCAGGCTTTAAAATAAACACAGAAGGCCTGGTAAGCCTTGCAAAGAAAACCTATTCCTTGATAAGTACAACAATCCCCCGGGAAATAAGGGCTAATTTCTCTACACAGCAGATTCATGCCGTTAACAGTCTGAATGATATAAATAAAAAAATTCTCGATGAAATCGAAGTTATAAGAGATAAATTCGATGATTGCCATAAATTTTCAAGATTATTCCCTTTAATAATGGAGCAAGTGGCTCATTTCAGCCTGGAGTTGCCAAGCGAGTTTGTAGTGCTAAGGCCCTGGTCAATCAATGATTATGAGTTATCCGAAGGAAACCCGGAAGACCTGCCTTTATTCAAAAAGCTGACAAATATCAGCAAAAAAATATTAAGCGAACTAAAACAAATACATTTAAATCAAGATTTATTTATGGACCTAGTGCCGGATCAAGTAAGTTATAGCAATGTAAAAGAAATATTACACCTGCCAATACCAAAAGGTTGCTCGAATTCAGAACCAAATGATATATCCTATCCTAGCTACCAAGGGGATTTTTCT
>JANQLL010000066.1 GCA_028280605.1 Candidatus Gastranaerophilales bacterium
TAGCTTTAAAAATATTACTATGGCTATATTTTCTAACTCCCTTAATTTCAATAAACTCTTGGGGTTAAAGGGTATTACTTAATTTTCCTTAACCCTGAGCTAATATACTTATCTTTGACAAATAGGGCTATTGATAATAATATATAAAATATTAAATTATTTATAACTTAAATAAATGATGGCTTAAGATAGGAGCTTTCCAGCAGATGAGAATAAATTTTGATATAAGGCCTATAAGCAGTCATTTAGCAGAACCTTTACAACAAAAATTAGACTCGGGAGCTAAAATAGTTAGTTCTCTTGGAATGCTGGAAGAACTCGCGCTAAAAATAGGATGTATACAAAATTCATTAACTCCCAGCCTAAATAAACCTACAATATTACTTTTTGCAGGAGACCACGGTATTGTGGAAGAGGGAGTGAGTCCATCTCCTCAGGAAGTAACTTATCAAATGGTTATGAATTTTTTGCATGGCGGTGCTGCTATTAATGTATTTACAAATCAACACAATATAGATTTGAAAATAATTGATGCGGGCGTTAATTACGATTTTTATTCTCATCCTAACTTGATAAAAGCTAAAATAGCAAGAGGAACAAGAAATTTTCTCATTGGTCCGGCTATGATACAAGAACAATGCATACATGCCATTGCCATAGCTGCGGATATCACAGAAAATATTCATAAAAAAGGCTGTAATATAGTTGGATTTGGGGAAATGGGCATAGGTAATACTTCTGCATCGTCTGTTTTAATGAATATTATATCAGGTGTACATCTTGAAAAATGTGTGGGAAAAGGTGGAGGCTTGAGCGAGTCCAGTGTTGAGCAAAAAATAGAAATTTTAACTCAAGCAATTGCGAATAATCCAATAGATAAAGAGGATCCTTTAGAAATTTTATCTACGTTTGGTGGATTTGAACATGCAATGATAGTTGGAGCAATGTTAAAAGCTGCGGAGTTAGGAATGATTTTACTTATTGACGGATTTATTGCGGCCTCTGCGCTGATGATTGCTCATAAATTTAACCCAAATATACTTGATTATTGTATATTTGCTCATCTATCCAGCGAAAAAGGCCATGATTTAATGCTTAAATATTTTGATGCTAAGCCTTTATTAGATTTAAGAATGCATTTGGGCGAAGGCACTGGCGCAGCTGTAGCTTATCCTATTCTAAAATCTGCGGTTAATCTTTTAAATGAGATGGCTACATTTGAGCAGGCAAAGGTAATACGCGTAGGATAAATGCCTATGTATAGCAAGCTTAAAAGGGAAATAACTATATTTTTTACCGCATTGGTTTATTTTACAAGAATACCCTGCTATAAGCTTGCTAATTATTCTGACGAATATATGAGAAAAATAGAAAAATACAGCCCTGTTGTTGGAATAATAGTAGGAGCCATAGGTGCAATAACTTATATACTAGCTAATCTTGTTTTGCCAGATACGATTGCTATTTTATTAAGTATAATTGCTACTATTTTAATTACGGGTGCATTGCACGAAGACGGTTTTGCGGATTTTTGCGATGGTTTTGGTGGCGCACACACTAAAGAGCAAATATTAAAAATAATGAAAGATTCTTGCATAGGCACGTATGCGGCAGTGGGTTTGATATGTATATTAGGTCTTAAGTTTTTTATTTTAAAAGAAATAACCCCTGAACTATTGCCCTTAACTCTTATATCAGCACATGCCATAAGCAGATTTATTACAACAAGTATAATGTTTACGCATAAGTATGCCAGAGATGATCTTTCTAAAAGTAAATCGTATAATACAACTCAACAATTAAATTTAAAAGATTTATTATTTTCAGGTTTGTTCGGATTATTGCCTATAGTTTTTTTAGGTTTTAAATATTTTTTAATAATTATTCCTCTTTTTATAACAAGGCAAATAATAGGATATAAGTTATCAAAAAGAATAAACGGCTACACTGGTGATACTCTTGGTGCAGTTCAACAGATGAGCGAAGTTATTTTTTATGTTTTTGTATTGGTAATAAAGTAATGGATATATATTTAATACGACATACAAGTTTAGATTGCCCAAAAGGTGTATGTTATGGTCATTCAGATATAGATGTATCCGATAATTTTAATGTGGAGTTAGAGTCAGTTAAGTCCAAGTTACCCGAGTTAGATGATTTTGTGTTTTACTCCAGCCCGTTAAAGCGTTGTATTAAGTTAGCGTCATCTCTTGCCCTTAATGGATATACAGCTGATGAAAGACTAAAAGAACATAATTTTGGGGATTGGGAATTAAAAAAGTGGTCAGAATTAGTATATTGCAAATGTTTTCAGAAGTGGAAATATGAGTTTATAAATAATCCGTCGCCAAATGGTGAGTCCACGGCTGAGGTTTATAAGCGTTGCGAAGAGTTTTTTGAAGAGTTAATATTAAAAGATCATAAAAAGATTGCTATTATAACTCATTCTGGTGTTATAAGGATGATAGCGGCAAAAATTTTGGGCATGCCTTTGGATAAAGCATTTAGTTTGGGATTGGATTATGCAAGTGTTTCTAAAGTAAACATAAACGGACAAATAACCAGCATAGAGTATATAAACAGATAATAAGTAGTGTAAACAATTATATTATATTTATTTACCCTTAATTTGATCTAATGTATGCTAAAAATCAGAAATAGACTCTTGATTTTTACATATATCCTGAATGTATGAGGGGGAAGTTTTTATGAGAGCAATGAAAATAATAATTTGTTTAGTTTGTTTGTGTTTACTGATTTTAGTACACTAGATACAATGGCTGCGAATAAGAGGTTTGTAAAAAAAGAGGGGTTGTTTAATTGGGAACCCCATAATAAAGGTCTTTATGACACTAAAAATTTTCAATTTGTAATTGAGTCTGTTTATAGTGACTTATATATAATAAAAAATGAGTTGGTTAAAGTTTACAAAGGTTATAATAAACAGGGATTATATGATTTAAAAAAAAGAGTTTTAGCAATTAAGCCTATTTATAAGAATATAAAAATATTAAATAATGGAATGGTTGAGGTCACTACAAGTTCTTATAAAAAAGGTTTATATGATCTTAAAAAGAGTAAATATATATTCAACCCTGCCGGCAATAAAAATATACGAATATTAAACGATGAACTTGTCCAAGTTTTTGTTATAGGTGATGAAAATAAAAAGGGGCTGTATGATTTAAAGTCAAAAAAATATATTATTAAACCTATTTATAGATCTATACGAGTATTAAACAATGAGCTTATTAAAGTTTATAAAAGTTATAATGAAGAAGGCTTGTATGATCTTAAAAGTAAAAGATTTATACTTCAGCCTGTTTATGAAGATATAAAAATATTAAGTAATGACCCGGTTAAAATAGTTAAAGATTATAATAAAGAAGGTTTATATGACCTAAAAAGTAAAAGGCTTATACTTAAACCTACCTATAGTAATATTAAAATATTAAATGACAGAATATTTAATAACAGAATGCTTGTAATAAAAAGTTATACTTACAATTCTGGTAAAATGGGCTTATATGATTTAAAAAGCAGGTCTTTAATACTATCGCCTGATTATAATTATATAAAATTTTTAACAGATGAAATGATCAGAGTAGAAAAGGACTCTTTTAACAAGGGCTTATATGACATTAAACGTAAAAAATTAATAATTAATCCTGTTTATGACAATATTGAAATATTAGAAAGCGATTTGGTTAAGCTTCAAGATATCAGTGCATATAGCCTATATGATAAAAGGAAAAATTTTTTCATTATTAATTTAGTGAATAAAGATTTTTATGTTAAAAATGATAATTTGATATTTGAAGTTAAATTTAAAGATAAGATTAAAAAAGTCAACTTGCCTTTTGATAATTATCAAGAAATAAACCATTTAAATGGTTTAGATTTTATAAAAATAAAAAAAGCAGATAAGTACGGGCTTTATGAGTTAAATAAAAAAAATCTTGTGTTAAAGTACTTACTATGACAACATTGAAAGACTTAATAAAAATTATGTAAAAATAAAAAAAACAGGTAAATATGGGCTTTATAATTTAGACAAAGATAATTTCATATTAAGCCATTTATATGAAAACATTGAAGTTTTTAGTAAAAATTACCTCAAGCTTAAAAAGGAAAAGAAATATGGGCTTTATGATTTAGATAAAGAGAATCTTATCATATAAATGATTAATGATAAGATTGCAAATACTGATAAAATGAATATTGAAATAAAAAAAATAACTTCAGGTTTGGTTGTAGTTGATGATATTTTATATAGCAACTTGGGATTTCAAATAAATCTGGATGTTATTAAAAATGAAGCAGAAGTATGGTTAAGAGAAAATATATTCTTAAGAAGCCTTATTGCTCAAATGGCTCCAAAAAATAAAAAAGAATTTTCTTCTTATCACTCAGAAGTAATGAATAAATTTAAAAGAATGGGTATGTTTCAAACAGTTGAATTGTTAAATGCAGACCCGATAACAGAAGGCTTTAGGCTTACTTTAAATATGATTGTTGAAAGTTTATATGGTAAACAAAAAACAGAGAAAGAAGCTGCAATAGTTGCAGATCAAGAAATATCATACTGGGATTTCTTAATTGCTTCAGAGAATAAAAAGCTAACATGGTGCGCTGATAAGCAATATCCAATATTAAGTTGTTCAGCTGAAAGTGAAAAAGTTAGAGAGATAATTATAAGGACAGAAACTCAGAAAAATATAATTAATAAAGAAGAATTTGAAAAAATCATTAATGAATCCGAGATTAAAAAACAGCTTAATAAGTGGAATGAATACATCTGCCAAATACTTGGCTTTAAATATAATTCAGATAAGTGAAGAAAAATCCAGATTAATTCACTTTTAAATATCACTTTATTTATTATAATTAAATAAAAAATATTATTAATTATTTTTTATTTAAAATTTTGTGATTGAGGATAAATATGTTTAAAGATATTGATTTGACTATATTTAAAAATACAATATTAATAATTGGTGTACTATTTGCTTTTTATTTAGCATTTATTTTAAAAGACTTTTTGTTGCTTTTATTTGCAGCATTTATTTTAGCCAGCTCAATAGAGCCTGTTGTAAAGCTTTTTTCAAAAAAAATGTCACGAAATAAAGCTATTGTTTTAGTATTGCTTATAGGATTATTTGCAATATTTATACTCTTGGTGCCGTTTTTAAATATATTAATAAAACAAATGATCCTGTTTTTTAAAGACATACCGGAGTATTGGGATAAAGTAGTGAGTCTGTTTCAGCAGGTAAAAACCGAAGGTCTTTATTCCATCTTAAAAACTTTTCAATTGGAAGGCTTAGCGGAAAAAATAGATACCAATGTCTTGCCGGATACAACAAAAATTATAGGATCACTTTCTGAAATAGCGCAAAAAGTTATTGAAAACTCAATTCTTCTTACTCAAGGCTTTTCAAATTTCTTAATATCTGTTTTTACAACATTGGTAATAGTTATAATATTTTTAAAAGATAAAAATTATCTAAGAGACAAGTTTTTAACGCTTTTTCCTTCTCATAAAAGAAAAAAAGTAAGCGAAATATCAAGTACAATTTCTTCTAAAGTAGGAGGATATGTAATAAGCCAACTTTTTGCTTCTCTTTTTATTGGGTTATTTACGACCATTGGCTTTGCCATTGTTCAAATCAAATTTTCTCTTATTCTTGGAACTATAGCCGGAGTAAGTGATATTGTACCAATTGTCGGACCTACTATAGCAACTATCATAATAGCATTGGTTATTTTTGCCCAAAAGCCTATTTTAGTTATTCCAGGTATACTTCTCTTTTTAATAGCACAATGGTTGTCTGATAATGTAGTAAAACCTATCTTAATGAGTAAGTTTTTAGATCTCCATTCTTTAACTATTATTAGTTCTTTGGTTATAGGTGGTTTATTTTTTGGAACCATCGGTTTAGTATTGGCTCCAGCGATGGCTGCTTCTTTATGTGTTTTAGTAGATGAGCTTTATATTAAAACGCTTGATTAAAAAGCTTTCAAGCTTAAAAGTTATATTAATATAATATTTTTTCTTATATTTTATTAATTTTAATAATTATAAAAACAAAATATAATCTGCATAGTTTATAAGAATTTTTTGAATAACCCATTATAATAAAATCAACTTTGTTAATGGAAAATATATCTTCTATAGTTGAAGAAACTGCAGCCAGTACACAAGAAATTTCCAGCATCACAGAAGAGCAACATGCTAGCTTGGAAGAATTGAATGCGACTTATTGTCAATCTTTTTTTAAAACTTAAAGAAATAAATATATTTATCTACATCCGCAAGAACCGCAATTTCCGCGGCAAGGACCTCCACAGTTTTTGCCGCCAGAGTTTGAGCTTTTATCGCAACCTTTTAATTGTATATTCTCCCAAACTCTATTTATATTATTACTACTGCAACTTGGGCAGATTTCAGGATGAGGATCATTCATTGACTTTTCAATAGAAAATAAACTGTCGCAATTTTTACATCTGTAATCATATGTTGGCATGTACTTATTCCTATAGTTTGTCTGTAACAAGAGCTAATATATCATTAAATATAATAATGACCATTAAACTAATTAAGAATAAAAAGCCATACTTAGAAACTTTCTCTATAAACTCTTCTTTAACAGGTCTTCCTATAATTTTTTCAATCGTTAAAAACATAAGATGCCCCCCGTCTAAAGCAGGTATAGGAAGTAAATTTACTATTGCTAAATCCATACTTATAAGAGCTGTTAATAACAATCCATCCCAAATGCCATTTTTTGCAATAATATCACCGCCAACTTTGGTTATAGCGATAATACCGTGTAAATTATGCAATGGTATATGCCCGGTCATAATTTTCCACAAACCATAAACCATAAAATAAGTATTTCTGTATAAATAATCCCAAGATTTGGTTATAACCGTAATAGGATTGGTTGTAGGTATGCTTACTTCTTTTGATTGCATTTTTATACCTATCAAACCTTTTACATTAGGATAAGCAGGGGCTAAATTAATTGTTTCACCTTTTCTATCAACCACAATATTCACAGGGTGAACTGTATCACTTACTGCCCTTGTTAAATCTTTAAATGTTAATTGCCCATCTGCAATTATTTCTTTTTTTCCTTCAAGGCTATTTCTCAATTTTTCTTGAGTTTCAGAAAGTTTGCTTCCTTCAGGTTCGTAGGTGGTAAAACCTATTATGGTATCTTTAGGAAGAGATACTGTTTTTTCCGGTAATAATTTAGGAATTACAATCTTGATACCTTTTTCAACAGGTTTAGTGTCTTCAGATGCATATTTTGCCAATGTTGGATTTAGCGCTATTAATGATTCTTTTTGCGCTTCTATATTTTTGTATTCAGCATAACCATCAAATTTTTTGCTTCTTTGCGCTATCTCAATAAATTTTAGTGGAGAATCAATTATCACACCGTTAGCAGAAACTATTTTGTCGCCTTCTTGTATGTTTAATTGGCTTGCATATAAATTTTTGCCGTCTTGTACGCCTTTAACAAAAATATCATATTTACCCGACGGCACACCTCCGGTTCCTGCTGCTACTATAACTACTAATATATAAGCTATAAGCATATTAGCAGTAACCCCGGCAGATACAATTAACATTCTTTGCCATACAGGTTTGTTTGATATTCTTCTTGGGTCATCTTTTGTTAAGTCACTGTCAGGATCATCATCAGGAAAGGATACATAACCGCCTAATAAAAAAGCGTGTACACAAATAGTGGTTTCTCCCCATTTAGTCTCGTATAAAGTCGGACCAAACGGCAATCCAAACCCGAACTTTTCGACTTTTACCCCGCATCTTCTGGCAACCCAAAAATGTCCCAGTTCATGAACCAATACTAAAATACTCAATAAAAAAAGCATTGTAATGATATGCATTTTAATTCTTCCGTTTCTTATTATTTACCTTAATACTAAAATTAATGACTTTATTTTTATAAATAAGTTCAAAGCTATTATACAAGTAATGGCTTAAGTTTGTCATTTATTTTATAAAAATTTTATTAAAATAAATAAACAAAAAAAATAGTTTTAAAATAAGTATATAATAGCCTTATACTACTTATTTTATCATAAGATAAGGTGCAATAAAGTTATAATAAATAATATTAATAATCCAAAATCCTGTTAATAGTTGAATTAATCCCATATTCCATACTTTAATAAAAAAGTTAGGTTTTTTAGGACTGGTATCGTCTTTATGCTTTTGAAGGATTTCTCTCCCTACTTTTATCCCGTTTGATATATATTTTTCAGGAGCTTTAGCAGTAGTTAATTTTTTTTGAAGGTAAATCCCTATTTTTCTCCAGTTAGAAAAAAGAAATAAAAATAATATAAAAGAAAAAAGAAATCCCAAAGAACTGCTTCTTAATATAGGAAATTGTTCGGGCAGCATTAAAATGAAAAATATACCCAATATTAAAACCATTAAATTAGTGCCGCATCGTTTATGGAAACGCGGTTGTTTCTTTACAATATCAACTTCAAGAGGCAATCCCTTTTCAATTGTGTTTATTGTTTGGTGTTCTGCTGCATGAATTTTTGCAAAAGGAGTTATTCTAACTATAATTAAAAATAAGGTTATATTAAAAAGTAAAACAAAAATGTTAGAAACATTACTATTAAAATTAAAAAGTATTTGATTAATAAAATTAATAATAATAACAAAAGAGCTAAAAGTAACACCAGTCAAAAATAAGCCTAAATTGCCGGCCCCAGCTTGATGCTTTCCATCTGTAATATAAACACCCAAAGGAGTAGCTAAACCTCCTAAAGAATACGGTTTAACCATCCTTGTAAGATAAGATACTATTTCTGAGCGGGTTATGCATTTGCCTGTATATTTATTATTTCTGTCAACAATAGGTATAACTCTTGTGTGCATTTCATGCAGGGTTGAAAACAGCTCTGAAACATTTGTATTTTTATATTCAACCCAAACATTTTTAGTCATTATATCTTTAACTTTTATTTTATGTTGATAACTATCTTGTTCAAGGCTCCATTCTGGCAGAATTTTTGCCAGGTCGTATTCGGAAACAATACCCACTATCTCATCATATTGATCAATAACAGGCAAAGTATCGCTTTTATTTAAGTTAAACCAGGCTAGCAAGTTAAAAGCATCCATGTTTTGATATACTGCAATTATATCTGTAGAAATTTTATCAATAACCGGTAATTCTTTTGATTTGCGTAAAATTTTTTCTCTAAACCATTTCATGTTAAACTTTTTCCTTTTTTTAGTGTAATATTATCTGGTAAGATAAATAAAAAATTTTTCATTTAATATAACATATTATTATAAAATTTATGGATTTACATTAATATGCTGATCAATTTTTTTAGACAATTACTAAGCTGGATATATTTTGAATATTGTTATTTATGCAAAAAACCTTCTTATAAGGGTCCTGTATGCGAGGAATGCCATAATCAATTAATTCAAAACAAAATAGTACCGGTAAAAATAATAGATAATATACCTATATATGCTTCAGGTTTTTATAATGAGCAAACAAGGAAATTAATAAAAGCCCTAAAGTATTATAATAAAAAACAACTTTCTATATCTATAGCTGCTTTTATGAATGATTTATGGAAACAAACCCCGTATAGTAAAGATCATTTTTGCATAATCCCAATGCCTTTGCATAAAAAAAGAAAAAAACAACGTGGATATGATCATGTTTTGCTTATGGCAAAAGAGTTTGCCAGGTTAAACGGTTATGAAGTTAATAACACCCTTATCACCAGAGTAAAAGACACAAAACCACAGTATGAATTAACCAAAGAAGAAAGAAAAACAAACTTAAACGGTGCGTTTAAATTTAATAAACACCTTTATAAAGGCCAAAAACTTTTGCTGATGGACGACATTCTAACAACCGGGGCATCTATGGAGGAATTAATTAAAACAATAAAAAATTTTGATGTGGATAATATATGTGCTATTGTAGGAGCAGAGTCAGTTTTAAAAAAATAAAGATAAAGATAATGTTAATAAAAGAATTTAAACGCCCGATAAGCAATAAAATAGTACCAATAGGTCCAGGTTTAAACAAATATCAAATAATACTAGCAACAGAAACAAGTTGCGATGAAACAGCAGCAGCAGTTGTTTTAAATGGAAGAAAAGTATTATCAAATGTTGTAGCTTCTCAAATAGATATCCATCAAAAATTTGGCGGTGTAGTGCCGGAAGTTGCAGCAAGACAACACTTGGAATCTATTAATATTGTTATAGAAGAAGCTCTAAAACAAGCAGGAATTACTTATAAAGATGTGAGCGCATTCTCATCTACCGTAGGACCAGGATTGGTAGGAGCATTGCTAGTTGGTTTGAATGCAGCAAAAACATTAAGTCTTGTGCATGACAAACCTTTTATCGGAGTAAATCATTTGAATGCTCATGTTTGTGCTAATTATTTGGGTAGTAACTTTGAACCTCCCTTTATTTGCTTGTTAGTTAGCGGAGGACATACGCAGTTAATTAAGGTTTCTTCCTATTCAGAACAGGAATTATTGGGTGAAACTCTAGACGATGCGGTAGGAGAAGCCTATGATAAGGTGGCACGACTATTAGGTCTGCCTTATCCCGGCGGTCCTTTCCTTGATAAGCTTGCACATGAAGGAGATAAAAAAAGGTTTAAATTTACTCAGGCCAAAGTAGATAAATATGACTTTAGCTTTAGCGGATTGAAAACAGCAACTCTTAGAGTTTGTCAGCAATTTAAAGAAGATGAGCTTCCCAAAGCTGATGTGGCAGCAAGTTTTCAAGAGACAGTTAGTGAAACTTTAATTAAAAAAATACTAATAGCCGCAGAAGAAAATAATGTAAACAAAGTTGCCATAGCTGGGGGTGTTGCTGCAAACTCTGAAATTAGAAGAAAATTATTTGATTTGGCTAATCAAGGTTTTGAAGTTAATGCACCTGAATTTAAGTATTGCACTGACAATGCTGCTATGGTTGCAAGTACTGCGTATTTTTTATCTAATATTATGGAAGAGCTTGATATAGAAGTTTTCTCAAGGGTGAAATCAAAATAAGTATTTCTTATAAATATATCTTAAAAGGCTGTCATTCTATTAAGACAGCCTTTTATTAATTTAAATTTTGCATATTTATTTATAGCTTTGGTTTATCAGCTATTAATTTATCCATATAAATTCTTAAATAAGGAGTAACTTTGTTTTGTTGTTCTTTTAGTTTATTTAATTCCTCTTTTATTTCTTTATTAGGTGCTGCATCTTCCTTTACTAAGTCATCATAGCTTTTCTCTATTGTATCAAGTTGTCCACTAAGTTTTGAATCTTCAGAAAAGATTGAGCTACCATCAGCCTTTTTAAAGTAGCTATTAAATTTGTCATCTCTATAGATGACTACAGATGAGACATTTTCTTCAATTCTTAATTTAATTGCCCCTGTATTTTTGTCTTCTTGACTGTTATTATTACTGCTATTAAGATAACTTCCATAATCCATTCGTTTGCCGGTTACTTGATCTTTTGCCCAGGCATTATAACCTGTAAACTCAAGGGTATTACCGGGGAGCGCATGTACGATATTTCTTACTTTTGAAAAATCTGGCATAACCGCATTCATTAATTTACCAATTTTTGTATTTATTTGTTCAATGGCTAGAACCAGCATTGGTCCTGCTTTATATTTTGATTGAATCAAAGCAAGAGAATCATCATAAACGTAGCGAGCCTTTTTTAAAGCATCTTTTTGGCTTTCAATCTCATTTTTAATATTTGTAGCTTTATACTCATATAAAAGTTTCAATTTATCGATATCATCATTAATAGCTTTTTTAGTATCTTCATTGCTCTGTTTTTGATTGTAGTCTCTTACTTTTTTAACAAACGTTGTCACTTCAGTCCCAAACTTTGCTAAGTCAGTCTTTTTGTGTGCCAATAATTCTTCTAATTTTTGTTCTTCCAGAGTCTCTGCGAGCTTGTTTACATTTTTTTGAAAAGTTGCAAATCGTCTATTTTCATGATTTAGCGCATTATCTGTAAGAATGCTCCAAACTTCTACAATAAAATCTTTTTTAGCTTTCTTAAGGCTCTCTTTATTAAACTCACTTGGGTTATTACCAAAAGCTTTTAATATCTCTTTTTTCTTTTCAAATAACTTTTCAAGAGATGGCCTATCAATGTTTGAGATTAAATCTAAATAGTGTATTTCAAATTTGTTTTTAACTTTTGAATGCAAATCTTTTTTAAGTTCTTGTGTATCTTCTAGTTCTTTAAGGGTTTCATCTATATTATTTACAATTTTAGCTGTTTCTACTAAATCAATATTTTCATCAGAAAGCAATATAGTTGTTCTTTTAGATTTATTTATAAGTTCAAGTCCTTCCAAAAAGTATAGTTGTCTCTTTTTAGGATCTAAGGTCTCGTTAAGGCTTAAAATAGATGAACCTGTCAAGCCTACTATCGCAGCAGCTTCTTTTACGCCGGTAAAGCTCATACCTATAGATATACTTGAAAGCAATAAAGGAGGTAGCGTTGTAATTGTTGCCAGTCTTGATTGATTGCCCGCACCCCTTCTGTATAGATCTTCAATGTAGCTTGCATACTCAATAGAGCTGGATATATCAATATTGTCAGGCTTTAATGCTGCAACTCTGGAAATATCTTTTTCGAGTTCTTTAATTACATTTTTAACATAGGTTTTTGAGTCACCTTCAAGGTCTTCTGAAGCTTGATTTAATTCATTAATTAATTTTTCTCTTTGCTTTACCAGTACAATATTGGGAGGTTGTAACCTATAATTAGGATTTATTATCGTTTTGAACGGATAACTTATACTGTCTTCACTAATTTTAATAACGTTTTTAATACCATTTCCAATAGTTTTGAATGGATAGGATATGATTCCATCAACTGCATTAAAACTTTGCTTTACAAGCCAATATGGTCCTGTTACTAGCAAACCCGGTATAAAATAAAGTTTTTTAGGATTTGTTAAATTTGCTTTACACCTTTTCTTAAAAGCTTCACTGTTATAATCGGCTATTTGCTTATCCAATTTAGCCATATCCAAACTTTTTTTTGCAGCTTTTACCTCTTCCTTCTTTTTTTCAATATCTGATTTAGGATTTTTAGATGGCTTTAATTGTTCTTTTTGGGCAACTTGACCTTGTTCGTTTTTTAGTTTTTTAGTTTGAGCAAACGCCATCGGTCCCATACATTCCAATAACAAAAGTGCTGTAAAAATAATACAAAGTGTTTTTTTAGTACTTTTTCTCACGTGTCTTTCCTCTCTACTCAATTTAAAAATAAAACAAAATAATAGAATGTATTCTATTATAAATATATTTTAATAACAAGTAGCAAAATACATTTAACAACTCAAGTTTAAAATATATTTTGCTAATTAGGTATAGATGACGAAACCACTGAATTATTGCTCAAAGATAAGAACATCGATCATGTGATTCAGCGAATAGATCAAAAAAAATGGAATTATTAATTTTTCAACGGTAATAAAACTGTACTTAAAGCTATCGATGGCACTCAGGTAAATCAATAAAGAAAGAAGTACCCTCACCTTCTTCTGATTCAAACCAAATTTGACCGTTTTGCTTTTCAATTATTGCTTTGCAAATACTCAAACCCAAACCGGATCCGCCTTTTTTCCGGGTGTTTATGTCAGAAGCTTGAGTAAATTTTTCAAAGATTACTTTTTTAAAACTGTCAGAAATCCCTATGCCAAAATCTTTCACCTCAAAGCGTACAAGGTTATTAAACCTTTTTGCAATTAGCTCAACAGTGTCGTGGGGCTTAGAAAACTTAACAGCATTTGAAATCAGATTAGTAAGAACCTGTATTGTTCTATCCCTATCTACATATATATGCAAACTAGGGTGAGTCTCTTTCATAATAAGATTTACATTATATTCAGCAGCAAATGTTTGATTTAAACTGATAGTCTCTGTTAGTAATGCACTAACATTATTACACACATAGATAAATTCCATTTTTCCTGCGGCTATTTTTTGCAGGTCTAAAATATCATTTAAAAGCATTGTAAGTCTTTCACAATTGCTATTAGCCAGTTCTATTAACTGCAAACATTGCTCAGGGTTTGATTGAGCATTATTTTTATTATTTAGAATAAGACTAATAGCTCCTCTAATCGAAGTTAAAGGTGTTCTAAGTTCATGACTGACAATTGAAATAAAATCATCTTTTATAGATTCAAGCTCCAGCTCTTTTTTATTATAAAAAATACAATTACCTAAAAGATTTTGTCCATTTAAGATAGCTTTAGCTAATTTTTTACAATCACCATAACCGCATGCATAACAATTTATACTTCTTGTTCTTTCATTATTTTTATGTAATTCATTAAATACATTTTCATATTGATCTTCGCTTGGCTCAATACAATGCGATAAAATGTTAAATTTGTTATTGTATTTTCGATAAAAATCATCTAATTTAAGCTCTTTATCAAAAAATTCTTTAAGTTTATATTTTTCTTCTAGTATATTTTTACTTATATTTTCTTTTTTTAATTTAGTTGTAACATGATCAATATCGTCCTGGAATAAATTCATACAAGTGCCAGTGCCCATATTACAACCGTCCTGACAGTTTAAAATATCGATCAAGTCAGGCACAATCAAGCCTTGTTTCAACCTTTCATAAAAAGTATCCAGGTACTTGTATGCTAAATTTTGTCCAGAGATTTCTTTGATCCATTTTTCATCTGAATATAACTGAAAATTTTCTCCAAGTCCGCCAGGGCGGCTAAAGGTAAACCCTATTCCGTTTTCAAAAAGATTATAGTCAGACTCATCATATTTAGATAAATCTATATTATTTGCATCTAAATATTCTTTAATATTTTTAAAAGTAACATTAGAACTTATATGCCCTTCTGTGTTTGGGTCATTGAATTCATCATACTTACCTATACAAGGAGAAATGAAAGCAAGTTCATCCTGAATATTTAAATATTTTTTTAAGTAAATAGCCAAACTAACTGCCGGGCTATGCAAAGGTGCCAGATAGTCTATTAATTCAGGTTTATATTTTTCTATATAATTTACGATAGGTGGACAAGGTTGAGCTATGGTATGTTTTACATTGTTTTCAGAAATGTATTTTGCGTAGCACCAGGTGGTAATATCAGCTCCAAAAGAAACATCGTAGATATTATTAGCACCTAAACTTTTAAAAAATCCAAAAAGCTGTTTATAGTTTGGAAAATGGTGCCTAAAAGAGGGTGCAATTAATAGTGATAAGTTTTTTTTATTACTTTGAAAAAAAGCATTTGTATCGTCAATAAACTTTCTTGCATTATGATCACAAACTTTTACGCACTGACCACAATGAATACATTGAGAAGGACAAACTTTTACCTTGTTTTCACCATTTTTTAAATAAGCAATATTTGCATTTTGGACAGGACAATTTAATATACATTTATTGCACCCTACGCAATTTTCTTCATCTATGTATATAATGGTTTTTATATTATTATCCATTATTTTGCCTCTGCTCAACCAAACTAATATTATTTCTTTTAAAATTTAACTTATAAAAGAAATAAATAAATTACATACTTAATACTATTATCTATTATACATATTTAAAATGTATTTAACTACTCTATAATTGTTCTATTTCATATAACTTAAAATATATATACAAAAATTTTTATCAATTATTTACTTTCACCAGGTTTGTATAGTTGGGTCTAGCTCTTTTAAAACATTTGATATTTATAAAATTTTATAATTTTACTATAATTAAATAAACTAGACTAAACCTAAATAAACTTTTCCTAAGAAAATTAGGAGGCTAAACTAATGATATCGGCAACCAATTATCAATATAAAAAAATAAACTTCACAAATTCGCAAACAAGCTCTCAAAAGTATGAAGAAAAATCTACCCTTAGGCCTGCGGTTTGTTCTTTTATTCAACCTGGCATAGGTCAAATGATTCAAGGTGATAAGTCTAAAGCTATTAAGCATGGTGTTGACTCTATAATTATACCTGTACTGGGGTGGGTAACAGTTGCAGGTATCGGGAAACTATTTAAAAAGGATCTTAGCCTTGGTTTAGCAGCAGAAGCTTGTAGTTTATTAGCTGTTTTAACAAGAATACATTCAGTTCTTGATGTACTTAATCCAAATACTTCAAACGATTAAAAACCTATAGCTTTTCCATCGGCGAATAGTTTGGATCTAAAACTTTTGGTCCTGCTGATTCAAAGTGAAACTTATAAAACTTTGTACCATCATGCTTGAATGCTTTTACAACAACACCAACTCCAAATTTTTGATGCTTTACCTTATCTCCCACTTCAAAAACAATTTTTTCTTCATCTGATGTATCTTCGTCATCAGGAGAATAAATAGGAATATTATGATTTACACCGGAAAAATTTTTTTCTCCAATTTCAACCACAACAGGCTCAGAGCCTTCTTTTGGAGTGTCTTCTTCCATAAGAGCATCATCTTGAATCTCTTGTGTGGGCTCAGGTTTTCTTGCAGTATACAAAGATTCTATGTCTTCATCGTTAGATAGATCATTTTGTGGCTCTTCTTCATAATTCTGATCTTCTTCGTCTATATATTCATCATCTTCTTCATAATCTTCATCGTCATTTTCGTCTATATATTCATCATCTTCTTCATAATCTTCGTCTTCATACTGTTCATTGTCATCTTCGTTATACTCTTCATTTGGTTGATTTTGTGCTTGTTCATAAAAATCAAGAGAAAAATCTTCAGAATCTTCATCATCAAGGCTTAATTCTTCAATATTTATCTCATCCTCATTGTTTTCTTCTTCATGATAATCTTGATCTTGCTCTGCTAAAGGCTTATCATTTTCATTATATTCAAAATCATTGTGATTATGATCATAATCAGTAAAATCTAATTCATTTTCTAATTTATTATCATAATCATGATCCTCGTCTTGCTCAGAAGCTTCTTGGTGATAATTATCATTTTCTTGAGGTTGATCATAATTATAAAAATCTAATTCATCGTCTGAAGCTTCACCAAATTGTCCGGCTTCATAAGATTGAGTTTGATTAGCCCCTTGATAATTATCATTTTCTTGAGACTGATTATAGCTATAAAAATCTAATTCATCTTCAGAAACTTGAGGATCGTATTCTTGTATATCTTCGTCCTGCATGGCAGATTTATGATCAGTTTCATTCAAGGCATTAGTATAATTATTCGGTTCAATAGAAGGAGTTTGCTCAAAGCTCTGATTATATCCTTGTTGCAAAGGATTCTGGCACTCTTCGTTTTCTTGAGGTTGATCAATATTATAATAACCTAAGTCAGGCTGCGGATCTTGGTCAAGGTTTTCAAGATCAGAGTTATGATAATCGTCACCTACTTGAGATTCAGCATTATTATAATTATCAAGTGAACCCCTAGGTGTGATTCCATAGCCTTCAATGTCAAAGTTTTGATTATATCTTTGCTGTGCAGAATTTTGATAATTGTCGTTATTTTCAATGTTAAGGTCCTGACTTTGTTCTTGAGATTCAGCATTGCTATAGTTATCAAGCGAACTCCTAGGTGTGATTTCATAACCTTCAACGTCAAAGTTTTGGTTATATCTTTGCTGTGTACTCTGTTGATAATCTTCATTTACTTGAGTTGGATCATCACTAAAATCATCAAGTTCTGATTCAGGCGGAGGGTTGTGTTCATTATCAAGATCTTCATCATAGTCTTGCTGTAAAGTATCTTGATAATCTTGACTTGGCTCACTATCCTCTGACTCTGAATCATCATAGTCAGCAAATTCATCAAAATTATCATAGTCATCAATACCCAAATCCAGATCATCGTATTGATGCGTAGATTTAGCAGAATTTTCATTTGCTTGAGGTTGGGTACTATAATAATCTATTTCTGCTTGAGACATCTGGTTAATATTTTCAATGCTTAAATCCTGCTTAAACTCTTGTTGTTTAGGTGATTGTACTTGAGGGGGGGGAGTTGTTTCAGGTTGTTGAACATTTGGTTGTGCTAAATATTCTTCTTTTATTGATTCTTGTAATACTTCATTTTGATTATTGATTGACTCACTATCTGTAGTGTCTTGTTGTAATTCATCTTCTTCAAATAAAGTATTACAGCCAATCTGAACAAACAATGGAATATATTTAGAAAGTTGTCCATAAATTAATGTTTCATTATTGCCAAGCTTGTTTAAAAATTTACTAAATTCTGCAAACTCATTGGTATTGATTTTTGGAGCAAATAAGAATAAGTTTTTGGCAAAAGATAAAAGTTGTTTATTTAAATCAGATTCAAAATCAGTAACAATAATAGGGCTTATGCCACTGTTTAGTCCCTGTATAAATAACTTATTAATAATTTTGCTATCTAAATTATTATTAGTAGTATTTAATATTAAGAAAAAGTCGCTCTGTAAATTATTTATATTGCAATCTATAATATATTCGACAAAATATTTCTGCCAAGTTGCTGATATATCAGATAAGTCAATAGTCATAATATCATTATCAATAAAATCTCTTGCAAATAAGGTTGTTTCCGATCTTTTGTTGGCAAATATACCTTCTTTTTCAAGCTTTGTAAGTTTATTTTTTAATAAAGCCAGCTCAACAACTCTACTTTGTCGATATTCCGCATCAATTACATCTTTAAAGTTTTTAAAAGGAACAAGTACATTTTTACTGGAACTTGTAAAATCTTCAATATGAAGAAAAATATCTTCAATAATTGCTCTTGTTTCATCAGAAATATCAGAAGTAAGAGTTTCATAAAGAGATTGAATACCTTTTGTGTCTAAAGGCAGCTTAAAGTTTTTGCCTGCTACAATTTTTTCAGCAGTATTATTAAAATTAAATTCACCGTTAAAATCAAGAATAACTATTTTATTATTTGTTCTTTTTAACTCGTCTGTTAAAAGATTTGTAAATTCAATTTTCTGAAAGAAATCGTCAGAGAAAACTAATGTAGGATTTTTAAGAATGCTGGATTTTACTTTAAAAGCTGTGTTATAAGATGAAAATACTCCTAAATTAACTGAAAAATCGCCAGATTGTGAGTTAATTTTATTTAAAAGCTCATTTTTTTGTATTTTTTCTATATAGCTTTGTTTTGCAGGTATATTACCACTCCAGTTAAACCAACCAGTAGAATTTTTTATTGTAAATAAAATTTTTGCACCGGCTATGTTTTGGGCTGAATCATCAGAAGAGTAATCTATTTGAAAGACCTGTACTAATACTCCATAACCTGAATTATCAATTATTTTTAATAGATCACCATAATATAAATGGTCATCATTATTATCAAAAATAATTTTAATTGTTTTAAAGTTAACAGACTCAACTATCATTTTTTAATCCTGCTGCTCATCGGGGTTTTACATAAAGAAATCATTATCATCAACAAGGTTGCTAAATAAATTTTTAGAATATACCTTAATATTCTCAGAAGAAAGATCCAATTCAAAATTACTTGTCTCTGGATTTATTATAATCGAAATAGGACCAAGATGTTTAGTAACTCCCTTCCAAATGTAAACAGGAATAATACTAACATTAATAATACCGCCGGAAAATTCAACTTTTCCTCTTTGAAAAATAACTCTATGGTATTTGCCCTGAATAGTAAATCTGTTGGCACCCTCTTGTTGAAAACTAATAACTTGTGCCCCTAATTTGCTATTGATTTCTTCAGAAAGATTTTTAAATACACTCACAAAATTTTCACTAAAAATTTTATTAATAATAGGAGTAGCTACTTCATCCCTATATTTTTCGCACTCTTGTTCTTTTAATAATTTAGATCTAAATTTTTCTACCAGTTCATCAATCTCAGACATTTTTTTTCCTTTAGCTAATGCTAGTATACTATTGTTTTGTGCAATTATAAATTTTTACAGGTCTTTAATTATACTACATTTTTCTACTTGAATAGAATGATTTATTTGTTTATTAAATAAACTATTTAGTAAATTTAGAAAAATAAAAAGTTTTGCGATAAAACCCCCACAAAACTCCATGTTAAATATTATTTGTTTTTCATTATTCAGAATTATAGCAAAATTATTTAATAATTTGAACCATATGTTTAAAAAAATAAACTTTTATTTAAACAATCTAAATCATTATTATAAATTTTTTTGACTCTCATCCCATTGTCTATCAAGAAAACGCTTTAATTGATATGAAGATATGCCGGTAAATGCCTCTGAGCCTTTGCTATAACTAAATTTTCCATCATATCCGTCTCTTAATCCTTATAAGGCTAAGAGAATTATTGAACCTAAGTATATAAAAAAGACGGTAACTCTTAAGCAAGTATTACCAACGAAAATTTTAATAATGAAGAAAAGTAAGAACTAATCTTCTCTATTTAGTTCAAAGGATTGTTTAATAAGCTTCATAGAGTACTCAATTTCATCTATTGAGTCTATAATGAATTCAATAGCTCCATTGCCAAGATGCCCAATATTGCTTACGTCCCTGCAAACACCTTTAGGATCATCAATTTTATCATATTCCATATTTAAAAATACTTTGAGCTTTGTTTTTCGTGGCTCGATATCAGCAAAGTTTGTAGAATTTTTAAAAGCAATATAATGCTTTAAATATTCTTCTTTTACAGAAGAATCAATATTTAACATTCTTTTTCTTAACTCTTCAAATATTTCTTTTGATATGTCGCTTATACACTTACTCCAGTAGTCTTTATAGTCAGTAACATTGATTTTTCTTTTATATCTACTAAGAGTTTCGTCTGAAACTTCTGGAGTCGCCCAAATTTTACAAGCTAAGTCCCCAAGTGCATCAGCCCTATCTTTTATTTCAAACTCAGTAAATTTATCTAATTGTGCAATAATTTTATTTAATTTATATCGGCTTTCTTTATAGCCACCTCGCATATCACGCTTTTGTTTAAATGATCTATTGTTGTATTCTGAGTTATAGCCTGTAAATGTCAAATTTCCTATTGTATGCAGGTATTTTGGATGAATTTTTTCGTAATTTTTTCCAAGTTGAGATTTCCACTCATCAGATAATTCTTGAGGCATAATATGTTCAATACTACCGTTTGAAATAACTTTTTCTTTGTTATTAAAATTTTCAAGCTGTTCAAGGATATAATTCCTATTTCTAAAATTGTAAACATCTTTGGTCTTAAATTCTTCTATAAATTCTTCATCTCTTGGGAATCTTTTGTAGGAGTCTTTAAGCATTAAAACAGCTTTAAAAGATTCTAAATAATACTCTTTATCAATTTCGCAGTATAAATTAGCAAATGTTTTATTTAATGAATTAGTCGGTATTCCGCATATAGCTCTTCTTAATACATAACTTTCAATGCTTTTAAGAATTTCAATAAACTCAGATTGGGATATCATTTGATTTTGATAATCTGAATAGATTTCAAGTAAAAAAGGATAAGAAACATCTACTTTTAAGGATTTTATATTATTAAGAACTTCATTTACTCTTTCATCAAAGTCTTTTGCAAATATCAATTTTGTATATACCTTTGAATAATTATGAAGTGTCTTTATTTCATCAATAATTACAAGATCAAAATTTTTGATATATCTTTTAAACTCTACATAAACGTCATTTATTTTGGGAATTTTACCGTTATTTTTTATTGTTAAATAATCCCTTATAAATCTGTCAAATCTTTCCGCATTTTCATCAGGTCCGAAGCTTTGCTCCATAGGTATCCAGTACTTTTGATAAATGTCTTTTTGCTCATCAACAGAAAGTCCCATTAATATATAGTTTCTTATTAAGTCTGACTGAGAGAGGTCTAACCCTGTCGAATTCAAACTTTCAAATATAAGTTGTGGGTTATCGTTATTTGAATCTAACGTAATATCTACAACTAAGACCTTTGCTATTCCTTTATAAATTTGTTCTACAGATAATGAACTTTTTTTAATTTGCTCTATAAAAAAATTATAATTATCAAAAATTTTCTTGGAATAAACTTCAGCTAAGTCAGTGCTATCTATGATATTAAAAAAAGTATCTTTGTCTTTTTTATTTAAAACAAGTTTATAACGCTCATCATCTTTTTTGTGTCGATTAATAAGATAATTTTCTCTAATTTCTTCTGCATTTAAGCTTGTATTATCGGGATTATCTTTTATATTATTTGCTAAAGCACAAAGTAGAAGCATTAAAGTAGTTAATCTTTGCTGCCCATCAATAACCATGAACTTGGAAGAAGAAGATGCATTATATAATCCTTCTTGCACATAAACAATTGAGCCTATAAAATGAACTTTGACTTTCTCATTTTGGGCTGCATTTATTATATCATTCCAAAGTGTCTGACATTGCTCTTTTGACCAGCTATAATCCCTCTGGTATATTGGAATGATAAATTGCTTTTTTCCATCTAAAAGCGTTAATAAATTTGATTCGTTAGCTTTCACCTTATTCTATCTCAGTTTATTATATAAATATTTATAGATATTATATTCTAAACATGTTTAAACCGTTAATTTTTTAAAGTTTTAATATTAAAGGATAATCTATGAAATAAAAAATAAGTAAAACTGTTAATTTAAAACAGGAGTTACGCAAAAGAAAATAAAAACATAAAAAAAGATACATCCTGATTTTTCATTTAGTTTAAAAAGTGTCAGGATGTAACTGTGAAACTACAA
>JANQLL010000070.1 GCA_028280605.1 Candidatus Gastranaerophilales bacterium
TAATTATACTACTCATCAATTAAATTTCAGATTACTCTTTTCAGAGAATAGTTTATTTTAATAACTTTAACTCGATTTAATAATCTGAAAAGTATTTTACAGGGAGTATAACGCAACTGAAAACAAAAAATTACTATTTTTTTTCAAATATTAAGTGTAACAAATTATTAATAAAACACCTCTTTTTTCGTATAATCCAAAATCCGGCGTGAAATCATTTTTAAAAACTGCTACAATATATATTAAACAAATAAAAGATATATTTAAATTTAAATAAAAAAACGAGGGCTGGTTGATTGGAAAACCAAGCTGCAAAAACTGAAGACACATGCCAAAAGGATAATGATAAATACGCATCAATCCTGTATTACAGGCTGCGCAACAAAATTGTCCTGCTGCGCCGCTTTGCCAAAAACTGTGACCTGATGGGCTACAAAGACCGTTTGCTCGAAGCTGTAAAAACTTCAGAAATGCAATTTGATATAGTCGGCAAAGAATACATGCATATAATGCGCACCGGAAACTGGAGCAAATTCCTGATTCAACAGATGGAATTTATTAATATGGGCTTGCAATCCTTTGCAATGAACATAATAGAAAGCGTAGAAGAAAGAAGAGCAGCAAAAAAATGGCACGCCAGAAAGCCAAAATCCGACCGCGAAAGTTTTAAAACAAATGCAGAAGGTTTAATAAACCTTGCAAGAAAAACATATTCGCTGGTGAGTACCCAAATACCCGACGAAATAAGGGCTAAATTCTCTACTCAGCAGATTCATGCAGTTAATGCATTGAGCGATTTGAACAAAAAAATACTCGAAGAAATAGATATAATAAGAGATAAATTCGATGATTGCCATAAATTTTCCAGATTATTACCACTGATGATGGAAAAAATGGCTCGATTGAATCTGGAACTACCAACAGAGTTTGTAGTGCTAAGGCCCTGGTCAATCAATGATTATGAATTATCCGAGGGAAATCCCGAAGATATCCATTTATTCAAAAAACTGACAAATATAAGCAAAAAAATTCTCTCAGAACTTAAGCAAATTAACTTTAATCACGATTTGTTTACGGATAATGTACCTGACCAGGTGAGCTACAGCAATGTAAAAGAAATTCTGCACTTGCCGATTCCTAAAGATTGTTCAAATTCAGAACCCGGTGACATATCTTATCCACGTTATCAGGAGGATTTTTCGAATAATCCTCTGATTAGAATAATAGAAGCACACAAAGAATTGCTCTATAAAATTCGCTGTGTGCGCCGGTCTCAGTTTAGGCTCGATAAAGTCAAGCATAACATCTGTTATAAAGATGATTATCTTGCTTTAGCACGAGACAAATACTATGATCCTTACCAAAAAGACGAAATTAAATATTTCAGCTACGAAACATGGGAAGATGAGCCTGTAACTCCTGAACAGGAGGAGCAAAGGTACAATGAACACTTTGAGTATTACAGGGATTACAAAAATCGTGACTGTGAGCAAAGGGTAATTAATGTCCAACGTCGCAAATCACGTAAACTAATGGCTGTAGAGCGCAACAAGTTTGTTGCAGAGTGCTGCGAAGAGGCAAGGAAGGAAGCACGCCAACGTAAGCCGGAAGAAAATGCAAAAAATAAACTAAAAAAGGCTAAACAGGGGAAGTATAAATTAGTCAAAATCAGCTCAAATTCTAAGCTAACAGATTTAAAGGCTTACAAAGAATTATCCGCAGTGGCAAAGGTGACCGATGCTGCTTCAGCAGGCGATACTTGTATTTTAAAAGATGATAAAAAAGAAAATAAAATAGAAGAAACTTATAATGATGAAAATAATGCGATAAATGATAATATAATAGATATAAATAATAGTAAAAAAGAAGGGTTAAACAAGAAAAAGCCCCATTATTAGTGAGGCTTGACGTAAAAATTAAGAATATTTACCGCAATGATAGACTTTTGCTTGGCAAAGGGGAGTTTATCGTTGCATTTTTTACATGTCA
>JANQLL010000019.1 GCA_028280605.1 Candidatus Gastranaerophilales bacterium
GAGAAGAAGGCACCAAGCAAAATCCAAGTTTTATCATTACAAAAAAAGAAATGTCTTACATTTATTGCATTTTTAACAACTTACGGCTGTAGTATTAAGAAAGAAAATTGCACAGTTAATTCCGGGTGATATTGGTACATATCTTGAGCCGTTCGGCGGTGGAGGCTGGGTGTTATTCTACAGGGATAAGTGGGCTGGCACTGAAATATACAACGATATTGACGGCAGGCTTGTTAATTTGTTCAGGATAGTCAAGTTTCATCCGGAAGAATTAAAGCGTGAAATGAAATATATGCTAAGCTCGCGCGAATTGTTCAAACAATATTTATCATTAGAGCCTATTACTGATATACAAAAAGCAGCTAAGTTTTTGTTTTTAATATCACGGTCTTTTGGAGGTAGAGGACAGACTTTTGGTACTGTAAAAAAATCATCAGGCGGAGCAACAAAGTCACATGCCAATTTGCTTGCGAGAATAGATTCTATTCACGAGAGATTAGACAAGGTTTTAATTGAACACAAGGACTTTGAAAAATTTATTCCCGAATATGACCACAAGGATGCTTTCTTTTATTGTGATCCACCTTATACATCCGGTTGCGGCTATGATGTTGTAACAACAGGCGATTTTAGCCACGAGAAGTTAAGAAACCTACTTAAAAATATTGAAGGCAGGTTTTTGCTATCCTATGATGATAGTCCTAAAGTCCGTGAGCTCTACAAAGGCTTTGAAATTATTGCTACAGAAAGGCAAAATGGGATAAATAACAGGACGCAAAAAAACAAAATTTTTAAAGAGTTATTAATCGCTAATTACCCTATTAAAGAGGTTTATCAAGGATGAGCGAGCCAATTGAGATAAAGATCGATGATGATGAGCTAAACAATTTGCTCAACAAATTATCTTCAAAAGCTGTCAATGCCGCTCCATTAATGAAAAATATCGCAGGTATTTTAGAGTATTCCGTTGAAGAAAACTTCGAGGAAGAAGGCAGGCCAAAGTGGGATAAGCTCTCAAGTGCAACGATAAAACAACGGAGTAAAAAAGGCTACTGGCCGGGCAAAATCCTTCAAATGCAAGGCGAGCTTGCTACATCCATTACAAGCAGCTATGATTCAAACTCCGCAGCTGTCGGCACAAACAAGGTTTATGCCGCTATACATCAATTTGGCGGCTCTGCCGGTCGAACGAAGAAAGTTAGAATTCCGGTGCGGCCGTTTTTGAGGTTGGGGGATGAAGAGATTGGTGAAATAAAGCGGGTTGTAGGTAGATATCTTAATCTTTAGTATGTATAATTGAGAGGCGGGCCAAAATGATAAATATTTTATTTAAATATATTGCTTGATTTATTTAATAATTTGAATTAAATTAAATTGTCAACAATTTAAATCTTAAAAAAATAGCAATAAAAAGCAGTAGGGCAAAATTATTTTTTATAATTCAATAATAATAAGCATAAGCAGTATTTAAAATTATGCTTATTAGATAATTTTATTAGAAATTTCTTTTAAAAATTTGAAATTAGTGTAAGTTCTTGTTATCCTATTATTATATACACCTAATTGGGGAGTGGAAAAATATATACTAGAATAATGGAGTCGCAAAAATTAATATAATGGCAAAACAAATAATTGCTTCATCAGAAGAATTATTAATCAATATAAATGAATCTGTAAAAGAAGTTAAATCCGAAAAAAAAATATCTAAAAAACTTAAAGTAACTCAAGTATCAAGACATTATTACCCTTTTTGTGGTGGAGTTGAAGCTGTTATAAAACAAATTGCAGATGCATTAAAAGAAGATGAATCTATTGAGCAAGAAATTATAACATGTTCAAATGGTATTGAATCTGGTGAATATGAAGATGTAAACGTTAAAAGAAATAAATATCCTTTTGAATTTGCTTCTAACCCTATATCTTTTGAATTAATCAAATCTTTGTCAAATGTTGATACTGATATACTGCATTATCATATGCCATTGATTTTTGCTGTTATTGCACACTTTATAGCAAGACCAAAGTATAAAAAGCTTTATGTTACATATCATAGTGATATTGTTGGCTATGATAATATAATGAAACCTTTTAATTTTATATATCATAAATTTTTGCAAAATGCAGACAAAATTCATGTTTTATCGCCTAATATAATAGAAAAATCAAAAATATTACAAAAATATAAAGATAAATGTGTCGTTATTCCTTACGGAATAGAACCGCACTCAATTAAATATGATGAAGATAAAATAAAAAAAATAAAACAAGAATATCAAGGAAAAAAAATATTATTTTCTATTGGTCGACTTGTTAGTTACAAAGGATTTGAATATGCAATTGATGCAATGAAAGAGGTTAAAGAAGATTGTATTTATCTAATAGCTGGATCAGGTTCATTAAATGATGAACTGCAAAAAAAAATAAATGATAATAATCTTAATAAAAAAGTAAAATTATTAGGTCGTATATCTGATGAAGAGTTACATGCTTATTATAATGCTTGCGATGCTTATTTATTCCCTTCAGTAATGCCTAGTGAAGCTTTTGGAATAGTACAGCTAGAGGCAATGGCATGTGGTAAGCCTGTTATTAATACGAATTTAGGTACAGGTGTTAATTTTGTTTCATTAGATAATGAAACGGGTTTTACTATTAAGCCTAAAGACGTTAGAGCACTTGTTGAATCAATTAGTAAAATCGTTTCAAATGATGAACTGAGAATGAAGTTGGGAACCAACGCAAAGAAAAGATGTTATAAGTTTTTTAAAATAGAAACTATAAAATTGCACTATCAAAATTTTATTAAGTGCCCTGATATAGACCAAAAGGATATAATTATAGAAGATGGTCTATGCCTGAAATCTAAAACAGGTGTTGGTAGTTATACATTAAGCCTTAGTAATGCTTTAGAAAAAATAGGTTATAAACCTATTATAAAAAGAAAATCATTTATTGAGAATATTGGAAATAATACAGTAAAAAGAATAGTCTATTATTTATGGTTAAATACGGTCTTTTTATTTAGCTTATGTTTTACTAAAAAACCTATAACTGTTCTTTTTACTAATTATCTAACTCCATTCATAAAAATTTCCGGAGTTGAGTACATAAGCGTAATTCATGATCTATGTGCCTATATTTATCCAAATACAATGACTAAAAATCAATTATTTTATTCAAAGTTGGCTATAAAAAGTGCTGTAAAAAATTCAGATAAAATAATTACGGTGTCAAATACAGTCAAAGAAGAAATTCTTGAAATTTTTAATTACAAGAAATCTAGAATTAGTGTTGTTTATAATACATCTATTCTTCCTTGTATAAAACTAGATGAAACTCAAAAAGAAAAAATATTTAAAGATTATAATATAAATCCTCAAAACTATATTATTTCAGTTGCTACATTAAATAAAAGAAAAAATATTGACAGTTTAATTCAAGCATACAATAAATTAAATGTGGACAATTTTAAGCTATTATTAGTGGGGAGTAATGGCAATAATAGATTTGATGTACCTAATGGAAATATAATTTTTACTGGATACATTGATGATACAACATTATCTATATTATATGAAAATGCATTTTGTTTTGTTTTTCCATCAGTCTATGAAGGATTTGGTATTCCAATTTTGGAGGCTCAAGAAAGGGGAATTCCTGTTATTGCTTCGGATATAAAAATATTTAGAGAAATTGGGGATAACAGTATATATTATTGTAAGCCTGATTATGAAAATATACGAAAAGCAATTGATAATATACTTATTGACCATAAGTATATGTCTAGTAACCTAGTTAAGCTAGGGAAAGAAAATATAAAAAGATTTTCACAAAGTATAATACAGCAAGAAATGATAAAGTTGATGAAAAAAAATTATGAATGATTATTTTTCAAGCTCAATAAATCAAATATTAAAATTAGATATAAAAAGACAAATTATTATAAGTTGGGGTCTTTTTATAATATTTCTTTCTTTTTTATTATTTTTTTATAGTCAACAATTTTCTATAAGTTTAATATTTTTTTTAATTAATATAATTATTGCACTTTATCAAATTATTAATAGCAAAAAAATTACTTTATATTCTCCTTTTTTTCAACTAATAGTTTCAATTGTTTATTACTATACAATACCAGCTTTATACTATTTTAGCTCTTTTAATACAATATTTAACAGATCTTACCTCCTTGAAAATGATTTTTATATACAAGTGTCAATATTGTATTTAATTTTTATATTATCTTTAATTTTTCCTTACTTAGTCTTTAAATTATTTAATATAGATATAAAAATAGATTTAAGTATTATTAAAAAAAATTATAATATTGATACCTGTATAAGCTTTTATTATATATCTTTTATTATCTGTTTTTTACTTTTATGTTTTTTATTTTTAACAACTGGTTTTTCACCAATGGAAGCTATAAAAAACCCTTTAGCCTTTAGGTTAATTTATGCAAGGGACTTTTATGCCTATATTTCAAAACCTTTATTAATCATTTTAAATATAAACATTATAATGATACTTAAAAATTTAATAGTAGATAAAATAAACTCAAAAAACTTTAAATTCATTTGTTTTTTACAATTTTCTTTTTTAATCGTATTTGCTTTTATGTCTGGAGCTAGAGGACTATTTTTATATCCTGCTTTAACTGCAATATTTATTTATGCAATTTTTAGAAAAATAACTATAAAAAAATTACTTTATGTTTCTTTTTACTTTATTTTATTAATCCAATTTCTAAGCTTTTATCACTTATATAGAGACTTTATGAGTTCAATATCTAAAGGCGGTACCATATCAAAAACTCAAAGTAGTAGCTTTATTGATAAAACAGCCGAAATAAATGTACTTAATTCTACACTAAGTAGAATAGATGCCTTTGCAAACTCTTGTGATTTTTTTGAGTATATTTATAAAGAACATGGATCAATTTTATACTTTTCTAATTTTAATATTAAAAATCAAATTATTGCTCAATTTACAAACCCTGTTCCTCGATCGCTTTTACCAAATAAAAGCTATATTTTTACTGGAGAAATGACAAAAAGAATAAAACCAAATCATTTTAAACATAAAATAATTTTACTTTATAGTGGGATATCCAACGCTTTTTGGAATATTGGATTAGCTGGAATAATATTAGAAGGATTACTATTTGGTACTTTAATTGCTTTTTTTGAAAAAAATTTCCATTCATTGATAAAGTATGATTTTGTTTTTTTAATCTACCTATCTATATTAGTTTGGATTCCTGGTTTTTATACCGAATCTGGATTTTTAAATACAGATTATGTGTTTTCTAGGTTAATCGTTAATATAATTACTATAAGCTTACTTACATTAATTTTAACAAAAAAAATAAAATTAAAAGTTACCTGAGGGAATAAAATGAAATGAATCCTATATTACGTAAAATAAAATTTTTATTAAAATCATTATTAAATTTTACTTTGGCTCCTTTATTTTCTTTTTTTATACGTAGAAATGAAGAGATTTGGATATTTAATAGTTTAAACAAAAATAATATTGCTCAAAATACAAAATTTTTATATTTACATCTAAATAATAAAAGTAATAGTGATATTCTACCTATTTGGATAACAGAAAATAAAAAAATTGTAGAAAGTTTAAAGAAAAAAGGATATAATGCATATAATAAAAATAGCTTAAAAGGTATTTACTATATCCTAAAAGCTAAATATTTTATCGTTGACTCCCATTTTTCAGATATTTCAAGAGTTTTATCACACAAAGCAATTTCAATAAATTTATGGCATGGAATTCCTTTAAAAAAAATCTCTTATGATGATCCAAAAGATTTTATTTCAAAACTATCTAAATATGAAAAATTTTTCTACAACTTATTTAATAAATTTTCGACTAATTATTACATTTCGTGTGGGGAATATGACTCTAAAAAGTTTAAAACTGCTTTTAAAGTTAATTTTAATGAAATTATTAGCTTGGGCTCTCCTCGAAATGATTCTATGTTTAAAAATTTTAAAAACCAAGATATATTTATGGAAGAAGATATTAAATACATAAATAAGTTAAAAAAAGAAGGAAAAAAACTTCTGTTTTATGTGCCTACATTTAGAGATACAGGAAGAAGTACCACTGAATGGCTGAATTCAAAAGACCTAGAGGACATTTTAAATCGAAATAATGCAATGCTATTTTATAAACTGCATCCTTATGATAAAAATGATGTAACCATTCAAAATAGTCTACTTTATCAATTATCAAAAATATCTGATCTATATTCCATTTTAAAAGAAATTGACTGCTTAATAACAGACTACTCCTCTGTTTACTTTGATTATCTACTATTAGATAGACCTATAATATTTTATCCATTTGACTTAAAAGAGTATATAGCTCAAGATAGACCATTATATGTAGACTATGATGAATATACTCCGGGCAGAAAAGCCTATAATGAAGATGAATTAATAAATGCAATCCAACGTACTATTAATGGAGAGGATAACTATAAACAAGCTCGTGCTAAAATAAGAAATGAAGTATTCCTACATCAAGATGGAAATGCATGTGAAAGAATAGTTGAATTTGTTAAAAATTTAGATAAATAAGTTAGAATGGATTTTATAGAAAAAATTAAAACTATCGGCTCTGATAAAAAAAGATTGTTAGATAATTTTTTATCACTAGGAGCATTGCAGATTGCAAACTATGTAATACCTTTAATTACTTTACCTTATCTGGCTAGAGTATTAGGGGTAGAAAAATTTGGTCTTGTATTCTTTGCCTATGCATTTTGTCAGTATTTCAATATACTTACAGATTTTGGATTTAATTTATCTGCAGTAAGAGAAATAGCTGTTAATAGAGAAAATCCAGAGAAAACTTCGGAAATATTTAGCTCTGTAATGCTAATTAAAGGAGTTTTATTGATAATAAGCTTTTTAATTCTATCATTAGTAGTGCTTTCTGTTGATAAATTTAGATCAGAAATGCTTGTGTATTTCTTTACATTTATTATGGTATTAGGCAATGCTCTTTATCCTGTCTGGTTTTTTCAAGGAATCGAAAGAATGAAGTATATTACATTTTTAAATATTACTTCAAAATTATTATTCTTAGTTTTGATTTTCATTATGGTAAAAGCTTCTTCTGACTACATAATAGTTCCAGTATTAAACTCTTTAGGGTTTCTTATATCTGGTATTATTGGACTCTTTATAGCTTTAAAAAAGTTTAAAGTAAAGCTATACTTGCCAGACTTTAAAACTATTTATAAATACTTTAAGCATAGCTCAGAATTTTTTCTTTCAAGGGTTTCAGTTTCATTATATACCTGTAGCAATGTTTTTGTGTTAGGTATATTATCTACCAACCAAATGGCTGGTCTATATGTAGCAGCTGAAAAGCTTTATCAAGCTTTTCAGAATATATATTTTCCTCTTAACAGTACTCTATATCCTTATATGTCCAAAGAAAAAAATATAAAATTTTATAAAAAATTATTTTTCATTGCAACAGTTTTAAACTTGGTAATAACATCAAGTACATTTGTCTTCGCTGAAAATATTATTATTTTATTTTATGGAAATGAAATGATAAAAAGTGTTGAGCTATTAAGAATATTTGCAATAACTCTAAGTTTTCTTGTTCCTTCTATTCTATTAGGGTATCCGTTTTTGGCAGCATTAGGACATTCAAAACAAGCAAATAATAGTGTAATTATTGGATCTTGTATGCATGTTTTGGGTATAATAATATTAATCTTATTATCAAAGGTAAATATTTATAATCTCTGTATTATGGTTTTAATAACAGAATTTTTAGTTTTTAGTATAAGATGTTTAGCAGTAAAAAAATATAAGTTGTGGAGTACTAAATGAAAGCAATAATCTTAGCCGCTGGGGTAGGAAGCAGATTGAATCCGTTGACTAATAATAAACCTAAATGTTTAGTTAATGTAGCTGGAAGCCCAATATTAAGTTATCAGTTAAAAGCTTTTATAAAGGCTGGTATAAAAAATATAAATATTCTTGCGGGATATAAAGGAGAGCAGGTTCTTTTTTTTGTTAATGAATTTAAAAAAGATTTTCCCGATGTCAATATAAATGTAATAAAAAACGAAGTTTTTGATAAAACAAATAATATGTATTCTTTATTTCTTGCAAAAGATAAGCTTAAAGGTGAAGAATTTTGTTTAATTAATGGAGATGTTGCAATAGACACTGAAATAGTTACTGAAATAGTAAACAACCCTAAAAAAGATTTAATTGCTGTTGAAAAAGGTTCCTATAACGAAGAATCAATGAAAGTAGTCGTTAATGCTAATAATGAAATAATTGATATTAGTAAACAAATTCAAAAAAGTGACGCTTGGGGAAATTCTATTGATTTATATAAATTTTCAAAAGAAAGCTCCCAAATACTATTTGATGAAGCAGAAAGAATAATAGTACAAAATAAAAATCTCAATGAATGGACTGAGGTTGCCATACAAAGGCTTTTACAAAATAAAAAATTAATAACACATCCATTTGATATTATGAATAAAAAATGGGTAGAAATTGATAATTATGACGACTTAGCCCTTGCTGATAAAATTTTTTCTGAATTTGACAGGTCATTAAAATCAAAAAAAATAGTCTTTATTGACTTAGATGGAACAGTGTACTTGGGGGATCAGAGTATACCTGGAGCAGATAAGTTTGTAGAGTATTTAAATAATAATGATATTCAATATTACTTTTTTTCAAATAATTCATCTAAATCTAAGCAAGGTTATGCAGAAAAGCTTAAAAAGTATAATATACAAACTACCTCAGATAAAGTTATTTTATCTACAGATGGTTTAATAAGATATTTACTAAAAAATAATTTGAAAAATACTTATGTAATGGGTACAAGTGCAATGAAGAATTATTTATCCCAAAATGACATAATTGTTAATTCTCAAAGCCCTGAGCTAGTAATCATAGGCTATGATACAGAATTAACGTATGACAAGCTAAAGCAAGCTTGTATTCATATAAATAATGGGATTGAATTTGTCGCCACTCACTCGGATGTAGTGTGTCCAACTTCTGAAGGGAATATTCCTGATATAGGATCTTTTATCAATATGATTAAAACTACAACAAGTAAAGAACCCAAAAAAGTTTTTGGCAAACCAAACAAAGAAATGCTAGAATTTATTTTATTAAATGATAAAGTATCTCCTTCTGATGTTGTACTAATAGGAGATAGAATGTATACAGACGGAGCTTTGTCAACAAATATTAATTGTGACTTTATCTGTGTTTTAAGCGGAGAAACAAAAAGGGAAGAGGTAGAAAATATAGCTACTGCTCCAACTTTAATAGCTAAAAATCTATTAGACATAATAAAATAAAAGGGTTAAAAATGAAAATAGCAGTAATTGGTAGTGGAAGTTTTGGAACCGCTATATCTCAATCATTAGCTACACAAGTAGAGAATGTATTTTTATTTGCCAAAAGACAAAATGTTATTGATGACATTAATAATAATTCTTTAAATAGAGAGTACTTTACTAATATTAAACTGCAATCAAATATAAAAGCTTTTTCCTTTGACTATCTTGATAAAATTTCTGAAGTTGATATTGTTATACTGGCTGTTCCCTCTGGCGTAACCAGAGAAGTTGCATACAATTTAAAAGAATTACTAAAAGATAAGTATATCATATCTACAGCAAAAGGCCTAGAGTATCCTTCACTAAAAACTATGACAGAGGTTATAAAAGAAGAAACAAATAGCGAAACTGTTTTTAGCTTCTCTGGACCAACGTTTGCGGATGAATTGATAGCCGGAAATTTATCTGCTGCAACCCTTGGCAGTAAGGATGAAAATTTTTTTTATGACTATAAGAAAATAATACCCCAAAACATTCTTCTTGATTATTCTTTTGATACTAAATCAGTTGAACTGTGTGGGGTATTAAAAAATATTTATGCAATAGCAACTGGTATTTGGGATTCAATTCATACAAGTAATAATGAACATTTTATGTTTTTAAATTTGTGTTTTAAAGAAATGAATATGATATTAGAAAAAATTTCATATGATTCAATGTTAATAACAAAATTTTGTTGCTTTGGCGATTTTAATTTAACTTCTAATGTTGATAAGAGTCGGAATAGAACTCTAGGATTAATGATAGGTAAAAATATAATCTCAATCAGTAGTATATCTTCAAATATTGTTCTAGAAGGAACAAAATCAATAAAAGGAATAAATCAAATGGTAAAAGATTTAGAAGTAAATACACCTATTATTAATTTTGTTAATGAAATTTTAGGAGATAATTCAAATATAAATATTTCTATTCTTAATTTATTAAATAAAATAAAAGATTTAGATGCTAAAAATAGTACCAAAGGGAGAGAGTATGCAAAATTGTCAACAATATGATAACGATGAAATAACAATAGACTTAAAAAAAATATTAAATATCTTTTTATTAAGAAAAAAAATAATAGCAGCGAATCTTATTATAATTATGTGCTTTTTTGGACTTTTAACGTTCATATTGCCCAAAAAGTATAAAACAGATGCCAAGCTATACATCAACAGTGCTAGTAGTACAAACTTAATGGAATTAAATCCTTATCTCCTTGGAGAAGTCGGTGCTGCATCATCAGGAGGAGGAATATCAAAATTTTTAGGCGGTGGTAGTAATCTTAAAAATGAAATTGAAATAATCCAATCGCCACTTGTAATGGATGAAGTAATTAAAGAGAATGGGTTAAGATATAAAAAGGGACGAAAAGAAGGACAACTTTTATCAACAGCAGACTTTTTGGAAAAAAATGTTTCAATCTCAGATTCAAAAGATACGAATATTATTAGTATTTCATACAAGGCAAAAAAACCTGAACTAGCCTATAATGTAGTAAATTCAATAATTAAACATTATAAGAACGTCAAACAACTTCTTAATGTGGATAAAACAGAAAAAGATATAGACTTTCTCCTTAATGCATACAACAAGACAGAGAAAGACCTTAATTCTCAAATAGATGTATTAAAATCAAGCGATGCAAAGATATATAATAGCGTAGAAGGAATGGGGAATGTTAATCTGGTAGAGAGCTACTATGACAAAAATATCAAACAGCTTCTAAATAAGATGGCTGATAAGTCCATAGACAGCAAAAAAATTAATTTAGAGGTGGAAAGAAACATCACCAAGCTGAAAATGATCCAATCCAAGCTGGACTGGTCTAAACTGGTGCAACAGATGGCAAAAAACACAAGTAACATTATTGTGCTTGAAGCCCCTATTAAAAAAGAAGAATTTGAGTATTCAGAGCCTAAATTGATTATCAACCTTCTACTTGGATATATCCTGGCAGTATTTACATCAATTATTTCAATAATCATAGCTGAAATTAGAGATAAAAAACTAACATACAGTTCATTCGATGAAAACACCGTGAGCAATGAAGATGAGCTTAATCAACTAATTATAAACCTTTCTGCGAAAGATGAGCGTGCAACCCTGTTAGCGCCTAAAACTGCAAATAACGAATCAGTACAGCAGCTTGCTTCCTCTCAAAACGTATCACTGGCAAATGTTGATACCATGGAGAATATCATAACAAGTATAAAAGGAGCTAATTCAGTTATCCTTGCAGGTAAAATAGGAGAAACTCCTAAAAAGACATATAAATTAATTAAACAAACCTGCAAAGAGCTTGATAAAAATATTATTAGCGAAGTAATAATTAAATAAATTTATTAAAATATTGATAAACCGCTATAAAAAAGAACTAACGGGTAAAATCAGCCCTTAAGTTCTTTTTTATGCTTTTCACAAAAACTTTTAATTTTTATCAGAATTGAGTCCCTTAATTGTCCTCCTTTATTTAGTTTTACAAGCGTAACCGGTGATATATTAATGGCTTCAGATATTTCTTTTTGCAAAATGCCATTGTCAGCTATATATTTGCTCAATTTTTTATCACAAAAATTAATAATATCATTTGAATTTGAATAAAATCTAAGTGCGTACTTTGGCGGCTCAATAATTACGTGAGACTTTTCCCACACCGAAAACCACTTTTTTTTGTAATTTTGCTCCCAGTCATAATAGTGCCAGCTCTGAATTATACCTGCTTCTTTAATGATATCAAGGTTATTCTCTAACATTCGTTTGGCATCTGATTCTTTTTGCCTGCTTTGTAGACTTTTTTTGTCAATATCAATAGAATTCATCAACTCACTTATCGATATTGGAGTTAAAAACTCCTGCTCTTTCCAGCGTTTATCCAGATAATACCCCAGCCTCATCGCTCTAAAGTTATTTCTTGTGTTAAATGAAAATATTTCTTTGCTCACCAAATGATCTTCTTGAATGATATCTTCATAAATCTTAAAGAAAAAATTGTACTTTTCGTGCAAGTTCTCTTCATCCAATGGTTTTAACTCAATAATCGGTTCATATTTGCCGTCCGTGTAAAAAGAAATATTTTGTAGAATCTCCAATTCTTCCATAATTACTTTTTTAGCCTCTATGCAATAAGAATAAGTTTTGTTTTTCTTGGTTTTATGGAATTTTTTTCCTCTAAAAAGCAGTATTTCATCTGTACTACTTTTGGTAAAGCCATCTGTTTTTTGCTTTTGCGCCTGAATATGCGAAAGAATTAAGATGTAATTTAAAAATTTCTCTGGATTTCTAAAATTTCTTTTTCTTGCAAATTTATTATTAAATTTAAATTCATATTTATCACCTTTAATAAGGTGAGAACTTTGAATCGCTTCGGAATTTTTCCTTAAAACTCTTTGTAAATCATAAAGTATATCGGATAAAAAGCAGGTAAGAAAGTTAGGAGTAGATTTAAACTGCAAAAGCACTGGTTTTGGCTTTACATGATAGCTTCTGACTCGTTTTTTGGGTTTAAAGTTATCTTTGGTAAATTTAATATTATTTCTGTAATAAATAATTTCCTGTCTGCTAAACTCTTGCTGAAGTCTTTTTGTCAGCTCAGTTAAGGGGATAAATTGTCTTCTGGGCAACTCAGGGTAATACTTGTAAAACTTTTCTCTGGCAAGGGCAACCGACCTTTCTACCGAAGGCTTATCAGTGCTTAAATATTCTGATTTGTAAAATTCATATAATTTATTTATTAATTTATGAGTATTTTGGGGCTTGATGATATGTTTTTTTAAGAATTTCTCTTCTCCATTTTCAATAAATTCTGCTCTAAGCTCGAGAAAAGTAGTTTGTGCCATTGGCTCAATATCATTGGTATTACAAAATTTTTCTATAAAAAACTTTAATTTAACTGATTTTTTAAGGTCTTTTGAATCATTAAACATTTTTTTGTAAAGTCTTAACTTCATTATCGCCCACTCAGGAGCTGTATCAAGGCTTAAATCTTCTATTTGATCAAGTTCCATCTTCCTATATTTTTTTGTTATACCTGCGATTTTAGATACTTTATCAATTCCTGTGTAGATAATAGATTCACCGTTGATTTTAATGATACCATTTACTTCTAATTCAGTGATAATAGCGTTAAGATCATTTTCATCATGGCCTGATATCATAACAAGCTCATCATAGGATATTTTTTTAGCCATTTGCAGCAATTTTTCTATTTTATTTATCCGGTTCATAGTCAATAAACTCCTTTAGCGTTGTTTCATCGAGCATACTTAAATTATTTGCATAAGCAAGCTGTTCAGCCTTGTTTATCAGCTTTACAATTTGCCTGAATCTTGTTGTTTGAGAGTATATATGCCTTATGGCGCAGTCTGTTACTTCAACTTCACAAAGTTGCGAGACTATTGTCTTAATATCCCATTGGCTAAATGGCTCAAACCTAAGGATTTCAGACAGCCTATCATAAAGATGCTTATATCTTATCAGCTTTTTGTCAGCCTGACCCATTCCGACAAGGATTATTGGGATATTTGTCCTGTCGTGAATATCCCTGAGTGTCTCTATAATTTTTGCATCTGTCGCAAGATAGTCTACCTCATCAATAATTATCACTCTTGGATCAAGCGTAAGCTGATTTATTACTTGCCTAAAAAGATGAGAATATCTGTAATACGGCATTTCACCAAGTGATTCAACAAGCTCTTCAAGCAGCCATTTTGCGGACATATTGTTTGCACTTCTGATAAATACTGAATTATTTTGCATAGCCCACCATAATATGGTTTGAGTTTTACCAAGCCCCGGTTCCCCATATACTAAAGCCATGCCCGGTACTCCCTCGGCCCTTGTTTTCAAATTGTTTACAAGATTAATAAAGTTTTTTACGTTTTGAGTTTTAACAAATATTTTTTTCATTACCAATCCTCATTGTTATTGACTTTCATCATATATTTCAGCAAATTCAGAGGATTTTTTGTACTCTTCGAACCATTTTTTATCCTCTTTGTCAATGCAGCCGTTTTTTAAGTGCCATTCGTATCTTTCAAATTTTGATTTAAATATCGGACGCGATAAAACTTGCCCAGGCTTTATTTTAGGGATCAGCTTCGGACTTTCCGGCTTTGCCTCCGGCATGTCGACTACTTCTGTATTCTTAACTAATTCTTTTTCAATCATATAAAGATCCTCCTTGTTGAAATACTGCTTAAAAGCTTTTATTGTTTTGTTTCTTAGCTTTTTTTGCTTAACTATTTTTTGTTTGTAATCCTCCATATCCTTAATATCACCGAGGTGCTTAGCCATAGGATGAGTCGGCATAACCCTCTGTGCCTTGCATAAAAACTCGCCCTTTAGTGAGTAAACCTTGATATAGCTTAGGTCAAACAAACTATACTTAATGATAGCTTTATCCCTCAAGCCATAGAGCGTGTCATCAAAATAGTCGGATTTTAAAAACCTTATGCCGTTTCTTCCGATATTCTTAACTTCCTGCGCCATCATTAAATCATCAAGCTCCTGCTCATCAATACTTTGCTCTGTTTGAGCTTCTGCTAAAACTTCAGCCACTGTTTTGCCTGCTACATTTGGACAAGGCTGTGAGTGTTTATAATCAAGCCAGCAGTTTATTAGGTGAACAGCTTCTTGAATGGTTGGAACATATCCGCTATGGATTTCTTTATGAAGCTTTTCGTTTCTTTTTAAGTAGGCAGGCTTGTTTTCAATAGAGGAACCAATATATGAAGGCAAAAGTTTTTCAAATGATTCTTGAAACTCAAGGAAAAATCTTTCAATAACCTTTGCCCTTGCATTATACGGGGCTGCAAAAACGGATTTTATGCCAAGCTTTCCATATATACCATTAAAGCCAAGCTCTTTAAAATCCTCATTGCCCTGAAAAAACTTAGATTTAAAAGCTTTGCCATTATCTTGATAAACTATATCAGGGATCCTTCCGAGGTTAATGATGGAATTTCTAAGAGCGCTTGCTATACATTGAGTATTTTCCTCTATCATTATTTCAAAACCTACAAGAGCAGTTGACTTCCAGTCTAAAAAGCCAACAAGACTTGCTCTTGCTGGTTTACCGCTAAACGGATTTATCACTTGAAAGTTCAGCCTGTGACCATCAGCTATAAGTACGCTTCCAACCTCTAAAGTCGAGGCATCTCGTACAATAAAAGGTTCAACTTTATCTCTTAGCACTTTTTGGCCTTCCCTGACCAAAATCCACTTATCATAATTATATCGCTTAAAATACTCGGCATATCTGCGAAAAGTAATGTCACGAGCGGTGATCTCAAGACCCTTTGTCTTTAATATGTGTTTAGTAAGACTTATAGCCTTGCCAATACTGAATCGATTCTGATTCAAAAGAAGCTTCATAAATATCCTGATTTCTTCATCATTCAGGCTGGTTCTGTACTCAGTCTCTCTTGAATAGTTGTATTCAGGGACAAGCCTGGTCCAGTCGTCAGATTCAAAGCCACCTAAAGCTTGCTTCCACCGATAAAGAGTTCCAATTGAAACTTTGCCCAGTATTTCAAATATATTTGAATAAAATTCACCCGAATTATACAGCTGCAAAAAGTTTTTATTAGCCTCTTTAACAATGCCAGTCTCTTTTCTAAACTTATACCATAATTTCAACAAGTCTAACCTGGTCAGGGCAATCTTTTTAATATGTTCAGGGATAATTTTTTCTTGTCGCGGCTCAGCATTAGCCAACTCCTGCTGTGAATCCGATAAAACCATATTTTTATAATACTGGTCTAGATATTTCTGCTGAAACTTAGGCTCTAAAGACGGTAACAGCACCTTGTAACTCTTTCCTCCTCTCGTGTTATAGGTTTTAGAAATATATTTTTCTTTTCTGATTGCAATTCTAACAGCTCTTTCTGTTATACCCTTAAGCTTAGCCACAACATCCGTCGTTAGCCAGCAATCTTGTGTATTTAGCAAATTGTTTTCTGTCATTTATTCGATACCAACATAAGTTACATACATTGGTGTGTATGATAACTCAGATTTCACGAAATAGCTCACAATTTTGAGGAAATGTATCTCTTTTGGAACAATAAAAAAACTGGCATTTGTTCTAATAAATCCAAAAACCAGTTTTTAAATTTTGAATTAAAATATGATATAATAAAACGATACTCTGGCATCTATGCCAAAGGCAGGAAGAAAATCCAGAGTTTACATTTCTATTATATCATATTTCTAAATTTTTTCAATTTGAGGTTTTTGTGCATAAATATAATTATAGCTTAAATAATGAAAGACTTAAAAGATATATAATCAATAATAAAGCTAATGAAGAAAATGTCATTGACGTATATTTATGGAATATAAAGCTTTCTAAAGAATTATATCCTATAATTTCTTTACTAGAAATAACTTTAAGAAACCACATTAATAATGCCATAAATCAAAAAATTGCTAAAAATTGGCTGCTAGACAAAAATATAGCCAAGGCTATATTGAAAGACAAGGAATTAATAACTTATTTAGAATCATATAAAGAATTAAATAAAAGAAAACAGGCTACTGAAGGTAAATTAATTGCAGAATTGAGTCTTGGTTTTTGGGTAAATCTGTTTAATAAAAAATATAAAGTTGATTTATGGCACAAAAAAATATGTTTGAATCCACGTTTCCACATTTCAATCTTAAAACATCAAATAGAATAGGTTTTATCTTCCCTAAATTGAAAGAAGTTCAGTATATAAGAAATAGAATATCTCATCATGAAGTAATTTTTGATTATCCGGCCAGCGTAAATAATTGTTATAATAATATATTACTTTTATTAAGTTGGCTATCCCCTGAAATAAGAAGCTTAGCAGATGAAGTATCTAGCTTTAATGAAGTTTGGAAAGAAAATACAAGAATATTTCTTAAAAGTACTTCCGACTTTTCAAAAGTTAACAATATATTTCTAAATACGGACTAAATATCTTTAAAAAACAGGCAAAAATTATTAAAGGACTTTCCTTCTTTAAACAAATTATGCTGGGATATGAAGCACAGAGAGATTGAGAATAGTATTTTTGTCGTAAAGCATTCTAGTAAGACTTTTTTCGGAATTAAAAATATTAATTTTAAAAATATCATTGTATTAGACCTTTTAGAAGGAACCCTTCTTTCCTCGTGGAAACAAAAGTTTAGGTTTCCACCTTTTTTTTTAATACTAGTTTTTCACGGAAAAGTCCGATTTTGGCCCACCTGCTTGAAACTATTGATTTTACTATGGTTTAGCCCTAAGTTTACATAAGTTAAAAGATCTTTTACCGGACAAAATACACCCTGAAGCTGACTAAAATCGGACTTTTTCTCACCTGGGCGGAAGCGAAAAAACAAGGCTCTATTTTAGTGTTTATGCGCTAAATGCCTAACAGGGAAATATTCTAAAATGTCCTGATAATCCACATCCAGAAAGTAATATAGTTGTGAAAGCTCTTTTTCTTCTGTATGTTCATTAATATTTAATGTTGAAAAATTGCTATTTTCTAACATTAAGCCGTATAAATATTTTTCAAAAGTTTGTTTGTTATGTTCACCTTTTATTAATGAAATCAAAGGTTTTAGATATTTATTTCCTGCTTCTGTAATATCCA
>JANQLL010000042.1 GCA_028280605.1 Candidatus Gastranaerophilales bacterium
AAAGTTAATAAAATAAACTATTCTCTGAATTGCGAAGCGGGAGTGTTAAAAAGTTAAATGGTCAATTTTACTTTTTTATGAGCTCATTCAAAAGAGTAACCTGAAATTTAATTGATGAGCAGTATAAATATATAAAAATACATTTTTTTGATTATCAAAAAAAAAATTGAATGTTGTAATATTTAAATATAAGCGTAAAAAGGGTTATAAAATGCACAGAAAAAGTTTATATAGAAACAGCTTTATAGTACTAAGCATTCTGTTAGTTATGCTACTTTGGAATATTGGGGCTTATAAATTAGGCGGAAGTTTAAAAGGATTACTCAGCAGTATTGAATTTATTACATATGACTGGAGAGCACAACTTGCTACAGATAAAGGTCCCTTTAGAAATATTGCTAATGCTAAGTCAAATATTATTTTACTAACAGCTGATGACTACACTTCCGAGATATTAAGCCATAATGAAGATTTAAATATAGGTCGCTGGCCATGGCCCAGAAAAGTATGGGGAGATGTTGTTAATTATATAAACAAAGGGAACCCTAAAGCTATAATATTTGACATAAAATTCGAGAGCAAAGAAGGTATAAGCAAGGCTAATGCAGAGTCTGATCGTTTCTTTGCAAACGCAGTTAAAGATTCTAATGTTATTATTGGTATTGCCGTTTATGCGCATAGACTAGATTTATTTAAAAATAACAAATCTATTGAAAGTGGTGACTATAAGTACCCAAACGTCCAAAGTAAACTAGCCAAAATTTTATCAAAGTATAATAATGAGCAAATAGATCAAATAATAATACAATCACTTGGGTTTAGCACTAAATCACCCCAAAAAGAGGGTTTATTTTTATCAATAGATGACAAGCACCTTGTGCAATCTAACGATAAAGATATTAAATCACTACTGGACAGTATTTCTTTTTATTCTTACAGCTCTATATATAAAGACCTGTTAAACAATGTTAATAAAGTTGGTGTAATAAACCTTGAACAAGGTGAAAATATGATTGCAAGATATCATATTCCTTTATATAGACTTGTAACACCGAAAAAAACATATTATGTACCCTCACTTCCAATGGCTGCAGTGCTTTCACTAATAAACAAACAAGACAAACAAAAGATAGGGCTAAGAAAAAACAAAATAGTTATAGGAAAAAGAGAAATTCCTATCGATAACAAAGGGCGCTTTCTTATAAATTGGCATGGGAAAGCCGGCACTTATCCTACATACTCGATAGGTAAAATACTTTTAAGCGATGCTTATAATAAAAAAATTATTAAAAATATAAATGAAAATGATTATTTAGCGCCAGATGTATTTAAAGATAAAATCATTGTAATTGGCCAAACATCTGCCGGGACAGACTTACACCCAACACCGATGGATATGATATATCCCGGACCTGAGATTATTAGTACAGTAATAGATAATTTATTAAATGATACTAATATTTTAAACCCGGTCGCAAGAAAATTTGTTACACCAGCACAATTTTCTTTAAACCTTGCTGTAGTAATTCTTTTTTGTTTTTTAGTCGGGTATTTTAATATAAAGACTAAAAATTATTTTCTTAGTTTAGTATGGTTTTTCTTAATTTTAGCCTCGTTTTATTTCTTATCTATTTTAGCGTTTATACACCCGGAGGTAAGAATTTGGATAAATATGACATATCCTACAATTTTTATCACGTGTACTGCCATTACAACTTATTTGCTTAAAATGACCATTGAAAAATCCGAAAAAAAACAAGTTGAGGGGCTTTTCGGAAAGTTTGTTTCTCCACAAGTTCTTGATAAGTTGTTAAAAGACCCTAAATGCATAAGCAATGATGGACAAAGAAAAGATATGTCTGTAATGTTTTCTGATATACGAGATTTCACAACGTTAACAGAGAATACACCTGTGCAAATATTGATTCCACAATTAAACGAATATTTGACCGAAATGGTGGAAGTGATTTTAAAATACAACGGAACCTTAGATAAATTTATGGGCGATGCGATTATGGCATTTTATGGTGATCCGCTATATTTAAAAGATCATGCGCTATTATGTGTTATGAGCGCAATAGACATGCAGGACACTCTTGAAGTATTAAATGAAAAATGGAAAGCTAACGGACACAGTGCCATAAATATTGGAATAGGCATAAATTCAGGAGATATGATTGTTGGTCAAATAGGATCACACAGGCTTGTTGACTATACAGTTATTGGCGACAACGTAAACATTGCCCAAAGAGTTGAAAAACTAACTAAAGACTATCACGTAAAAATAATGATTACAGAAGCTACCTATAATCACGTAAATGAATTTGTGAATGTGAACTATATAGGGGAAAAAATTCTTAAAGGTAGGCAAGAGCCTATAAAAATATATGAAGTTACTTCTTTGACTGATAAAGGACTGGAAGCACAGCTTAAAATAGTTCATAACTATAAAATCAAATAAAAAATTCTTACTTAAATTTTTTAAGGGTTGAGCGAGTCGGCTTTGCCGACGGAAAGCCAGGTCCAAAAAGAATATTCCCCTTGCTAGGGGGAGATACAAAAAGAACTTTTGTTACTTCCTTAAAAGAAGTAAATTAGCCACAAAAAAATGCCTCAAGCATTGAGACATTTTTTGATTATGAATATGAATTCTATATTTTATGCAATTTCACCCTTCGGCTGGTTTGACTGAGGTAAATGAAGCAACTCAGCTGCATTCCCCCCTTTTTTAACCATCTCTGGTGTTATATTGAACAATTCTATATCATCCCTGGACGGTATTTCGTACATAAGCTCCAGCATCAATTCTTCCACGATAGACCTTAATGCTCTTGCCCCTGTTTTACGCTTCATAGCCTCTTGTGCGATTAATCTTATAGATTCATCTTCAAAGCCAAGCTTTACACCATCCATTTCTAATAATTGTTTGTATTGCTTGATTATAGCATTTTTGGGTTCTGTTAATATCTTTATTAAAGCTTCTTCATCTAACGGATCAAGAACGGCATAAACCGGTACCCTACCAATAAATTCAGGTATTAAGCCAAACTTAAGCAAATCTTCCGGTACCATTTGCTTAAGCATTTTAGCAGCTTGAATATCTCTTTCATAAGCAGCTTTTGGACCTGACGCACCAAAGCCAACAAGCTTGCCAGTACCTGCTCTTCCTTCAACAATTTTTTCCAAGCCAACAAATGCACCACCTACAATAAACAATATATTGCTTGTATCAATTTGTATGAACTCTTGATGAGGATGTTTTCTTCCACCTTGTGGAGGTACGTTTGCAACAGTACCTTCTATCATTTTTAGAAGTGCCTGCTGTACGCCTTCACCGCTTACATCGCGTGTTATACTTGGATTTTCTGATTTTCTGGCTATTTTATCAATTTCATCAATATAAATAATGCCTCTTTCTGCTCTAGCAGCATCATATTCAGCATTTTGATACAATCTTAATAGTATATTTTCTACATCATCACCAACATAACCAGCTTCCGTAAGTGTAGTGGCATCCGCAACTGCAAATGGAACATCCAGCAACTTAGCAAGAGTTTGTGCCAATAATGTCTTACCACTTCCTGTTGGACCTATCAAGAGAATATTACTTTTTTGTATTTCTACACTATCAGAGTTTTCTTGAGTGTTGATTGAAGCATTATGGTTTATTCTCTTGTAGTGATTATATACGGCTACAGCAAGTTGCTTTTTTGCATCAAATTGCCCTACAATATGTTGATCAAGATAATCCTTAATTTGATGAGGTTTAGGAATGTCTGTCAATTTTGGGGCTTCTAAAGTTTCACTTTCATTTTCTTTAGTTTCGAATAACTCTTCGTCCAAAATTTCATTACATAGATCAACACACTCATCGCAGATATATACATCAGGACCGGCGATTAATTTTTTCACCTGATCTTGTGTTTTTCCGCAAAATGAGCATTTTAAGCGGCTGTCATCATGTTTAGCCATAAATAATTCTCTCCTAATTTAAAAAGTTTCTGCTTTTTCATCTTTATCAATTTTTGTTATTACTTTATCAATCATACCGTACTCAACAGCCTCAGCCGGGGTCATAATGTAATCTCTGTCAGTGTCTTTTTCAATCTTTTTAATTGATTGACCAGTATGACCTGCCATGAGTTCATTTAACGTTCTTTTTATTCTGCCGATTTCTTCCGCCTGAATTTGAATATCAGTTGCTTGCCCTTGAGCGCCACCTAACGGCTGGTGAATTAGTATTCTTGAATGAGGTAGAGCCATACGTTTACCCGGTGTACCTGCAGCTAATAAGAATGCTCCCATGCTTGCAGCTTGACCAAGACAAATTGTGTTAACGTCAGCTCTTATATGTTGAATCGTGTCATATATTGCTAATCCCGCAGTTACACTGCCTCCTGGACTATTGATATATAACATAATATCTTTTTCTGGATTTTCTGAATCCAAAAGCAATAATTGTGCAACAATCAAATTTGCTACCATATCATCTACTTGAGTACCTAAGAATATAATTCTTTCTCTGAGTAATCTTGAAAAGATATCAAAGGATCTCTCGCCTCTACTTGATTGTTCTACTACTACAGGAACAAATCCCATGTTTACATCCTCTCTAATTAATTCAAAACCTATATCATTCTATTCATTATTGCTTTCATTCTCTTGAGGAACATCATCAATATATTTGATTTCGTTATTCTCAACTAAAAAGTCTACTACTTTTTGTCCCATTATTTGTTGAGAAAGAGTTTGGGCTAAATCAGGATTTTGAGAAATATGTTTAAATACTGATTCCTCATCCGTATTATAGAGGGTTGACAAATCTTTTACTCTATCAACGAAATCATTATCTTTTAATTGAAGATTTTCTTCTTTTGCAATAGCCCCTAAAACCAAGCTTGTTTTTACTCGTTTGGAGGCTTCATCTCTAAGGTTATTCCACATTGATTCATGACCTTGGGTTTCTAGAACTTGTTCCCAAGATATGCCTTGACTTTTTAACTTGGATTGAACTTCTTCTAAAAGCACTCTAGCTTCTTTATTTATCATTGAATCCGGAATTTCAACTTCTGCTTGATCAATTATTTTTGATAATACAGCTTGCTCTGCTCTGCTTTCATTCTCTGATGTTTGAGATTTTTCAAGATAAGATTTTAAGTCTTCCTTTAATTCATCTACAGTTTGGAACGGTCCTAATTTTTGAGCTAACTCGTCATTAACCTCTGGAACTATTTTTTGTTTCATTTCATTTACTTTGATTTCAAACTTAGCATCTTTTCCTGACAATTCTGGATCAAAGTAATCTTCTGGAAATGTAACGTCTATTGTAAATTCATCACCAACGTTCTTTCCGGCAATTTGCTCTGCAAATCCTTGAATAAAGTTGCTATTGGCTAAATCCAACTGATGACTTTTTGCTGAACCGCCTTTTATTGGTTCACCATCAATTGTTCCATTATAATCAATAATCACTATATCCTTATCTGTAGCTGCTCTGCCTACTACAGTCTCTTGCTTTGCAAACTTTTCGGATAAAGCTTTTAGTTCTTTTTCTAAAGAATCTTCAGGATGCTCAAACTTTGGTACATCTACCTGTAAATTTTTATATTGAGCTAATTTTACATCCGGTTTTAACTCTAATTTTGCTTTTACACTAAGAGGTACACCCAGCTCAAGTTTAAATGATTCAACAAACGGCTCTGTAGCCAAATCAAATTGATGTTCACTTATTGTATCTGCGAATACATTTGGTAATAGTCTATCTAAAATTTCTTTTTGAATTTTGTCAGGACCAACATATTTTTCTACAATAGCTCTTGGGGCTTTACCCTTTCTGAAACCAGGAATATTCATTCTTTCACTGATTTTTCGACAAGCTTTGCTGTACTCTTGTGCAACGATATCTGCATCGATTTCAATATCTAATTCAACGATATTTTTTTCTTGTTTTACTACATCTACTTTCATTTTCTCTACTCTATCTATTTATCTACTTACTTATATATTATACTATATCTATTTAATTAAACTATTGTTAACTAGCATACTATTATTCGGCATAAAATAATTTTAGAGTCTTGTAATTATAATGTATATTCTTCTTCTATTAAGGTTACACAAGCTCAAATATAATTTATGGATTTAATTTTGTTCCAACACAAAATGCCAGTACAAATAATATTATAACCAAAACATTACAAATTCAAATAAATTATTTTCAATTATATTCAACTTAGGTTATTTTGAGGTTATGATATATAGCTATTCAATAACATTTTTTGCTATTTATATGCTTAAAAAATAAAACACAATGCCTTTTTAAAGCTTATATATTCTTATTAATAACTCTTAATAATTAAGTTGAGCCTATGACATCTCTATTTATGTTTCTGATTCTTTGAATTCAGCTTTAATTTTTATAGAAATATATTTTTTTATTCATTTCTTATAGAATAAATATATTACTGCATAATGACCATTAATATTAGTAGCAAACACTAAATATGAAACATAAAAATAGTTTTAATATAAAAAAGCGGGAAACGAGGCTCGAACTCGCGACCTCCTCCTTGGCAAGGAGGCGTTCTACCACTGAACTATTCCCGCATTTTTTTACTGCTCAATAAATTTCAGATTACTCTTTTGAATGAGCTCATAAAAAAATAAAATTGACCATTTCACTTTTTAACGCTCCCGCTTCGCAATTCAGAGAATAGTTTATTTTATTAACTTTAACTCGATTTAATAATCTGAAAAGTATTTTAGATGGAGTCTAATTCAAATTATAACTAAATAAATTTTAAATTGCAAGTGTAAAAAATACAATTTAATTAAACTCTTATTATAAATAATTCTTATTTATTGATAAACATTTCAGATAAAGTGGACCTTAACCCTTTGTATTTTTCAGCTTCGGCAAATTCTTGCAAAAAGTCTTTTAATTTAGGAAGCTTTTCTTCGGAGTATTTAAATTTTTTCATTTCTTTGTATGCATCTTTCCAATCCATTTTATCTTTAACAACTCTATATAAGGCAGACATTACTCCTGTTCGATCTTTACCATCTAAACAATGAACATAAACTCCACCGGGAGAATCCTTAATTGTTTTAAAAAAGGCTACTATCTCCTTTGGCTCTGGTGACCTAAGACCTGTTAGCGGTATATTTACATATTTTATCCCAAACTGACCTGCAAGCTCTGTTTCTTTGGCTTTAACCTGTTTGGTAGATCTGCTTAGATCTATAATAGTTTTTATATTATTGTCTTTAAACTTTTGAAATCTTGAAATATCTTTTGAATGTAAATAATCTGGGTTTTTAAGACATATTTTATAACGCTTAAAACTTACAGGGCGAATACCTCTGTAATATTTGCCTTTTTTAATTTCTGTAAATTCTTTATAATATCTTTTGGGATCAGGCTTAGCCCACCAGTTATCCATAAATTTTGCTATTGGGTCAAGTATTAATTTGACTTTTTTAGAGGCTAAAATATTAAATACAGATGCTTTAATACTTTTTCTTTTTATAACCGCAATGACAGTTCCTCCAATACCTGTAGCAATCGCAATATTTGTAGCAATTTTCGTTCTTGAGCTTTTATTTGATGCACTTTTTGAAGTCAAACTACCATTAGCTTGCCTTATAGCATATATATTATTTTTATTGCCTACATTCTTAAGCTTCATGTAATAACTTCTCCTTAATTAGGTAAAAAAAGCTAAAACAAAAAATTGCTATAAATAACAAAAATCGGGATCTGAGTCCCGTAATTCCCCACCAATAAATATTATCAATAAAAACTTTTGTTATTGTAAATAGACAAGCGGGAAACGAGGCTCGAACTCGCGACCTCCTCCTTGGCAAGGAGGCGTTCTACCACTGAACTATTCCCGCATCTCTTTTACATTTTGAATTATAACCAAAGAATTTTTTAATTGCAAGCAATTTTTTTAATTTAACAAATTTAAATTCCTATTACCTTATAAAAACCAACTTTTATAGGATTTATTGTTTTTTACGAGAACTTGAAAGCTTTAAACTATGAAGCTTTTGATAATTTTTTCCAAGCATTAGCTTTTCAGCATTTTCTAAAATTCTTACTATTTCGTACCCATTGTCACCATCGCTTCTTGGCTTGATTTTATTTATAACACTATTAATAAAATGCTGACATTCAAGCTTTAAAGGCTCAATTTCCAGATATTCAGGGTAGCCAACGCAATCTTTTGATTGAGAAAAATTATCATATATATGTAATTTTTCTGACATGCAAGTATCATCAAATACTGCCGTTGCCTTTGTCCCTCTAACCAATAATAATACTCGCTTCTCCGGATGGATCCAACTTGTGCTTATATGTGCTTTAATGCCATCTGGAAAATCAATGTCTAAATGAACCATATCCATAATATTATCATTATTTGTTGCACATCCTCTGGCAGATACAACCTCTAATGGATTTTTATCCAAAACATAACTTATCATAGATAAATCATGCGGGGCTAAATCCCACATTACGCTTCTGTCATTTCTGAAGTAATTAATATTAAGCCTGTCACTTTGAATATATTTGATTTTACCTAAGCATTCATCCTTAATTAATCCTCTAAGTCTATTAACGGCAGGATGGTATAAAAGTAAATGCCCTACCATCAAAACTAATCCTTTTTTCTCTGCTAATTGCTTCAGTTCAAAAGCTTCTTTTGCAGTAGTAGCTATAGGTTTTTCCACATATACGTGCTTATCGTATTCTAACGCGGTTTTTACAAGCGGATAATGAGTATGGCTTGGTGTTGCAATTACGACCATATTAATATCGTTGGATAACAAAACTTCATCCAAATTATTAGTTGTTTCTATATCAATATAGTCGTTCTTAATAGTATTTAGATTTTCTTTATCCAAGTCACAAACTAAATCTAAAACTCCTAAATTATTAAAATTTCGGACCAGGTTTTTACCCCATATTCCACAACCGATAACCGCAACTTTTGGTTTCAATTCTTATTTCTCCGTATATTCTTAATTTAAATATATAAATAATTTAATAATTACTTAGTTATTAGTCAACAAATTTTTTATCAAAATATTAAAAAATTTATATTTTAATTCTTTATTTGAGTATGCACCTTCAGCAATCATAAAATAAAGGAGATCTAAATTATACTCCCTCTAAAATACTTTTCAGATTATTAAATCGAGTTAAAGTTATTAAAATAAACTATTCTCTGAATTGCGAAGCGGGAGTGCTAAAAAGTGAAATGGTCAATTTTACTTTTTATAAACTCATTCAAAAGAGTAATCTGAAATTTAATTGATGAGCAGTATAATTTGTTTTGGAAGCAGTCTAAATAATCTAATTGGAGGCTAAAATAATTTAGCCTCTGGATTTATCTTGTTTATACCAATCCCAAGAGTATGTGTTTTCTTTAAAACCATCAAATAATTCAGGAGCAAAATCTTTTATTTCAATATCTTTCCTGTGTTCTTTGGGTATCCCTGACGCATCAAATATTTTATTCAAGCCACTAATTGCGGGTTCTGCAATGTCAAGCCAAGAATCAACTATAACAGCGTTCTTACCCCAAGTCTCAGGTTTATGCAAGTTTGCAGTTCTTTTCAATCCCAAAACTACAATAACATGATTTCCAAATATTTTAAATCGATTAAAAACATCATTAAAGTTTTCATTTTTTAACTGATCTGACAAACTTAACAATAGCGTAGCAACTTTTTTGGCTCCTTTTTCCCTTAACTTTCTTGCTACAAAAAGAGACTGTTCCGCACAATTGCCGACTTTATCTTTTATCGATTGACTTTTTAAATAATCTATAGAGTCTTCAGCTAGCAATGTATTTGTTTCCTTTATAGATTCGTCTATGTAGTCAATAAATAGCTCTCTATTTTTATCTATAGCGTCATTAATTTCTTTTATTTCTTGGTCAGTTTTTGAACCTCTTAATGTATGTAAAGTTGAAGACTCTAAACCTAGTGATTTGACTTCATCTACAACTCTTCTACCTAAATCAAGGTTTAGCTGAAGCTTGGGGCCTACCATAATTTTTATTTTACTTTTTCAATTTTTTCACTATCTTATTCTACTTCTACCCTATGAATAAAATCTAAAAATAATTGTGCATCTCAGCAAAAAAACTATATTTTCATTAAGTAATGTTACAAAAATAATATTTATCTTTTTCAAGAGCCTGCGAAAATTTTTAAAAAATGCTAAAATATATATAAAAGCTATAAAGTATAAATATATTCGATTTTTAAACTTTTACAGAAGAGACCTAAAGGCTATAAACAAATGAATTTAACAAGCTACACCAAAAATCTATTCATTATTTTGTGGAATATAATAACATTACTATGCCCGTTTATTTCACAAAGTAATACTAAAGAAAAAGAAACATATTCTTTTTCAGGTTTATCAAGCATTTTAATTTTTTTAGATAATGTATATAAAAATATAAAAGAATTATCAGATAAAATAATATCAAAACCGAACAATACCAAAACTGCTAAAATATTAGCAGTAGCTAAGTCTATTAGTAAAAACCAACACCCTGTATTAAACAGAGTAAATGCTAATAAATATACAACAAGTCAAGCTAAAAAAAGTACAAACTTGTTAAATAGCAAGAGATTAAAGGATGCGCTAGCCACGCAAATTTTAATTTCAAAACAGCACTTTTTCCGCTTAGGGGATAAGTGTGCCTTTTTATACCCTTTTCTAAGCAAAAATCATTGCAGTCTATATATTTTTTAATTTTTACATCACATACAGTTGAATATTTTTTGGGCTCTCTTTAAGGCTAAAAGAAGCAAATTTTGTAATGGATGATTTTCTAACACAGAGAAAACATCCATTTTACGTTATACTTCCACCAAAATACTTTTCAGATTATTAAATCGAGTTAAAGTTAATAAAATAAACTATTCTCTGAATTGCGAAGCGGGAGTGTTAAAAAGTTAAATGGTCAATTTTACTTTT
>JANQLL010000052.1 GCA_028280605.1 Candidatus Gastranaerophilales bacterium
GAGGTAAATCAAACTCACCCAAAGTTACAAACTTTCCATTAGGGTCTTTTTTACTCCATAAACTAAAGCTTTCGGCTTTAATACAAAAACTTAATGTAAAAAATAGTACAAAAAATAAAAAATAATACTTTTTTTTCATCTACTTAACTCTCTAAATTCATCAAATAATTAAAGTTCTAAAAAATATTTGTTTTAACCAACTAACATACGTACTAATGCAAGCTTAGCTTAATTATTTTATTAGACTCTATCATAATATATCTATAAATGCAAATAAAAAATTAAAGTTATTTATTAAAGGATAAACTGTATAATATTTGCATGCAATTTTTGTTTTTATTATTAATTCCCTACACAATTAAGCTAAAACAAAAATATTTGTTATTATAATCCCCACAAGTCAGATGTTTGATTATTAACTTCATCCCTTGTCCAACCAGCAGGCTGGCTTTGTTCATGTTGTCCTCCATAAACTGATTTACTTAAAAAGGCATATTCTTGTCTTGTTACCATTATTTTTTCTCCTTTATATAATCTTTAGGTATAAACATTTCTGAGACTTTTAAATATTTACTTGATTTTCCATGTCCCCCAGTAATTAAGACCCTTCCATCTTTTAGCCTTATAGAGGAAACACCAATATTTCCATAAATCATTCCAGGAAGTTTATGAAATTTTAATGTATCTGTATTAAAAATTTCTGGACGACCAACATTATAAGGGCTCATAAATCCCCAAGCTGAACTGTTAGAAATTAAAATATTGTTCTCATCTAGTTTTACTAAACTTCCACCAATTCTATTTTTAATACTTGAGCTTCCAACTCTTTGTATTGTATTTGTTTTATAGTCATAAATATCAAATTGACTAACTTGATTACGATTTCTACCAAAAAGTACTATTTTATCATTTTCTAATAAGATAGTTTTATATAAATAATAGTCATTGTAATGTTTCTTTGATTTATTGCTAAGTTTTTTATCTAATACTGTGAATTGCTTTGTAATAGGATCAAATAATTCAGCTTGCTCCTCTTTATTAAGATCCTTTACTATAAAAACTTTACTATCATTTAATATACAAGATCCTATAATTTCTCTACTATATTTTAAATTAAGGTATTCTGGTAATATTTCAAATTTATTTTGAATTGGATCATATAATTCTGCTTTTTTTACATATTTATTACCCTTTTCACCAACCCTTCCTGACCATCCACCAAAAATTAAAATTTTTCCATCTTTAAGCTTAATATTTGAATGACTTCTTCTTGTAAAATTCATATCAGGAATTTGAGTTAAAGTATCAGATATAGGGTCATATATTTCTGCTTGTTTTAATGCTTTAGTTCCTTTACGTTGACCTCCAGTTATCAAAACTCTTCCATCGTCAAGCATTATTGAATTAAAAGCATATCTTATTTGGCTAAACCCTTTTGTCATTGTAAAAGAATTCGTTTTAGGATCATATATTTCAGCTGTTTTTAATGCTCTTTCTCCCACAAAACGCCAACCATCTCTATATCTAACTGAGCCATCACCGCCAAATAACAGAACTCGACCATCTTTCATTAAAAATGATTTATGACGTGCTCGGGCTACATTCATATCAGGTAATTTTTCAAAATGACCATAATTACTTGTAGAACAACCCAACAAACAAAAGATTATTAAAATTAAACCTAAACAAACTCCTAAATAGTTATTCAAACCCTAACTCCT